>JBJDYT010000001.1:0-36420 GCA_051867635.1 Oscillospiraceae bacterium
AGTTCTCGGTCAGCTTCTCAGGGCCGAAGGAGACCTTGCCGATGGGGCAGTGGATAATGTTGGTCTTGTCCAGACGGTACTCCACCTTACCGGCCTTGACTTCCCGCACGGCCTTGGCCACGTCGGGGGTCACGGTGCCGGACTTGGGGGAGGGCATCAGGCCCTTGGGGCCCAGGATCTTACCGAGACGGCCCACCACGCCCATCATGTCGGGGGAAGCGACGACCACGTCGAAGTCGAACCAGTTTTCCTTCTGGATCTTCTCCACCATGTCCATATCGCCCACATAGTCGGCGCCGGCCTCGCGGGCGGCGTCGGCCTTATCGCCCTTGGCGAAGACCAGCACGCGGGCGGTCTTGCCGGTGCCGTGGGGCAGGACGATGGCGCCGCGGACCTGCTGGTCGGCGTGACGGCCGTCCACGCCCAGGCGGACGTGCAGCTCGACGGTCTCGTCGAACTTGGCGGAAGCGGTCTTGCAGATGAGAGCCATGGCGTCGGCCGCCTCGTACTGCACGCTGCGGTCGATCTGCTTCATGCTCTCCTGATATTTCTTACCTCTAAACATCGTTCACACCCTCCTCTTTCAGTCTTCCACCACGACGCCCATGGAGCGCGCGGTGCCGGCGATCATGCTCATGGCGGCTTCAAGGGAAGCGGCGTTGAGGTCGGGCATCTTGGTCTCGGCGATCTTCTGGACGTCGGCCTTGGAGATCTTGGCGACCTTGGTCTTGTTGGGGACGCCGGAGCCGGACTCGATGTTGCAGGCCTTCTTGATGAGGACGGCCGCGGGAGGGGTCTTGCAGACGAACGTGAAGGAACGGTCGGAATAGACGGTGATCACCACAGGGATGATCAGGCCCATGTCGTTCTTGGTGCGCTCGTTGAATTCCTTGGTGAAGGCGGCGATATTCACGCCGTGCTGGCCGAGGGCGGGGCCAACGGGGGGAGCGGGAGTTGCTTTGCCTGCAGGGATCTGCAGCTTCACGTAACCGGTGATCTTCTGTGCCATAAAGAGGCACCTCCTTCATAAAAATGTGGTAGCGGCCGGCCCTATGCCGGAGACCGCTTTTGGCGAGACGCGACAGGTCTCTCCCACTTGCGCCGGGCCGTGCCCGGCTTCGTATGCGGCGTGCTTCCGCCGCTTACTTCACGACTTCCACCTGGTCGAGCTCCAGCTCGACAGGGGTTTCCCGTCCGAACATGGACACCACCACGCAGACCTTGTTCTTCTCGGGCTCGATGCTGTCCACCACGCCCATGAAGCTCTCCAGGGGGCCGTCCGCGATGCGGACCCGGTCGCCCACAGAGTAATTGACGACGATCTCGTTGGGCTCCACCTTCAGCGCGGCCACCTCTTCCTCCGTCAGGGGGATGGCCTTGTTGGCCGAGCCGACGAAGCCGGTGACGCCGCGGATGTTGCGGATCAGGTGCCAGGTATCGTCCGTCATGACCATCTTGATCAGCACATAGCCGGGAAAGACCTTGCGGTCCACTTCCTTCATGGCGCCGCTGTCCGTCACCTCGGTGACGTGTTCCAGGGGGATCTCGATCTGCAGGATCATGTCCTCCATGCCGCGGTTGGTGACGAACTTTTCGATGCTGGCCTTGACGGCGTTCTCATACCCGGAATAGGTATGGACGACGTACCATTTCGCGTTATCAGACATGTCGTCTCCTCACTTAGCCGCCGAAAGCGGAAAGCAGCAGATTCAGGCCGGACGCCGCCACATAGTCGAACACCCAGATGCACACGCCGATGACGAGGGAGCAGAGCAGCACGGTGCCGGTGTTCTTCAGGACGGTCTTTTTGTCGGGCCAAATGACCTTTTTCAGTTCGCTTTTCATCTCGCGGAACCAGCGGCCGCGATCCTTCTTCTTTTCTTCTGCCATTTGCAATACCCTTCCTTTACTTGGTCTCGCTGTGGACGGTGTGCTTTCTGCAGAACGGGCAATACTTGTTCATTTCCAGACGATCCGGATCGTTCTTCTTGTTCTTGACCGTGTTGTAGTTCCTGTTCTTGCATTCGTTGCATCTGAGAGTGATCTTCACACGCATGTTAACGGCACCTCCTTATAAATTGATATCACCCGGTTTCCCGCTGATACCTTGCCTCCCTGCCTCAAATTAAAGGGTTTTCTCCCGGGGCGCCGAAAGCGAAAAAAGCGCACAAAAAGAAAGCCCCTTTTCACAGGTAAGATACATATTAGCATATCCTGTCCATGCCGTCAACGCTTTTTTGCGAAAAATTTCTCTTTTTTTCGGTCTTTCCCTCTGTCCGGAACGCCCTCCTTGCCAGCGCCGCCCACCCTGTGGTATGATGGTCGCATCAAGGAACAGGAGGAGCTTTATGCGCATCATGGCCATCGACTACGGCGACGCGCACACCGGCGTCGCCATCTCGGACGCCACCTGCACCATCGCCGGCTATACCACCGTCATCAACGCCTACCGCCGCGAGCAGGTGGTATCGGAGATCCGCCGCCTGATCGAAGAATACAGCGTGTCGGAGCTGGTGCTGGGCTATCCCAAGAACATGGACGGCAGCCTGGGTCCCCGGGCGCAGAAGGCGGAGGAGCTGGCGGAGCTGCTCCGCGCGGAGACAGCCCTGCCCGTCACCCTCTGGGACGAGCGCCGCACCACCATCGACGCCCACAACATCCTCATGACCAGCGGCAAAAACGCCAAACAGCGCAAGAAGGTGGTGGACGCGGTGGCCGCTTCGCTGATGCTGGAGGGCTACCTCACCCGCATCCGCCAGGGCCGCTGAGCCGGCGGAGAACCTCTCCATATTAAAATAAGGAAGCGCGCGGCCCGTACCGCGCGAAAAGAGACTTTCCCAGGTGTGGGAAAGTCTCTTTTTTCATGCGGGTCTTTCCAGGCCCCGGGCGCTCAGCCCTCTGCCGCGCCGGCGTCCTCGACCCATTCGACGTACGCCTTTCCGGGGCCTATCATCTTGAAAGCGCCTCCGAGCCAGGAGGAATCCAGGCTTTCCTCCATGGCGGTCCGCACCGGATACTGCATCCAGCTCACCTGGTGCATATACCCGGCGAGGCAGGTGTGGTAGGTCACGGCGCCCTCCTTCGACTGCACCTCATAGGCAACATAGCCCCGCTTCCCCGTCCCCTCCCGGGGCAGGGAGAAGTTGGCAAACACCTGCCTCGGCACAGGATCGCCCTCAAAAAAGAAGCGGTTGCCGGTATAGGACATGCTCTCTATGCTGTCATACGCCGCGGTATAGGTCTGTCCCGCCCGCTCATAGAGCAGCCGCCCCGAAATGTTCCCGGCCAGCGTCCAGCCGTCAAGGAAATAGTCGGGATACACCAGCAGCGCCTCCGTGCCGTAAAAGCCGGGATCCACCGTCCAGAGGAAGTGGTGGAAGACCCTCCACCGCTCCCCGGAAAGGGCCACGGCCACGCCGGTGAGGCGAAGCTCCTTGACGTCGTAGACCATCCGCTCCTCCTCGGAGCCGTCCGCCTGCGTTTCCGCCACCATGTATCCTCCGTTCTCGTCAAGAGGAAGGTCATCTGTCCGCACCAGCACCTTCCGCGCGCCTGCGCAGGCCAGTACATCCTCCTCCGAGAGGTCGTTCAGCACCTCCTCAGGGAAGCCGAGATCGAGCAGCTGCGCCCTGACCTCCGCCGCCTCCGCGTCCGTGGAGGGCTCCGCCGCCCGCCAGTCCATGGGATAGCTGCTGAAAAACAGGTAGCCGCAGGCGATCCCCGCCGCGAGGACGCCCAGGATGATCCCCACCATCGCGCTGTCCGTCACCCGGACGGGGAGGGGCTGTATGGCGTAGCCCGCCTCGTCCAGCTCTCTGGAGAGCCCAAACAGGCTGCGGATAATGAAAATGTAGGCGAGCAGCATCACCAGGGCAGACGCCAGACCGCCGCCCTGCCACATACACCACAGGGCCAGCAGGATCATCGCCACATACCAAACCAGCAGCGCCGCAGCGCCGCCGGCGCGGCCCGGCAGCCCCGCCTTCTGCCGCACGGACCGGAGGCCCCGCCAGAAGCAGAAGTAAAAGAGCAGCATCAGCGCCCCCTCCAGCGTGATGCGGGCCACGAAGCCGGGCCCGTCGTATACCGCGCCCCGGTAGATGGTGGCGTTCAGCACCAGCAGCGGCCAAAAGCAGGCCGCTTTCACCACGGTGAGGATAAAACAGCCCTGAAGCCACCGGTTTTCGCCCCGCAGGCTCCGCAGGCCCAGCAGCATCAGCAGCAGTCCGGCGGCAGGCAGGATATACTGCAGTCCACAGAACTCCAGCGTAATGGTGTTCAGGGCAAGACCCACCAGCACCCGGTTCATGGCCCTGCGCCAGGGGGTGACCTGCTGCACCACTTCCGCCGGAGGCAGCTCGGGCAGGCTGTTTTCCAGCATGGCGTCAAACTCCCGCTCATCCGCAGACTCCCAGGTATGGTCACGCATGGTCTTCACCTCCCAGCATCCTGCGCAGCCGCCTTTTCAAACGGTACAGCCGCCCCTCCACCGCCCGCTCCGTCATGCCGAGCTCGGCGGCGATCTGGGCGGTGGGCTGTAAGTAGTAGTATTTCCGGTAGAACAGCGCCCGCTCTCCGGAAGAGAGCTGCTGTAAGGCGCGGCACAGCGCCTCCTGCCGTTCCCGCCGGAGCAGTTCCTCCTCCGGGGTCGGTGCCGTGGAGGGCGTCTCCTCCGGCAGCTCGCCCTCCGCCGCACGCCGCCTGTTCCGTCTCGCATGGTTCAGCGCCGCGTTGCGGGCGACGGTGGTGAGCCAGGCGGTCCAGCTCCCCCGCCCGGGGTCGTACTGTCCGATCCCGTCCCAGACCCGCATGGCCGCTTCGGACACGCACTCCTCCCGGTCCTGCGCGTCCGGCAGGATGGGCGCGATGACATACCGCAGCAGCGGGCCGTAATGCCGCAGCAGCGCCTCCGCGCCCTGCTCCTCCCGCGCCCGGATAGCCGCTATGATCTCCTGCTCCCGCACGCCCTCGCCTCCCCGCTGTGATAAGCTTCTTTTTGTCTCATTATACACGCTTCGGGGGAAAAACCCACGCGCCGCCCGGTCCCCTTTTCTATTCTGCCGGTTTTTTGTCCGCATTTTTCGGCGCAAAACTTACCAGCCCCGCCGTCGCATATCCCGCCGCCTTTCGCAAATGCTATGGTCACGACGCCGCAAGAAGGCGTTGTCCCCGCGGCGGGAAGCCGCGAAACCCACACAGTGTTAAAGGAGAAAATCAATATGTCCAGCAAGAAGAACACCATTAATATTCCCGAGGCCCGTGCCGCCATGGATAAGTTCAAGATGGAAGCCGCCAACGAAGTCGGCGTCAACCTGAAGGACGGCTACAACGGCGATCTGTCTTCCCGCGAGGCCGGCTCTGTCGGCGGCCAGATGGTCAAGAAGATGATCGAGGCCTACGAGAAGAACCTGTAACGAGCCAAAAGCGGTCCGAGAACCCCGATGCCTTCCCGGCGCGGGAAAGGATCAGACGGCAGAATGCGCGGCCTTAAGGGCCGCGCATTTTGTCTGTCCGGAAGCGGGCCGCTGCTCACGGCAGCGTCCCCAGCAGCAGCCGCAGCCCCGCCAGCATGAGCTGCTGCTCCGGCGGCAGCACCGCCCAGCTCTCCGGCAGGGGAATGTCCTGGGGCGCGACGGAGCCGCCGCCGCACTGTGTCAGCTCCCGCTGCACCGTCAGCACCGCCCGGCCCCGGTCAAGGCTCGCCAGCGTCAGGGTGTTGCAGGGCGCGAAGCCGCAGCTCACCACCTGCCCGCCCCGGGCGCTGCCCAGCAGCGTCTCCGCGTGCTCCTCCCACAGCAGCAGCGTCCGGCTCCGCAGCGGCCGCGCCAGCCGCCTCACGGAAGGCAGCAGCACCGCCAGGTCATAGCAGACGCCCGCCTCCTCCACAGAGCAGAAGGTCCAGTCTCCCGGCGCGTCGAGGAAGCGCCAGAACCTCTCGTCTCCTCCCAGTATGCAGATCCGCACGGCTTCTCCCCCTCTTTGTGATAAAAATTGTTTATTTTTAAATTATTATTCTATTTTTTTCCTAACTATGCTACAATAGATGAAACTGTCCGCTGCCGCGGGTCCTTCTCCGGCGGCGGGCATCCGCAGCAGGCACGGAAGGAGGGACGGCTGTGGATCCCATCGGTCACTTCAGGACCATCACGCGGCACCGGCACCTGGTGATGCGGTACTGCTTCCGTCTCGGCCTGTACCGGCAGGGCCTGGCCCACGACCTCTCCAAATACAGCCCTTCGGAGTTTCTTCCCGGCTGCCGCTACTATCTCGGGTACCGCAGCCCCAACGACGCGGAGCGGCAGGAGAATGGCTACAGCCTGGCCTGGCTGCACCACAAGGGCCGCAACAAGCATCACCCGGAGTACTGGACGGATTTCAGCCCCGACCCCAATGAAAAGATCCTGGCGGTGGAGATGCCGAAGAAGTACGTGGCGGAGATGTTCTGCGACCGCGTCGCCGCCTGCAAGATCTACCACGGCGCGAAATACCGCGACAGCGACCCCTACGACTATTTTGTCCGTTCCCTCCCCCGCATCCTCATCCACCCCGCTACGGCGGAGCTGCTCAGGCGCATGCTGACCGTGCTGAAGGACCAGGGCGAGGAAGCGGCTTTTCGATACATCAAAGAGGATGTTCTCTGACCCCCGCTTTTATACCGCCCCGCTGCGGGGCAATACAGTATGTGATGGAAGGTTCGATCAATCCTATGAATCCTTATAAGACCAGAGAAGGCGGCGCGACCGTCACCATATTCGTCCCGTACGACTGCAACAACCACTGTCCCTTCTGCATCAACAAGCAGGAGTACGCCGACACCTCCGCGTTCAGCCTGGAACGCATCTGCGAGAGCATCCGTGTCATGGACGAGATCACGCCCCGCTGCGATTTTGTTTTCACGGGGGGCGAGCCCTTTGCGAACCTCGGCTCCCTGCAGCGGATGCTGGACTGTATCCCCTCCACCCATAAGGTGTATATCAACACCACCTTCCCCGTGCAGCACTGCCACAGCGCGGAGGAGATGCTGGCCTTCACCGAGCGGAACCGGGAGAAGATCACCTGCATCAACATCTCCCGCCATCTGGTGAAGTATGTGGAGGAGTCCCCGGACGAGATCATCGCCCGCATCGCCACGCCCAAGCGCATCAACTGCGTGCTGTACAAGCACTATCCCACCGAGCAGCTCCCCGATTTCGCGGAGCGCTTCCGGAAGTACGGCATCCCCATCCAGTACCGCTACGATTACACCGAGACCACGCCCGAGAACCTGTATGAGGAGGAGCACGACCCCATTTTGCAGGACCTCAAGCGCCTCTTCACCTACCGGGGCCTGGACGGCTGCCGCATGCGCAACGGCTTCCATTTCGAGTACAAGGGCCTGCACATGACCTATCACAAGACCCTGCCCTACTCCACCATCGTGGAGACGGACGAAAACGGCGTCACCTACGACATTCTCTACGACATCCTCATCAAGCAGACCGGCGAGATCCACTCCGACTGGACCGGGGTGAAGCTGGACGTGGAGGCTTACCGCAAGGCGGTGTTCGAGCCCTACGACCTGCGCCTGCTGGACGGTGAGATCGATTTCTGAGTCGCTTTTGCAGCAAAAGGCCCGGAGGACAAACGTCCTCCGGGCCTTTTTATGGGCTTTTACAGGGGAAGCGCCGCGCCGGAGCCGGCCCTACAGCCGCACCTCCTGCCCCATGGCGGCGTGCACGGCGAAGAGCAGCATCCCCAGCAGCACCGCCGCCGCGAGGGCCAGCAGCGCCCCCGCCGGCAGCCCCGCCAGCCAGAACCAGACCCGGCTGATGAGGTTATTGCTCTCGGAGTCGATGTACTCCGCCAGGCGCGGGGCGCCGAGGCAGCAGGCCAGAAAGAGGATGTAGAGCGTGACGCCGGCCTTTTTGCCGTAGCGGGCACAGAGCGCGCCCACAAAGAAGCTCGCCACCGTGGCCGCTATGGCGGCGCCCAGCGCCATCTGCCAGCTGAAGATGACCGCCATCCCCACGTCCGCCTCCATGCCCTCCGTCCAGGGGTAGAACCGGGGATAGGCCAGCTTTTCCGCCTGATAGATGAGCCAGGCCACGCCCCAGCCTGCGAGAGCGGTGAGAAATGTGTACAGCAGCTGCGCGCCGATGTAATCCCGCCGCCGCTGGCCCATGGAGAGGGCCAGCTGGTACTGGGTGGAGAGCACCGCGGAGAGGAAGACCACCATAGCCATCAACAGGCTCGCCAGACTCACCAGCGTCCCGAGAGGCAGCCAGCGCACCTCGTCTCCCGCCATGAGCAGGCGGAGCATCAACGCTCCCACTGCTCCGCCGAACAGGGCCAGGCTCAGGACCACGGCGCTGTTCTCCACGCATCTCCGCCAGTCCTTTCGTATCAATTGCAGCATCTGTCTCACATCCTCACTTCAAATTTCTGAAGCACCCGCCGCTCCAGCGCCAGATCCGCCGCCGCCAGCGCGGCCGCCGTCAGGAACAGGACGGCCATGGGCGGGTCCAGCTCCTCAAAGAGGCCCGAGAGCCACTCGGCCCCGCCGTTGAGCGCAACGCTCACCGAGCTGCCGATGGCGGCGCCGAAGAGCACCAGCACGATAGTGGCCAAAATCGCGCCCACCTTTCCCCAGCGGTAGCTCGCCATGGCCACCATATCGCCCAGCGCCACGGCGGCGAACACCACGGCCGCGATGGCCCACAGCATCCCCAGCAGGTCGGGGATGAAGAAAAAGTACACACACCAGGCCGCCAGCAGGGCAATGAGGTCCGGCAGGAACTTCATCACCTGCAGCCCCCAGAAGCTCTCCCGCCGGGTGGAGCCCATGGCGAGGCTAAGCGGCAGGCTGCTCTTGAAGCCCTGGGTCATGACGATGGCCGTTATCAGCCCTGTCCCAAGCAAGAAGTAGGCCGGCACGATGGCCAGGACGTTGTAAAACTTCACGCCGTCCGTCAGGCCGAAAAACAGCGGAATGAAAACGGCGATGGCCCCGCCGCCCAGCAGGCAGCTCCCCGCCTCCCGCAGCCAGAACCGCAGTCTCATCGCTCCTCCTCCCCGCACAGCGCCACGAAGACCTTCTGCAGCGTCATCCCCTGCACCGTCACGTCATAGCCCTCCCGGAGGGACTCTCCCTCCTTCAGCAGCACCGTCACGGATTTGCCCCGGCCGTACTGCTCCGGCCGGTGGGTCTCCAGCCCTTCTGTCGCGGCGTCCACGTCCTCCGCCCGGCCGCTGACCAATCGGGCCGAGCCCACCAGTTCCTCCGTCACGGCCCGGCGCAGCACCCGGCCCCTGTCCAGGATGACGACCTCCTCCAGCACGCCGGCGGCTTCCTCCAGAATGTGGGTGGAGACCACGAAGGTCCGCCCCGTCTCGCTGTATTCCTCCACCAGCAGCTTGTAAAACTCCTCCCGGGCGATGACGTCCAAGCCCGCCACCGGCTCATCCAGGAAGGTGAACTCCGCCTTGCTCGCGAGCGCCACCGTGATGGTCACCATGGACAGCATGCCCTTGCTGAGCTTGCCGAGCTTCTTCTTTTCCTCCACGCCGAAGCGCCGCAGCAGCTGCTCCGCCATCTCCTTGTCCCAGCGGGGGAAGTACCAGGCCGCGCAGCGGAGGTAATCCTTCACCTTGTAGGAGGCGATCCCCGACTCCGCGGAGATGTTCAGCTCCCTTGCAAAGCACAGCCGCCCCAGGGCCGCCCGGTTCTCCCAGACCCGCTCCCCGTCCAACGTTACCGTGCCCCCCGTGGCGGGGTTCTGCGCGGTGAGGAGGGACAACAGCGTGGTCTTGCCCGCGCCGTTCCGCCCGATGAGGCCGTAGATGCGGCCGGATTCCAGTGTCAGATCCACGTTCTCCAGCACCGTCTTGCCGCCGTATTGCTTTGTCAGTCCCTTGCATTCCAACACACTCATACGTTTTTCTCTCCTTTATCCCGGATCATTTCGATCAGTTCTTCCCTGCTGATGCCAAGGCTCTGGGCCTCCGCCAGCAGCCCGTCCAGACGCTGGTCCATGAATTCCCGCCGCCGTCGCCGCCGGATCTTCTCCGCCGCCCCCTGCGCCACGAACATGCCGATGCCCCGCCGCTTGTACAGGATGCCCTCGTCCACCAGCAGGTTGATGCCCTTGGCGGCGGTGGCGGGGTTGATGGTGTAGCGCCGGGCCAGCTCGTTGGTGCTGGGCGCCCGCTCCTCTTCCAGCAGGACGCCCCGCAGGATGTCCGTCTCCACCATCTCGCAGATCTGGAGATAGATGGACTTCTCCGCTGAAAGCTGTTCGTTCATAGCTTCACCTCACTGGTTCATTACTTGTGTAACTAACCATACAACCTGTGCCGCTCTTTGTCAAGCCCCATTTTCCAAAAATTTTGCCGCCCAACGCCGCGGCCGGCTCTCGGGAGGCAAAAAAACGCCGCTTCGCGCAGATGCGCGAAGCGGCGTCGCTTTTTTAGCCGGTATGTACTTACGGGCGGATCATTCGCCCCGCAGCGCTTGGTCGACGGCCCGGGCGGCGGTCTTGCCGGCGCCCATGGCGAGGATGACCGTGGCCGCGCCGGTGACGGCGTCGCCGCCGGCGTAGACGTGCTCGCGGCTGGTCAGGCCGTCCTCCGTCACCACGATACCGCCCTTGCGGTTGGTCTCAAGGCCCGCGGTGGTGGACTTGATGAGGGGATTCGGCGTGGTGCCCAGGGCCATGATGACGCAGTCGGCGGGCAGGGTATGCTCGCTGCCCGGGACCTCCACGGGGCGGCGGCGGCCGCTGGCGTCAGGCTCGCCCAGCTCCATGCGGATGCAGGTCATGGAGCTGACGTTGCCCGCGTCGTCGCCGTGCAGGGCGGTGGGGTTGGTCAGGGTGCGGAAGACGATGCCCTCCTCCTTGGCGTGCTCCACCTCCTCGGCTCTGGCGGGCAGCTCCTCCATGCCGCGGCGGTAGACGATGGTGACCTCGCCGCCGAGACGGCGGGCGCAGCGGGCCGCGTCCATGGCCACGTTGCCGCCGCCCACCACGGCTACCTGCTTGCCCTTCAGGTCCTGCAGCGGGGTGTCCGCGCCGGGCCGGTAGGCCTTCATCAGGTTGATGCGGGTGAGGAACTCGTTGGCGGAGCAGACGCCCCGCAGGTTCTCGCCGGGGATATGCATGAACATAGGCAGGCCCGCGCCGGAGCCGATGAACACCGCCTCGAAGCCGTACTCCTCCAGCAGCTCGTCGATGGAGAGGACCTTGCCGATGACCATGTTGGTCTCGATCTTCACGCCCAGGGCCTTCAGGCCGTCCACCTCCTGCTGCACGATGCGCTTGGGCAGACGGAACTCGGGGATGCCGTAGGACAGCACGCCGCCGGCCAGGTGCAGCGCCTCGAACACCGTCACCTCATAGCCCTTGCGGGCCAGGTCGCCCGCGCAGGTCAGGCCGGAGGGGCCGGAGCCGATGACGGCCACCTTGTGGCCGTTGGGGGCGGGCTTTTCCGCGGGGGCGGAGGCGCGCTCGTTGTGCCAGTCCGCCACGAAGCGCTCCAGCCGGCCGATGCCGACGCTCTCGCCCTTGATGCCGCGGACGCAGTACTTCTCGCACTGGGTCTCCTGGGGGCAGACGCGGCCGCAGACGGCGGGCAGGCTGCTGTCCTGGGAGATGACCTGGTAGGCGCCCTCAAAGTCCCCCGCCGCCACCTTGGCGATGAAATCGGGGATATGGACGTTCACGGGGCAGCCCTCCGTGCAGGGCCGGTTCTTGCAGTTGAGGCAGCGCTGCGCCTCATCCAGGGCCTGGGCCTCGGTATAGCCCAGGGCCACCTCGGAGAAATTGCTCCGGCGCTCTTCCGCGCTCTGGGTGGGCATTTCGTTCTTTTTCGGAGACATATTGGGCATCTTACCGCACCTCCTTCTTAAACAGGTTGCACGCCTCTTCATAGGCATGCCGCTCAAACTCGCCGTACATGCCGCCGCGGCGGAGGGCTTCGTCGAAGTCCACCTGGTGGCCGTCGAAATCGGGGCCGTCCACGCAGGCGAAGCGGGTCTCGCCGCCCACAGTCAGGCGGCAGCAGCCGCACATGCCCGTGCCGTCCACCATCAGCGGGCTCATGGAAACGATGGTCTTGATGCCGTAGGGCTTGGTCACGCCGCATACGAACTTCATCATCTTCATGGGGCCCACGCAGAAGACCTCGTCATACTGCTCGCCCGCGTCGATGCGCTCCTGCAGCAGCTCCGTCACCAGGGCCTTGCGGCCGTAAGAGCCGTCGTCGGTGCCGATGTAGAGGTTGGTGCAGGCGTTGCGGGACTCCTCCTCCAGGATGACCACATCCTTGTTGCGGAAGCCCACGATCAGGTCCACCTCCGTGCCCTGCTCATGGAGCCGCTTGGCCACCGGGAAAGCGATGGCGTGACCGACGCCGCCGCCCACCACGGCCACCTTCTTCAGGCCCTCCGTCTCCGTGGCCCGGCCCAGGGGACCCACAAAGTCCTGGATGTACTCTCCTTCCTTCTTCTGCTCCAGCTTCAGGGTAGTGGCGCCCACGATCTGATAGATGATGGTGACGGTGCCCTTCTCCCGGTCGAAATCGTGGATGGTGATGGGGATGCGCTCTCCCTGCTCATCCACCCGCAGGATAATGAACTGTCCGGGCTGCGCCTTGCGCGCCACAAAAGGTGCCTCCACCGTCAGCTTCGTCAGCGTGGGTGTCAGAGGCTTTTTCTCGACGATCCGATACATAACAATGCTTCTCCTTCCTTTCTGCTCCCCGGCTCAGCGCAGGGCCTCGCCCAGGGTCACACGCCGCCGGTCGATGGCGACGATGTTTTCTTCCTTCAGCTTCTTCAGCTCCCGCATCATGGCGCTGCGGTCGGCGCTGATATAGTCCGCCAGGCGGCTCAGGGAAAAGGGCAGCTGGAAGCTGTTCCCGTGGGCTCCCCGCTGGAGGGCGAAATAGCACAGCAGCTTCTCCCGTATAGTCCGGCGGGACAGCACCTCCACCCGCTCGCTGAGCCGGCGCACCTTATTCGTCACGATGCGGATCATGTTCCGCTCCAGCAGCGCGTGGTGGGGACAGGCGTTGCAGCAGCGGGAAAGCAGGCGGGCGTAGTCCAGGAACAGCACCCGGCAGCTCTCCGAAGCCACCACCAGCACGCAGTCTCCCATGCCGCCGCTCATGCAGAGCATCCTGCCGAAGGGCTCCCCCTCGCTGAGATGCTCCAGGATGGTCCGCTCCCCCTCCGCGCCGGTGCGGATCACATCCGCCCGGCCGGAGAGCAGCACGCCGATCTCGCCGCTCTCCTCTCCGTAGTCCGCCAGGACCGCCCCGGCGGGAAAGGCCTGTTCCCGTCCCCGGAAGCACGCCATCATACTGCGGCGTTCCGCTTCGCTGACGCCGTCAAACAGGGTGAACACAGACTGCTCCATGAAATTTCCTCTCTGTTGCAAATATCACTTGTACACTCATTAAATACAGGATATACTGTTTTTTGGAAAAAGTAAAGACTATATCTTGTGTTATTCTTCTGACGAGCCGTTATTCTTCTGACAAAAAATGACTGGAGGTTTCAATATGAACGTGAATGTCACCGGCGGTTCCCTCTCCCAGGCGGAGATCGACGCCTATTGCGCCCGCGGGCGCAGGAAGTACCCCGGCGGCCAGCTGCAGGGCATCGACATCCATGTGGATGGCGAATTCGTGGACCTGACCTATCACACCCGCCCGGTGGATTTCAGCCGCATCCGCCGCATCACGGGCTACCTTGTGGGGGACATGAGCCGCTGGAACGACGCCAAGCGCGCCGAGGAAAGCGACCGGGTCAAGCACGCCTGAAGTTCCTCCCGCCTTTCCGTCCCGCCAAAAGCAAAAGCGCCCCTTTCGGGGCGCTTTTGCCGTTATCGCCGCTCCTTCACCATGACCACGTTCCGGAGCCTGACGCCCCGCCGCTCCACCTCCTGCTCCCGGAGGGCGCGGTAGCCCCGCTTTTCAAAAAAGCCCCTGGCCGTCAGCGAGGCATGGGTGGTGACGGGGCCGGGGACGGCGCGCTCCAGCGCGTCGCAGATGGCGCTGGCGATCCCCCGCCGCTGATAGTCCTTATGGACGTAGAGCCGATCCAGATACCCCGTCTCATCCATATCGCCGAAGCCCACGATCCGTTCTCCCTCCAGCGCCACCAGCGTCAGGTGCGCCCGGAAGGAGCGGTCCCAAGCCGCGAGGTCCGCCGACCCCGCCATCCAGGCCTCCCGCTGCGCCGCCGTGTAGTCCCCGGCGTTCACCGTCCACACCGTCTCGCGGAACAGCGCCGCCAGGCGGGGACAGTCCGCCGATTCATAGCGCCGTATCTCCATACCGTACCCTCCCCGCATACATCACTTTGCCCTTTCGTATCATTATAGCGCCTTTTTCCCGCCGCCGCCAGCCCCCCGCGTCGCAGCGGCGTTCTCTTCCGCCCTTTACGCCGCCGCCGGTTTGTGCTACCATATAGCCGGATATCTCCGCGCCGCGGCGCGGTCAAATTTAAAAGCAGGAGGTCTCTGCCATGTCACTTGGTCGTGAAAAAATCTCGTTCCTCGGCGCTCCCACGCCGCTGGAGTTCCTCCCCGCCATGTCGGAGAAGCTGGGCGTCAGGCTCTACATCAAGCGGGACGATCTGACGCCGCTGGGCGGCGGCGGCAACAAGCTGCGCAAGCTGGAATACTTCCTGGCGGACGCCAAGGCCCAGGGGGCCACCATGCTGCTCACCACCGGCGGCGCCCAGACCAACCACGGCCGGCTCACCGCCGCCGTGGCGGCGAAGTTCGGCATGAAATGCGCCATCGCCTGCCTGGACGACTATCCCGGCGAGGTCTCCGCCAACATCCTGCTGGACCGGCTCATGGGGGCGGAGGTCATTTTGAAGAAGAAGGACAGCCGGCCGGAGGAGGAGCAGCAGCGGGAGCTGTTCGCGGGCCTCACCGCCCGCTATGAGGCCCAGGGGGAGAAGGTCTACTTCATCCCCATGGGCGGCAGCAACGCCCTGGGCGCCCTGGGCTACTATGACTGCGCCGGGGAGCTGACGAAGCAGGCGGCGGAGTTGAACCTCGGCGCGGCACGGGTGGTCTGCACCGTGGGCAGCCTCGGCACCTACATGGGCCTGTACACCGGCCTGCGGGCGGCGAACTCCCCCCTCTCCCTCACCGGCGTGGCCATCCTGCCCCAGAACGACGAGCGCATCATGGGCTACTGGCGGGAGATCCGGGAAGCGTACCAGCTCCCCTTCGACGCGAAGCGGGAGGATTTCCATATCGAAACGGGCTATATGCGCCAGGGCTACAACCTGCCGGACGCCCGGGTGCGTCAGGCCATCTGCGACATGGCCCGGACGGAGGCCATCTTGCTGGACCCCTGCTACACCGGCAAGTGCTTCGCCGGCCTGGAGGACATGGTGGCCGAGGGGAAGATCGCCCGGGGCGAAACGGTCATCTTCATCCACACCGGCGGCCTGCCCGGCCTGTACACCAAGCACCACCGGGTGGAGTTCGAGCGGGAGCTGCTGGATGGGGTCACCATCCTGCCGTAACAGTGCCCCCTTGTCAGGCGGATACGCTCCTTTGCCGCGGCATGGCCTTCGGGCCATGCCGCGGCTTTTTTCACCGGGTCATCTCTTTTACCGGTCTTTTAAGCCAATATATCGGCCCATTCGCGTTTTGTGTCCATGACTTTTCCGGCAGCTTGCTGTATCATGTAAGCAGATAAAGAAACGGGGTGAGAAGATATGGACCAGAGCAAAACGGGCCGTTTCATCGCCGCCCTGCGGAAGGAGCGGGGCCTGACGCAGGAGGCGCTGGGGGAACGGCTGGGCGTGACGAACAAGACGGTCTCACGCTGGGAGACGGGCAAGTACATGCCCGACATTGACAAACTGCAGGAGCTGGCCGCAACCCTGGGCGTCAGCGTCAACGAGCTGCTCTCGGGCCAGCGCATAGACGACATGGCGCAGTTCGTGCGGCAGGCCGACGAGAACCTGGTGGAGGCCCTGGCGGCGGACAGCGCCTTCGGCCTGCGGGAGCGGGAGGCGTTCTTCAAGCGGAAGTGGCTGCGGGAGCATAAGGGCTATATCGCCCTTTGGGCCGGCGTCTGGCTCGCCGCCCTGGCCGCTGCCATTCTTGCAAACCGGCTTCCCCTGTGGGGCTTTCTCCCCCTGCTGGGCCTGTGCTTCTACTGCCATGTCAGGAACCGCATGATGAGCTATGTGGAGCGGCGCGCCTTCGCTCCCCAGGGGCCGGAGGCGCAATAAAATACAAAACGCCGCGTCTTGCCGAAGGGTAAGACGCGGCGTTTTCTTTTTCCGGCAGATTGGGTTTTATTCCACCTCGATCAGCTCGTACTCCCGGGAGCCGATGCCCAGCGCCTCGGCGGCCTCCACGGTATGCACGCCGTTGCGGCTCTCGATGCGCTCCAGCAGATGCCCCTGGCCGGGGTCGTCCTTGGCGGCGTACACCAGGTCCAGGCAGGCCTGGTCCACCGCCACCGGATCCAGCGACGCCAGCACGCCGATGTCCTTCATGCAGGGGTCCTCCGCCACGGCGCAGCAATCGCAGTCCACGGACATGTTGGCCATGACGTTCACATAGGCCAGGTTTTCCCCGAAGTAGCGCACCACCGAGGATGCGGCGTCCGCCATAGCCTCCAGAAAGGCGTCGTGGTCCGCTGTCCAGATCTTCTCCACCTCTCCCGCGCCGTGGATATAGGCCTTGCCGTAGGCGGAGCCCACGCCGATGGAGAGCTGCTTCAGCGCGCCGCCGTAGCCGCCCATGGGGTGGCCCTTGAAGTGGGACAGCACCAGCATGGAGTCGTACCGGCTCAGGTGGCTGCCCACAAAGTTCTTCTGAATGCGCTTACCCTCGGGGATGTCCAGCACCAGGTCCGGCCCTTCCTCGTCCAGGAGGTCCACCGGGAACCGCTCGGTCCAGCCGTGGTCCCGCAGGGTCTGCCAGTGCCTTTCCGCGGTGTCCCGCGAGCCCTCATAGGCCGTGTTGCACTCCACCACCGTGCCCCCTACCCGCCGGACCACAGGCTCCCAGAAGGCCGGACGCAGGAAGTTCTGGTTGCCGCTCTCGCCGGAATGGACCTTCACGGCCACCCGCCCGGGAAGCTCCCGGCCCAGCCGTTCGTACAGCTCCAGCACCTTTTCCGGGGTGATCGTTCTGGAAAAATAGACCTTGGATTTCATAGACATGCCTCCTTCGCCGGCAATTCGTTATTATGAGGCGCTCTTTTCGCGGCGGCACGCCGCCAGGGCGCAAGAAGACCCCGGAACCTGTGGGTTCCGGGGTTTCCTTTTGGCGCGGAAGGAGGGATTTGAACCCTCGCGCGGGTTTTTAAGCCGCCTACTCCCTTAGCAGGGGAGCCCCTTCGGCCACTTGGGTACTTCCGCAAGCCGAAGACCGTATGATCTTGGAAAAAGTCTGGCGGAGAGAGTAGGATTCGAACCCACGGATGCTTTCACATCTCCGGTTTTCAAGACCGGTGCCATCAACCCCTCGGCCATCTCTCCGTGTGAAAGGCGTGCTCCGGTTTCCAGACGCAGAAGATATGTTACCATCCAACGCCCGATTTGTCAATAAGCTTTCCGAAAAAAGCGGTGCCTCGCCTGCGAAAATTCTTTTTTGCCTGTTCCACTTATAGAAAAAATATATGGGAACTTATTTTTAAAAAATCAAAAAAAGGGCTTGCATTCCCAGGGGAAACATGGTATATTAACAATGCTGACAGGTGAGTCAACAATTTAACAAAGTATCCGGGTGTGGCGAAGTTTGGTATCGCGCTTGAATGGGGTTCAAGAGGCCGCTGGTTCAAGTCCAGTCACTCGGACCAAGGTGGGCTGTTTCAAGAGAAACAGCCCATTTTTTATAACTTTTATGCCCTGAAATATTCCCTGATGTTTTCCTGCTACTCCGCCAGGTCACGCTTTCTGCTCCCGGACGGTGCTGGCCCGGTACGGGTCCGGCAGCACCGCCGGACCCCTATGCTCCGTAGGAGAACGGCTCGCCTATCAAGGGCGCCGGGGCGGCAACGGCAGGCATGCGCAGGTCCGCGGCCCTGGGGGAGCGCTTTCCTGCCCCCGCCTGAAATGCGCGGTGTGTATTGACTTTGGGCCGAAAGTATGGTAGCATTTGAGCGATAATGTAAAGGGGGTCGTTACCATGGAACATATCAAAACCATTGAAACCCGCAATCTCTGCGAGAGCGCGAAAAACGGCGGCTGCGGCGAGTGCCAGACTTCCTGCCAGTCCGCCTGCAAGACCAGCTGCGGCATCGCCAACCAGCAGTGCGAGAGCGCCAAAGAGAGCAAGTAATTGCAGGAAAGGAAATGCCGCCTGACCGGGCGGCATTTTTTTCGTATACATTCTATTTCTGTTTTAGGAGACACGGGACATGATCCATCAATACAAGCTCGGCGGCTGCAACATCGTGCTGGACGTCTGCTCCGGCTCCGTACATGTGGTGGACGAGGTCGCCTACGACATCATCGCCCTGTTTGAAAGCGGCGACCGGGAGACGGTGGTGCGGGCCGCGGCGGAAAAATACGCCGGCCGCGCGGACGTCACGGAGCGGGACCTGGAGGAGTGCTATGACCAGGTCCTGGCCCTGCGGAATAGCGGCAAGCTCTTCACGCCGGACAGCTTCGAGCCCATGGCGGGGCATCTGAAGGAAAAGACCGCCGGCGTTGTGAAGGCGCTCTGCCTGCATGTGGCCCACACCTGCAATTTAAACTGCTCCTACTGCTTTGCAAGCCAGGGCAAGTACCACGGCGACCGCGCGGTGATGCCCTTTGAGGTGGGCAAGCAGGCGCTGGACTTCCTTGTGGCGAATTCCGGCAGCCGGAGAAATCTGGAGGTGGACTTCTTCGGCGGCGAGCCGCTGATGAACTTCGACGTGGTCAAGCGCCTGGTGGCCTACGCCCGCAGCATCGAGCAGGAAAAGGGCAAGAACTTCCGCTTTACTCTCACCACCAACGGCGTGCTCATCGACGACGACGTCATCGACTTCGCCAACCGGGAGTGCAGCAACGTGGTCCTGAGCCTGGACGGCCGCAAGGAGGTCCATGACCGCTACCGGGTGGACTACGCCGGAAACGGGAGCTGGGAGAAGATCGTCCCGAAGTTTCAGAAGCTGGTGGCGGCCCGGGGCGGAAAGAACTACTATATGCGCGGCACCTTCACCCACGCAAACCCGGATTTTCTCCAGGATATCCGGCAGATGCTGGACCTTGGCTTCACGGAGCTGAGCATGGAGCCGGTGGTCTGCGCCCCCGGCGACCCCTCCGCCCTGACGGAGGAGGACCTGCCTGTCGTGCTGGAGCAGTATGAGAAGCTGGCGGAGCTGATGCTGCAGCGCGACCGGGAAGGCCGTCCCTTCACCTTCTACCACTACATGATCGACCTGACCGGCGGCCCCTGCATCTACAAGCGCATCTCCGGCTGCGGCTCCGGCAGCGAGTATATGGCGGTCACCCCCTGGGGCGACCTGTACCCCTGCCACCAGTTCGTGGGGGAGGAAAAGTTTAAGCTGGGCAACATCTGGGACGGCGTGACCAACACGGCGCTGCGGAGCGAATTTGCCTCCTGCAACGTCTACGCCCATCCTGAGTGCCGGGACTGCTGGGCCCGGCTCTACTGCTCCGGCGGCTGCGCCGCCAACGCCTACCACGCCACCGGCTCCATCACCGGCGTCTATGAATACGGCTGCCGGCTGTTCCGCAAGCGCATGGAATGCGCCATCATGGTGGCGGTCGTGAGAGCCCTGGGCGGGCCGAACGGATGAACACGCCCATCTGTGATTTTGTCCGCCGCTATGCCGAAAGCGAGGCGCTCCGGCTGCACATGCCCGGCCACAAGGGCAGCCCCCTCCTGGGGCCGGAGCCCTTCGACCTGACGGAGATCGACGGGGCGGACAGCCTCTATGAGGCAAGCGGCGTCATACGGGAGAGCGAGGAAAACGCCGGGGAGCTCTTCGGCTGCGGGACCTATTACTCCACGGAGGGCTCCTCCCACTGCATCCGGGCCATGCTGTACCTGGCCGCCCAGTACGCGGGGCAAAGGGGACAGCGGCCTTTGATCGCCGCGGGGCGCAACGCCCACAAGGCCTTTCTCAGCGCCGCCGCCCTGCTGGACCTGGAGGTTTCATGGCTCTGCCCCGGCGGCGCCGGCTCCTACCTCTCCTGCCCGCTGACGGCGCAGGAGCTGGACGCGTTTTTGGCAAGCGCGCCGGAAAAGCCCGCCGCGGTGTACCTCACCAGTCCCGACTACCTGGGCCACACCCTGGCGCTGGCCGGGCTCGCCGAGGTCTGCCACCGGCACGGGGCGCTCCTGCTGGTGGACAATGCCCACGGGGCTTACCTGAAATTCCTGCCCCAGTCCCGGCACCCCATGGACCTGGGGGCCGACCTCTGCTGCGATTCGGCCCACAAGACGCTGCCTGTCCTGACCGGCGGGGCCTACCTGCACCTCTCCCCCGCCCTTCCGCCGCGGCTTTCGGCCCAGGCGAAAAACGCCCTGGCCCTCTTCGGCTCCACCAGCCCCTCATACCTGATCCTGCAGTCCCTGGACGCGGCCAACGCCTATCTCGCCCAGGGCTATCCGGAACGCCTCGCCGCGTTTACCGCGCAGCTGCAGGCGCTCAAGGACCGGCTGACTGCCCACGGCTATGCCCTGACCGGGGACGAGCCGCTGAAGCTGACCATCGCCGCGAAGCCTTACGGCTACACCGGCAGGGAGCTGGCGGCGCAGCTGGCGCGGCAAAACATCGTCTGTGAGTTTGCCGACCCGGATTTCCTGGTCATGATGCTGACGCCGGAGACCGGGGCGGCGGGCCTGCGCCGCCTGGAAAGCGCTCTGCTCTCCGTTCCCCGGCGGCCCGCCGTCACGGACGTGCCCCCGGCGTTTTCCCTGCCCCGGCGGGTCCTCTCCATCCGCGAGGCCGCGCTGTCCGTGAGCGAAGTCGTCCCGGCGGCGGAAAGCGCCGGACGGGTGCTGGCGGCGGCCTCCGTGGGCTGCCCGCCCGCGGTGCCCATCGTGGTCTGCGGCGAGCGCATCGACGATGCCGCCGTGCGCTGCTTCGCCTACTACGGAGTCGAACGCTGCGCGGTGGTCGACCGGGCCTGAAACAGAAAACGGCAAGAGAGCCCCACGCCTCCGCGTGCGGCTCTCTTTTTGTCTTTTGCAAAAAACGCCGGCCCTCCTCTCCCCCTGTCCCTGTGTCAAACCGCCCCGCGGCACATAGAATGGACTGTGCCATATGGCACCATCATTGACGAGAGGACGATCATTCTGTCTATGGAAACCGTTCAGACCTTATCTTCCCACCACGACAAGGACAACCGCTGCGACGCCATCACCGAGCTCATCGAGGCCGTGGCTGAGCAGCAGGAGGCTCTGGCCCGCATCCTGGAGGCCGAGCATAAGAAGATCGAAAAGACCACCGAGCTCTGCGGCACCGACGTGGACGATCTGGTCAGGATCGACGACAGCGTCGAACGTGTCCTGGCGGCGGTGACCCGTCTGGAGCTGGCGCTGCAGCTGAAGCTGGACCTGTTCCGCGACTGCCTCTGCCCGGATACGCCCTGCCGCGGCGACCATTCGCCCTGCCATGCGTGAACCGGCTGCGGACCGGGGGGGTTCTCCCGGTCCGCCCCGTCCAGAGGAGGAGCGCGAGCCCATGAGTCTCTTTGCTGCAGAGCGCCCGGATCCCGGCGCCGCCCGTCCGCCCTGGAGGAGCTGCCGGGACTGCCGCCGGAAGGACTGTCCCTACGCCTATGAGCAGGCCGTGTACCGCGCGGCGGCGCAGGGGCGCGCATCGGCGCAGCTTTTGACGGCGGAAGCCGATCGTCTCCGGGCGACCGTCGCCGCCGCCGGGGACGTCCGCAGCCTGCTCCGCGGCGGCGAAGCCATGGAGCAGGCCCTGGCCCAGGCTCTCAACTGGGAGACGTCCCTGCTCCGGGAGCTGTGCCTCCCGGGAGCCAGGCGCTGTCCGTGAGCGACGGACCGGGCGCAAAAAGGAAGGGCGCGCCCCGGCGGGCCGCCCCTTCTTTTTTGTCTGTTTTTGCCATGTCCGCCGCACGTATGTTCCGCCGGGCCGCGGGGAAGCTAAAGCGGAGGTGATCCGGATGAACAGCTGCCATAAGGAACCGCAGGAAGCGGACAAGCGGCCCCGCAGGGGCGAAAAGCCCATCTCCGGGGTCTATCCCGTCATCGACAACGACCTTGCCCGGGACAACATCGAAAACGATATCCCGGCCGCGGACCTGGAGGACCTGTAGGGTCCGCGAAAAACACGGACAGAGGTGTGTGAAAATGGAAAAAGGGACCGATATCCCCCTGGGCTTCGGCTTCGCGCTGGCCCAGGACCCGGCGGCCATGCGGCAATTCTCCACGCTTCCGGAGTCCCAGATGGTCGCATACCTGCAAAGGGCCCGCGCCGCGTCCTCCAAGGACGAGATGCAGGCCCTGGTGCGCGAGCTGGGCTCCCGGGAGGAGTAAGCGCGCGGGGCGGCAAAGCGTCCTGCCCCGGGACAGGCAAAGCCGGACGGCGAACGCCGTCCGGCTTTGCTGTTTTTTCGTCCTTACCAGCGGTTGAAGCCGCAGACCTCCTCCAGGGGCTTGCGGACCTTTGCCGTCTCCGGCGCCTCCGCGGCGTAGCCCACGGCGATGACCAGGCGCACCTCGCACCCGGCGGGGACGCCGAAATGGCGCTCCATTTTCTTCTGGTCCACGGTGCCGATGATGCAGGTCCCGAGGCCCAGGTCCATGGCCTCGTGGCACATGTTCATGGCGGCGGCGCCGATGTCCCCCTGGGCGAAGCGCTGGGTCGTGCCGAAGTAGGCGGCGGCGCGGGGGATGATCCGGGCCTCCTGCTCGCAGAGCGCGATGAAGGCCGGCACCTGGTCCCGCCAGGCGCAGCTGCAAAGGCCGCTGTCCGTCACCAGCGCGTCGCAGAGCCGCTCCTTCGCCTCCGGCTCATCCACCACGATGAAGCGCCAGGGCTGGGAGTTGCAGGCGCTGGGCGTCAGCCGTCCCGCCTCCACGATCTTCAGCAGGTCCTCCCGGGCCACCGGCTTCGCCTCATAGGCGCGGCAGCTCCGCCGCTGTTCCATCACCGTCAGAAAATCCATTGTGATACCTCCTGTCAAAGTCCGTTTTTATGTATCCGCGCGCGGCGCCAGGGCCGCCCTTACATCCATATGGCGAACAGGCGCAGCACCTGCTCCAGCATCCGGTGGAACCAGCCCCGCTTCCGCCAGCTCTCCAGGGTGATCTCCCGGCTCTTTTCCATGATGTCGTCCATGTCCTGCAGCAGCTCCTCCACCACCGGGGTGCCGTACAGCAGCGCGGCGTCCTCATAATGGAGCTGGAAGCTGCGGTAGTCCATGTTCACCGAGCCCACCAGCGCCACCTCCCGGTCCGCCATGACGCTCTTGGCGTGAAGAAAGCCGGGGGTGTACTCATAGATGCGGACGCCGTGGCGCAGCAGCTCCTCGAAATAGGAGCCGGAGACATAGAACACATACTTCTTATCCGGGATGCCCGGCAGCATGAGCCGCACGTCCACGCCCCCCTCGGCGGCGCAGCAGAGGGCGTTGATCAGATAGTCCTCCACCGCGAGATAGGGCGTGGTGATGTAGAGGAAGCGCCTGGCGGAGCCCATGAGCTGCAGGTACACCGATTCCGCCGGGTTGTCGGGGTTGTTCTCCGGCCCGTCGGTCACGAACTGGCAGAAGCCCTGCCCGTCCTCCGCCTCCTCCAGCGGGCGGTAGTAGTCCAGCTCCTGCTCCAGCTCGCCTCCCAGCCGCTCCCACATCTGGATGAAGCGCCGGGTGAGACCCCACACGCCGTCGCCGTGCAGGCGCACGGCGCTGTCCTTCCAGTGGCCGAAGCGGACGATGAGGTTGGCGTACTCGTCGGCGATGTTGATGCCGCCCGTGTAGGCCCACTCCCCGTCCACCACCGCGATCTTCCGGTGGTCGCGGTAGTTGAAGTACAGGCGGTTGACGTAGCGGTGCACGGGGTTGAACACCTCCACCTCGATGCCGGCCTGGCGCACCTCGGCCAGGGTCTTGCCGCTGAAGCGGGTGATGTTGCCGAAGTCGTCGAACAGGAGCTTGACCTCCACGCCCTGGGCGGCGCGCTGGCGCAGCACGGAGAAGACCCGGTCCCAGAGCTGGCCCTCCGCCACGATGAAGTACTCCAGGAAGATGAAGCGCTCCGCCTGCTCCATCCGGGCGATCAGGTCCTCAAAATACGCCTCGCCCGAGGAGAAATACCGGCTCTCCGTGCTGCTGTAGAGCAGGAAGTCCTTCTTCTGGAGATAGGCGGCCATGCGGCTCCACTTGGGCTGTTCCTTGCGCAGGCGGCGGAGGTTGTTCTCGCTGCGCATGCGCTGGCTCTCCCGCACCGGGGGCGGCAGGTTGTCCATGAGGCCCTGGCGCTGGCGGCGGTCCGTGTTGCCGAGCAAGGCATAGAGAATCATGGCCGCCACAGGGGCCGAGGCGATGAGCAGGATCCACAGGAGCTTGTAGTTGGCGCTTTCGTTGCGGTTGAAGATGCGCAGGGCGCAGACGAAGGCCGCCGCCTCGATGGCCACATAGACGTAGGAGGCGTACTGCTCCAAAAAGCTCGACAGCAGCAGGATCACCGCGATATGGGCCGCCAGCGTCAGCAGCACCATGACGATGCGCAAGGCGGCCGAGACGTTCCGCTCGGCGTTGGGCGCTTTTTGTACCTTTCTCATACCGTCAAGCCTCCTTTCCCGGTATAGAGACCGCCCCCCGGCAGGCGCTGCCTGTCGGGGGACGGAGCGAAATCAGTCATTTTGATGCAGCAGCTTCTGCTGCACGTTCCAAAGCTTTTCGGACAGGTCCACATAGTAGCTGTGGGGGTTGTCAAAGCGCTTGACCTCGTCCCAGAGGGTGTCCACCTGCTGGGCGCAGTACTCCTTGGTCTGCTGCAGCGTAGGCTGCTTGTAAACCAGCTCGCCGCCGAGGAACACGGGGACCTGCAGCTCCCGCGCCTCGAAGTTGTACACTTCCTTGCGCTTCCAGGTGGCGTTGGGATCGAAGATGGTCAGCGTCCCGCTGTCGTCCACGGTCTCGTCATGCACGGTGATATAGTCCGCGATGGCCTTGCCGGTGTCCCGGCCGTAGAAGCGGTAGACCTTCTTGAAGTGGGGGACGGTGATCTTGGCCACGTTCTCGCTGATCTTGATCTTGGGGATGATCTCGCCGTTCTCATCCTCCACCGCCGCCAGCTTGTACACACCGCCGAAAACGGGGTCGCTCTTGGCGGTGATGAGCCGCTCGCCCACGCCGAAGCTGTCAATGCACGCGCCCTCCTGCAGCAGGTCGGCGATGAGCCGCTCGTCCAGGGAGTTGGAGGCGGTGATGGTGCATTCCGTCCAGCCCGCCTCGTCCAGCATCTGCCGGGCCTTGCGGGAGAGATAGGCGATGTCGCCGCTGTCCAGGCGGATGCCGCACTTGGTGATGCCCTTGGGCTTCAGCACCTCATTGAAGGCGCGGATGGCGTTGGGCACGCCGCTTTTCAGCGTGTTGTAGGTGTCCACCAGCAGCGTGGCGTTGGTGGGATACAGCTCGCAGTAGGTGCGGAAGGCGTCGTATTCCGTGTCGAACATCTGCACCCAGGAGTGGGCCATGGTGCCCACGGCGGGCACGCCGTAGCGCTCGTCGGTCAGCACGCAGGCGGTGCCCATGCAGCCGCCGATGTACGCCGCCTTGGCGCCGTCCACCGCGGCGGAGATGCCCTGGGCGCGGCGGGAGCCGAACTCCATGACGGCCCGCCCCTCCGCCGCGCGGCAGATGCGGTTGGCCTTGGTGGCGATCAGGCTCTGGTGATTGAAGACCAGCAGCAGGAAGGTCTCGATGAGCTGGGCCTCGATGGCCTTGGCGCGGACGGTGATGACGGGCTCCCGGGGGAAGATGGGCGTGCCGTCGGGGATGGCATAGATATCGCCGGTGAAGCGGAAGTCCTTGAGGTACTCCAGAAACTCCTCGCAGAAAATGCCCCGGCCGCGGAGGTAGTCGATGTCCTCCTTGTCAAAGTGCAGGTTCCGGATATAGTCGATGAGCTGATCCAGCCCCGCGGAGATGGCAAAGCCGCCCTTGTCCGGCACAGAGCGGAAAAAGGCGTCGAAATAGGTCACGCGGTCCTTGTATCCGTTCTGAAAGTAGCCGTTGCCCATGGTCAGCTCATAGAAATCGCAGAGCATACTCAGGTTCATCTTGTTCTCGGTGTTCATGACAAATTCCTTTTCTGATTTCCGCCGCCTTTTTTCCAGCAGCGGTATTTTTGATCTTTGTTGCCGGTCAAGCCTCTCCAGCACCTGTAAGTATAGTCCTCTTTTCCGGCGAACGCAAGGCTTTGTGGATTTTCTTCCCTTTATTGACATCTCTTTTCCAAGCGGCTATGATAGTCTTGCTTTGATCCCAACAAACGAGCCTGCGGTCGCGGCGCGGCCGCGCGCGGGAAACGGAGGAGACCATGAACATCATTCTCGGCGTGGACATCGGCGGTTCCACCACCAAGATCGTGGGCCTGCGGGAGGACGGCTCCCTGCTCTCGGCCCTGCAGGTAAAGGCCAACGACCAGCTCACGAGCCTGTACGGCGCCGTCGGCAACTATCTCAGCAGCAACCACCTGGCGCTGCAGGACGTCCGGCGCGTGGTCCTGACCGGCGTGGGCGCCAGCTATGTCAGCCGGCCCATCTACGGCATCCCCACGGAGAAGGTGCCGGAATTTGACGCCATCGGCTGCGGCGGCCTCTCCCTTTCGGGGAAGGAGCATGCCGTGGTGGTCAGCATGGGCACCGGCACGGCCTTTGTCTGGGCCTCTCCCACGGAGATCCGCCACATCGGCGGCAGCGGCGTGGGCGGCGGCACGCTGTCCGGGCTCTGCTCCCTGCTCACCGGCGCCCACAGCATGCAGCAGATCCAGAAGCTGCTGGACGACGGCGACGTCAGCCGCATCGACCTGACCGTGGGCGACCTGAACCGGGACGCCAATTTCTCCCTGACCTCCGACGTCACTGCCGCCAACTTCGGCAACGTGGCGGACGACGCCAGCCCCGCGGACCTGGCCATGGGCGTGGCCAACATGGTGCTGCAGGTCATCGGCACCACCTCCTATTTCGCCACCCTCAGCTGCAACACCCGCACCGTCATCCTCACCGGCTCCCTGACGGCCCTGCGCCAGTGTCCCGAGCTGATGGAGCGGGTGGCGCAGCTCTACGGCATCGAGATCATCATTCCGGAGAACGCCATCTTTGCCCCTGCCATCGGCGCGGCCCTGTCCAGCCTCAAGGGCGGCGGCACGCCGGTCTGCGCGCCGGAGGACTGAACGCATCAAAAGGGCGGGCGTCCATAAGAAAGCCAAACCTCCGTATGGTTCCGGCCATACGGAGGTCTTTTCTGTGTCTGTGACGATGGTGTGCCATTCAGGCCACACACTGCCATATGAAGTAGAGCGCCAGCAGATGGAGCGGATAAAACGCGTAGCAGGCATATTGGAAGGCCTTGGAATGGTGGCCCTGGCGGCCGTCATAAAGCCAGATCGGGAGCAGCGCGAGCAGGGCGAATCCCTGCTGTACGACCTGGAACTCATGTCCCCCGATGGAGACATCGTAGCAGTATCCTCCCAGCATATGGATATGTAATACGGCCATGCACGCCAGCTGTCCGGCGTAGCACCACCACTTTTTCTCCCGGAAGAAGTAAAAGACCAGGACAGTCAGAACCCCGGCGCCGAGGTAATCCACCATGGCGATGGTGCCAAGCAGAAGGTCCCCGAGTACCGTCAGGAGCACCGTCAGAGCGGTCAGCCACCACTTTTTCGCCGCCCTGGCCTTATCGATCAGCGCCATGGAGAGCAGCGCCAGCAGGAAGGTCCAGAGAACGTTCTGGTGGAACGGATAAATTACCGAGCTTCCATAGAGGAGGTTAAAGGGGACCTCCGATAGGATGGCAAAAATGAGCAGTCTCCCCATGTATTTGCGCACATTGGAGGTGCGGAAATACCCCTCCGCGATCATAAACGCGAAAATCGGAAACGCCATTCTTCCCACGCAGGTCAGCCACTCCTGCGCCGGGAACAGCGTGGCCCAAAGATGGTCGCACAGCATGAGGGCCATGGCCAGTATGTGCAGGGTAAACGAACTGATCCCCCTGGATCTCCGGTGTGTCATGTTCATAGTCTTCCTCTGTGTCCCCGAAAGCGGCAGGCTCCCGGTTTGTCAAATGCAAAAAACAGGCTTCTGCCGGGCGGGACAAGCACGCCTTTCTTTATCACATTTCTTTCCGTGCCGCCGCCAGCAGCGCTTCCCGGTCGTTGGGAAGCTCCCCCTCCACCACGGCGGTGAGGAGCCGCTCCAGCGTCTCGCCGACCTCCCGGCCCCGCAGGCCCAGGGCCAGCAGCTCGTTCCCGTCCACCCGCAGCTGCTTCAGCGAAAAGCACTGTCCCTCCCGCAGGATCTTCTCCAGTATGGCCTCGCAGGCGGTCAGGTCCTTCTGCAGCCCCCGGTAGTCCGGGTGCTGGGCCAGGTTGTCTGCCCGGCGGATGGCGATGAGGGCGCGCAGGTCCTCCTCCCCGAAGCGCCGCAGCAGCCGCCGCATGGGCTTTTCCGCCGGCTCCATGGGCTGGTCGTGATGCTCCACCAGCAGCAGAATGCGTTTTTTCGACTCCGTATCGAAGCGGAGGCGCTCCAGAACTCCCTCCGCCAGCCTCACGCTGGCCAGCTGGTGGCCCCGGAAGCGGGCCTTTCCCGCCGAAGCGTCGTAAAAGCAGACCGAGGGCTTTCCCAGGTCGTGCAGCAGCATGACCCAGCGCAGCAGCGGCTCCGGCGGCACGCCCTCCACCGCGTGAGCCGTGTGCTCCCACACGTCGTAGCAGTGGTGGGGGTTGCGGTGGTCGAAGCCCACGGAGGGCAGCAGCTCCGGGATAAAGGCCCCCAGCACCTGGGGATAGGCCAGCAGCACCTCGCATGCGCGGCCGCCGCAGAGGAGCTTCGTCGTCTCCTCCCGCAGTCGCTCTCCCGCGATCCGAGGCAGCAGCGCGCGCTTTTCCACCATGGCCCGGGCCGTCTCCTCCTCGACGGAGAAGCCCAGCACGGAGGCGAAGCGCAGGCAGCGCAGGATACGCAGCGCGTCCTCCTCAAAGCGCTCCTCCGCCCGGCCCACGCAGCGGAGCAGCCCCGCCGCCAGGTCAGCCTGGCCCCCATGCTCGTCCACCAGCCGGCCCTCCAGGTCCATGGCCATGGCGTTCACGGTGAAATCCCGGCGGCGCAGGTCGGAGGAGAGGGAGGAGGTAAAGCGCACCGCCTCGGGGTGGCGGTGGTCGGCGTAAGCGCCGTCCTCCCGGTAGGTGGTGACCTCCACCGCGAGACTGCCGCACAGCACCGTGACGGTGCCGTGGCGCAGTCCGGTGGGACGGGCGCTGCCGCCGAAGAGGGCCATGACCTCCTCCGGCGCGGCGTCGGTGGCCGCGTCCCAGTCCAGCGGCGGCACGCCGCGCAGCATATCCCGCACGCAGCCGCCCACCAGGTACGCCTGGTGGCCCGCCGCCGTCAGCGTCTGCAGCGTCCGCCGCACATCCCCGGGGATCCCCGTCATGCTCTCCTCCCTCCCGCATGATTCCGGCAAAACCGCGCAAGATAGGATTGCGCGAAGGCCGGATTGCGCGTATAATGATGACAGAGCGTTTTCTTCGCTCCGGCTGAAAGCCCGCTTTTCCTGATCATCATACCATGTCTGACCCGACTTTTCAACGGCCGGCTCGCCCGGCAGGAAAGGATCTTGTCCATATGAACGAATCTCACGATATCCGCGCCTATCTCGTCCCCGGCAAGCGGGCGCATCTCGTAGGCATCGGCGGCGTGTCCATGTGCGCGCTGGCAGAGGTGCTGCGGCAGCGGGGCCTGCGGGTGCAGGGCTCCGACATGAGCGAGAGCGACACGGTGCGGCATCTGCGCGCCCTGGGCATCGCCGTACAGGTGGGCCACAGCGCGGAGAACCTGGGGGACTGCGACCTGGTGATCCGCAGCGCCGCCATCCACGACAGCAATCCCGAGATCGCCGGGGCCATAGCCCGGGGCATCCCGGTGTTCGAGCGGGCGCAGGCCTGGGGCGCCATCATGCGGGGCTACCGCAACGCCGTCTGCTTCTCCGGCACCCACGGCAAGACCACCGCCACCTCCATGGCCACCCACATCTTCATGGCCGCCGGGGCGGACCCCACGGTGATGATCGGCGGCACGCTGCCGCTGCTGGGCTCGGGCTACCGGGTGGGCCAGGGCGACACCATTTTGATGGAGTCCTGCGAGTACTGCAATTCCTTCCTGAGCTTCTTCCCCACCGTGGCCGTGGTGCTGGACGTGGAGGAGGACCATCTGGACTTTTTCAAGGACCTGGCCGATATCGAGCGCTCCTTCCACCGCTTCGCGGCCCTGGTGCCGGAGGACGGCTGCGTCATCGCCAACGCCGACGATCCCGGCGCCATGGAGAGCGTCCGGGGCATCCCCCGGCGGACGTTGACCTTCGCCCTGGAGGCGGAGGCCGATTTCCGGGCGGAGGGGCTCACCTGGCACGACGGGCGGCCCGAATTCGACGTGACCTTCCGCGGAGAGCCTTACGCCCACCTGTCGCTGCAGGTGGCGGGACAGCACAACGTGCTGGACGCCCTGGCGGCCTCCGCCGCCGCCTATGTGCTGGGCGTCAGCGGCAGAGCGGTGGAGGAGGGTCTGGCCGCCTTCACCGGCGCGGGCCGCCGGTTCGAGCATAAGGGCTCCTTCCGCGGCGCGGAGGTGTACGACGACTACGCCCACCATCCCAGCGAGCTGCGGGCTCTGCTCACCACCAGCCGCACCCTGGGCTACCGCCGCGTGGTCTGCGCCTTCCAGCCCCACACCTACTCCCGCACCAAGGCGCTGTTTCACGAGTTTGTGGAGGTGCTGCGCCTGGCGGACGTGACGGTGCTGGGCGAGATCTACGCCGCCAGGGAGAAAAACGAGCTCGGCATCTCCTCGGCGGACCTGGCCAGGGAGATTCCCGGCGCGGTGTACTGCTCCACGCTTGACAAGGTGGCGGAGGAGCTCAGCCGCATCGCCCGGCCGGGGGACCTGATTCTCACCGTGGGCGCGGGGGACATCTTCCGCGCGGGAGAAAAGCTGCTTCAGATGCAGGAGGCGTGAGCCCCCTTTCACCCCCCAGCAAAAATCAAAAGAAAAGAGGTTATGGACCATGTATGTCAGCGAGATCTTGACGACGCCCCCCTCTGCGGAGCACCCTGAAAAGGAACAGGCGGTCTTCGCTTTGCTCGAGTCTCTCGGCATCCCCTATGAGCGGCTGGAGCACGACGCGGTGGAGACCATGGAGCAGTGCGCGGAGATCAACGAAAAGCTGGGCGTGAAGATGGCGAAGAACATCTTCCTCACCAACCGCCAGGGCACCCAGTTCTATCTCCTGCTCATGCCCGACGACAAGCCCTTCAACACCAAGGTCCTCTGCGAGCAGATCAACTCTCCCCGGCTGAGCTTTGCCAGCGGCGAGCAGATGGAGCAGCTCCTGGGCTGCCTGCCCGGCTGCGCCTCCCCCATGGGCCTGATGAACGACAGCGGCCATCAGGTGACGCTGCTCATGGACCAGCCCATCCACCGCAGCGAATACCTGGTCTGCCATCCCTGCGTGCACACCGGCAGCCTGAAGATCAAGACCTTCGACTTCCTCAAGAAGTTCTGCAAGCACACCGGCCACCGCCCCACCGTGGTCAAGATGTGACCTCTCCCCCGGCAGGCGGCGCGCCGTCGGATTTTGGGGAAAACGTACATGCCGCGGCCCTCTTTTGGGGGCCGCGGCTTTTTTCGCAATTTTTTTGCCTGAAAAAAAGGAAAACCGTCCCCCGCCGCGTATAAGAAGTTGTGGACTTTTGAATAGCCCGCGGCCTTTTGGGCGAAACTGGCAGAAAGGAGGGCGCGGCATGGCATTTCCCCAGAGCTTTCTCGACGAGCTGACCGCCCGCAGCGATATCGTGGACGTGGTCAGCAGCTATGTGGCCCTCACCCGGAAGGGGGGCAACCTCTTCGGCCTCTGTCCGTTCCACAACGAAAAGACCGGCTCCTTCTCCGTCTCGCCGGACAAGCAGATCTATTACTGCTTCGGCTGCAAGAAGGGCGGCGGGGTCGTCAATTTCATCATGGACATCGAAAACCTCTCCTTCCCCGACGCGGTGCGTTTTCTGGCCCGGCGGGCCAACATGGAGGTGCCGGAGGAGCAGGGCGACAGCAGCGCCAAACAGCGCCAGCGCCTGTTGGAGCTGAACCGCAGCGCCGCCCGCTTCTACTATGACACGCTGCAGCGCCCCGAGGGGCGGAAGGTACAGGAGTATATCGACTCCCGCCGCATCACAAAGGCCACCGCCGTGAACTTCGGCCTGGGGGCCTCGCTGGAGGAGTGGGACGTCCTCATCTCCGCCATGACCAAGCAGGGCTACACCAAGCGGGAGCTGCTGGACGCGGGCCTGGCGGTGCAGAGCAAGAACGGCGGCATTTACGACAAGTTCCGCGGCCGGCTCATGTTCCCCGTCATCGACGTGCGGGGGGACGTGGTGGCCTTCGGCGGGCGCATCATCGGCCCCGGCGAGCCGAAGTATATGAACTCCCAGGAGACCATGGTCTACAGCAAGCGCCGCAACCTCTACGGCATCAACCTCGCGAAAAAGACCAAGCGGCCCAACTTCATCCTCTGTGAGGGCAACATCGACGTGGTCATGCTCCACCAGGCGGGCTTTGACAACGCCGTGGCTTCCATGGGTACCGCCCTCACCACGGAGCAGACCCGTCTGCTCTCCCGCTACACCAAGGAGCTGGTGCTCTGCTACGACGCCGACGGCGCCGGGGAGCTGGCCACGCAGAAGGCCCTCGCCCTGCTGGAGAATTCCGAATTTACCGTCCGCGTCCTGCGCCTGCCCCGCCGCCTGCAGGATGGGGCCTATGTGAAGCAGGACCCGGACGACTTCATCAAGTACCAGGGTCGGGACGCCTTTGAGCGGCTGCTCAGCGGCAGCGAGAACGGCATCGAGTTCCGCATGGACCAGACGGCGGCCAAGTACGACCTGCGGGACGACGCCCAGCGCCTGGCCTACTGCGAGGAGGTCAGCGCGGTGCTGGCGGGACTGCACAGCGCCGTGGAGCGGGAGGTGTACACCGCCCGGGCGGCCCAGGCCGCCGGCATCTCGGCGGAGAGCATGAAGGCCGAGGTGGAGCGGCAGCAGCGCCGTCTCGCCGCCAAGGCCAAAAAGGAGCGGCAGCGCCGGGAGATGAACCCCGTTTTGACCAGCCAGCCCCGGGAGCGCTCGCTTCGGTATGAAAATCTCCGCTCCGCTCTCGCGGAGGAGGGGCTCATCCGCCTGCTGATGCTGGACCAGGGCGCCTTCGGGGCGGAGCCTCCCCTGACGGGGGACAAGTTCTCCTCTCCCCTGCTGGGCCGCATCTTCGACGCCCTGTGGGCCTTTCATCTGGAGGGACGGCCCCTGTCGGTCTCCCTGCTCTCCCCCCTGCTCTCGCCGGAGGAGATGAGCCATTTGACAGAGCTGCTGCAAAAGCCGGAGAACCTGGCCGCGGCGGAGCGCACCATCCGCGAGTACGCCGGGGTGGTACGGGAGGAATACGAAAAACGCAGCGGTACGGCGGAAGACCCCCTGCTGGCCGCCCGCGACAAATACAAGAACAAATCGGGTTACGGAGGAAAGCAACATGCCTAAGAACAAGAACGAACTGGAGGATATCCTGTCCCAGCAGGCGGACGCCCTGCTGGAGTCCGCGGGATTTGAGGACCTGATGATCGAGCCCCCCAAGAAGAGCAAGAAGCGCACGGAGGAAGAGGAGAAGAAGCCCGCCGCCCCCAAGCTGGACGATGCGCTGGTGGCCTCCCTCCCCGCCGCCGCCATCATACAGAACAGCGAAAAGCTCCGCGAGCTGCTGGGCCGCGGGAAGAAGAAGGGCCGGGTGGACTCCGGCGAGCTGATGGACGTGCTGGACGAGCTGGAGCTGGACAGCGAGCAGATGGACAGCATCTACGACTCGCTGGAGACGCTGGGCATCGAGGTCGGCACGGACGAGGACCTGCACCTGCCGGAGCTGGTGGAGGATGTGGAGCCCGCCATGGAGGACATCAGCGACGTGGAGGAAGAGGAGCTGGTGGACCCCAACACGCTGGTGGACAGCTTCTCCATCGACGACCCCGTGCGCATGTACCTCAAGGAGATCGGCAAGGTGCCTCTGCTCTCCGCGGATGAGGAGATCCGACTGGCCCAGGACATGTCCGCCGGGAACGAGGCGGCGAAGGAGCTGGAGCGGGAGGATCTGGACGAAGCCCGCCGGGCGGAGCTGACGGCCACCGTCAAGAAGGGCGAGAAGGCCAAGCAGAGCCTGGCGGAGGCGAACCTCCGCCTGGTGGTGTCCATCGCCAAGCGCTATGTGGGCCGCGGCATGCTGTTCCTGGACCTGATCCAGGAGGGCAACCTGGGCCTGATCAAGGCGGTGGAGAAGTTCGACTACACCAAGGGCTACAAGTTCTCCACCTACGCCACCTGGTGGATCCGGCAGGCCATCACCCGCGCCATCGCGGACCAGGCCCGCACCATCCGTATCCCCGTCCACATGGTGGAGACCATCAACAAGGTCATCCGGGTCAGCCGCCAGCTGCTGCAGGAGCTGGGCCACGATCCCTCTCCGGAGGAGATCGCGGAGGAGATCGGGATGCCCGCAGACAAGGTGCGTGAGATTTTGAAGGTGGCCCAGGAGCCCGTCTCTCTGGAGACCCCCATCGGCGAGGAGGAGGACTCCCACCTGGGCGATTTCATCCCCGACGAGGGTGCCTCCGAGCCCAGCGAGGCCGCGTCCTTCACCCTGCTGAAGGAGCAGCTGGTGGAGGTCCTCTCCACCCTGACGCCCCGGGAGGAGAAGGTGCTGAAGCTCCGCTTCGGCATTGAGGACGGCCGTACCCGCACGCTGGAGGAAGTGGGCAAGGAGTTCAAGGTCACCCGGGAGCGCATCCGCCAGATCGAGGCCAAGGCCCTGCGGAAGCTGCGTCATCCCAGCCGCAGCAAGAAGCTGAAGGACTTTTTGAACTGACGCTTCCCCGCTCCGCCATCCCGCGGCAAAAAGCCATATGACGCAAAACAGGCGGCGCCGCTGTACGCGGCGCCGCCTTTTCATATCTATTGCCGGGAAACGCCGTCAGGTCTTCGGCTGGTAGGAGATCTCGCTGACGGCGTAGACGGTAACGAAGGCCTTGGGGTCTGTCTTTTCAATGAACTTCATCAGCCGCCCGTACTCAGTCTTGTCCACGATGGTGATGATCTCCCGCCTGACGCTGTCGTCATAAGCGCCGATGGCCTCGTAAATGGTGGCGCCGCTGTGCAGCTCGTGGATGATGAAGGAGCGGATCTCCTCCATATGGGAGGAGAGGATGCAGACCCGGCGCTTTCTGTCCAGTCCGAAAATGAAGTGGTCCAGCACCAGTCCGTTGAGATAGGTGCCCAGCACGCTGAGGGCCACGGTCTTGGCGTCGTAGATCAGGGCGGAGGAGAGGGCCACACACATGCCGGCCAGGGACATGGCCTTCCCCAGCTCCATGCGGAAGAATTTGTGCAGCAGCTTGGCCACGATATCCAAGCCGCCGGAGGAGGCGTTGCGCACAAAGAGCATGGCCAGGCCGATGCTGACCACAAAGACGTAGCAGAGCATGTCCAGGAAGGGGTCCCCCATCATGGACTGGTAGTCTGGCAGAAGCCGCTCCAGCACGGCCAGGATCGCGGGCAGCAGGACGGAGGTATAAACGGTCTTGGCCCCGAATTCCCGGCCCACCAGCAGAAAGCCCAGAAGGAGCAACACAACGTTGCACAGCAGCGTGATGGCGGAAATGGGCAGCGGCACGAAATTGCTGACCACGATGGCCAGGCCGGAGATGCTGCCCACGGAGATATGGCTGGGGATCAGGAAGAAGAACACCGCCGCGGCGATGATCACCGTACCGACGGTGATGAGCAGGAAATCCTTGAGCGCTTCTTTTCGTTTCATAGAACGCCGGCACCTCAGCTTTTCTTGGTCTTGTATTTCCATTATAAACGTTCTCTGCCCGGCTTGCAACCATATGATGGACATATCGCGGAGGCAAAAGCAAAAGAGGAGAGTCAAACGACTCTCCTCTTTTGTGTTGGCGCTACCTATTTTGCCGGTCCGTCTCCAGACAAGTATCGTCGGCAGAAGCGAGCTTAACTTCCGTGTTCGGGATGGGAACGGGTGGACCCTCGCCCTAATCAGCACCAACTATTTAGTTTATCTTAAACAGCTTTCGCCGTTTAATTCCTGGTACACCTTCAGTCGGAGCGTCGCGAAAGCTGCCGGCGGCAGGTT
>JBJDYT010000002.1:0-8661 GCA_051867635.1 Oscillospiraceae bacterium
TGCCGGTGCTGCTGATCCTGGTGATCCAGGGCTCCATCTGGCTGAACTTCTCCATCCCGGCCATTACCGGAAACGGCATCTTCTTCATGAGCTACCTGGTGGTCAGCTCCATCCAGATGGGCGCCAACATCGACTACGCCATCGTCATCGCCAGCCGCTTCAACGAGCTGAAACGGGAGATGGAGCCGCGGCAGGCCGTCATCGAGACGATGAACTTTGCCTTCCCCACCATTATCACCTCCGGCACCATTCTGGCGGTGGCGGGAACGCTCATTGGGCGCATGACCTCCGAGGCCGCCATCGTGGGCATCGGCGAGAGCATCGGCCGCGGCACCATCATCTCCATGATCCTGGTCATGTTCGTGCTGCCGCAGATCCTGCTGGTGGGCAGCCGGGTGGTGGACCGCACCTCCTTCTCCATGCCCAGCACGGTGCAGAAGACCAGCGCCCACGGCCGCGTCCGGGTGGACGGCGTGGTTCGCGGCGAGATCCACGGCGTGATCAGCGGCACGGTCCGCGCCACCGTGGACGGCGATGTGAATTTGAATCTGATCTCCGGCACAGCCGCACAGGAAGGAGAGGAAAGCAGTGAAGAATAACGCAAAACGGATCATCGCGGCGCTTTTGTCGCTGCTGCTCCTGCTCTCGATGCTGCCCGTCCTGCCCATGGGGGTCCGCGCCGAGGGCGGCGAAGAGACCATCCGCATCCGCAGCGCCGGCGACCTGCTGGAGCTGGCGGAGCGCTGCGCGCTGGACACCTGGTCCCGGGGAAAGACCGTGGTGCTGGAGGCGGATATCTCCCTGGAGGGGAGCGGCTTCCTGCCCATCCCCACCTTCAGCGGCGTGTTTGAGGGCCAGGGCCACACCATCAGCGGCCTGGACATGGAGGAGGGCGTGACCCCCGCCGGGCTGTTCAGCTACCTTGAGGAGACGGCCGTGGTGCGGGAGCTGCATGTCACGGGCAGCGTGATCCCCTCCGGCGACGGCGAGACCGCCGGCGGCATCGCGGGGGAGAACCACGGTATGATCCTGGACTGCTCCTTCTCCGGCACGGTCTCCAGCGCCAGCAACGCCGGCGGCATCGCCGGCATCAACGCCGCCACCGGCGTCATACAGAACTGCCGGACCGACGGCGCGGTCTTCGGCGAGAGCATGACCGGCGGCGTCGCCGGGTACAACATGGGCATCGTGGACCACTGTGAAAACGAGGCCTATGTGAACATCACCAGCGAAGATCCCTCCCTGGACCTGCAGCGCCTCAACCCGGACCGCCTGCTGAACATTTCCAGCCTGGGCAGTCTGGACATCAGCTCCGCCGCCTCCGACACCGGCGGCATCGCGGGCTATTCCACGGGGGTCATCCAGCACTGCACCAACAGCGCCGCCGTGGGCTACCAGCACATCGGCTACAATGTGGGCGGCATCGCGGGGCGGAGCTGCGGCTATATCTTCTCCTGTGAAAACACGGCCGACGTCTACGGCCGGAAGGATGTGGGCGGCATCGCCGGACAGCTGGAGCCCTACATCGCCATGGACCTGTCCGAGGACAGCCTGACAGAGCTGCGGCGCCAGATGGACACGCTGAGCGCCATGGTCGACGCGGCCATCGACGACGCCGGCGCGGGCGTCTCCTCCGCGGTCTCCCGGCTGAACCGGATCGCGGACTATCTGGACAGCGCCGCCGCGGCGGCCGACGGGCTCTCCGTCAGCGGCTCGCTCAGCGGCGCCGTCAGCGGCAGCGGCGCGGTGAACAGCGACGGCAGCGTGACCGTCAGGCCGCCGCAGATCGTGGCCGGCGGCAGCAGCTCCGCCGAGGGCGGCGCGGAGACGGAGTTCGACCCGCCCTCCGCCAGCGGCAGCGCCGGCGGCAGCTCGGAGGGAGAGTTCCACGCCGGCCTGAGCGAGGGCGGGGTCTCCGGCGGGGGCAGCACCCAGGGCGGCGGCCAGGCGACGGCCGACGCGCAGATCGCCCTGCGCGCCTCTCTGGGCGGTCTGGTCTCCGCCGTCAACGGCATGACCGGCCAGATGCGCCTGCTGAGCAGCGAGACCGCCGGGACCGCCGGCGCGCTGAACGACGACCTGCGGGCCATCAGCAGCCAGATCAACGCCATTTCCGACACGGTCTTCGACGCCCTTCTCGGCAGCGGGCAGGGCGAGACGGTGTCCGACACCTCCGAGACCGACATCGACGCCGTCACTCTGGGCAAGACCGCCTCCAGCCGCAACAGCGGCAGCATCTGCGGCGATATCAGCGTGGGCGGCATCGCCGGGGCCATGGCGGTGGAATATGAGCTGGACCCGGAGGACGACGTGGCCTCCGAGCTCTCCGGCAAGCAGCGGCGCAGCTATGAGCTGAAGGCCATTTTGCAGGGCTGCGTCAACGACGGCGAAGTGACCGCCAAGCGCAGCTACGCCGGCGGCGTCTGCGGGCGCATGGACCTGGGGCTGCTGTGTGATTCGGAGAACTACGGAGCGGTGAGCAGCGAAAACGGGGATTACGTGGGCGGTATCGCCGGTCTCACCGGCGGCACCCTCCGCCGCAGCTATGCCAAGTGCACCCTGCGGGGCGGCAGCTACGTGGGCGGCATCACCGGCAGCGGCGTCTCCGACGAGTCCGGCGAGTCCCACAGCACCGTCTCCGGCTGCTACTCCATGGTGAGCATCCCGGAGTGCGAGCAGTATGCGGGGGCCGTCTCCGGCGTGAACCGGGGCGTTTTTACGGAGAATTACTTCGTCTCCAATTCCCTGGCGGGCATCAACCGCCTGAGCTACGCCGGACAGGCGGAGCCGGTGGATTATACCGAGCTGACCGCCGCGGACGCGCAGGAGGCCGATGCGGCGAAGCATGTGGTCCCCGAGGCTTTTTTGCAGCTGCGGCTGCGCTTCCTGGCGGAGGGTGAGACGGTGAAGACGGTGGAGTTCGCCTATGGGCAGTCCTTCGACAGCTCCGTCTTTCCGGCAGTCCCGGAAAAAGAGGGCTGCTGCGGCGTCTGGGACGCCGACGAGCTGAAGGACCTGCGGCAGGACACCGTGGTGACGGCGGTCTACACGCCCTGCATCTCCTCCCTGTACAGCAGCCAGCTCCGCTCCGACGACCGCCCCGTCTTCTTCGTGGAGGGGCAGTTCGGCGACGGCGCGGCGGTCTCCGCTTCGGAGCAGGCCGCCGCCCCGGAGGAGTTCGACATCGCGGAGGGCTGGTGGGACAGTCTGAAAAAGGCCTTCACCAGTTCCCGGCTGCGCCGCGGGGTGGTGGAGCAGTGGCGTTTGGAGCTCACGCCGGACGGCCAGGCGGAGCACACCTTCCACTACCTGCCCCCCAGCGGGGAGCCGGAGAATATGGCCGTTTATGTGAAGACCGACGGGGGCTGGAAAGAGACCTCCACGGAGACCATGGGCAGCTACCTGCTGTTCTCCGCCCCCGGTGACGAGGCGGAGGTCGCCGTCCTCTCCACCGTGTCCGTGCGCTGGGTGTGGCTGGCGGCGGCGCTGCTGCTTTTGCTGCTGCTTCTGCCCCTGCTCCTGCTGATCCGCAGGGCCCGCAGGCGGCGGGCGGAGGAGGACCGGCGGCTGGAGGCCATCCTGGCCGCGGCCGCGGCCGGCAGAAGCCTGTCCGGCGACGAACCGGAGCCGGCGCCTGCGGCACAGCAGACCGCGCCCCGGAAAAAGAAGAGCCGCCGTCTGCTGAAGGTGCTGGCGGTGCTGCTGCTCCTCTGCGCGGCAGCCGGCGCGGCGGCCTGGTTCCTGCTCCCCGGCCTGACGGAGGGCCGCGAGGCCTATGCGCTGCTGAAAAGCTGCGCCGAGGCGGAGGAGCTCTCCATGGACCTGGCGGTGGAGGCACGGCTGGATGGGCAGGATATGGGCTTTGAGGCGAGGCTTGCCCGGACGCAGGCCGCCGGCCAGTCCGTCACCGTGATCTCCCAAAACGGCCGGACCCTCTGCTACGCCGACGACGCCGTGTTTCTGGAAAACGGCAAGGCCTACCGGATTGGCAGCGCCTGTCCGGACTATACGGCGTTGCTGGAGAAGGCTCTGCCGCTGTACCAGCATGCGGATATCTCCGGAAAGGACGGGGTCTACCGGGTCACGGCGGAGGGCGAGGACGCGGAGGCCATCTTGCGGCTGCTGCTCCCCGCGGCGGACGGGCTCGCCGCGGCGGACGCCGTCACCGTGGAGCTGGTGAGCGAGGGCGCCGAGGCGGAGGAGCTCCGCTTCACCTTTGACGGCAGGCTGGGCAGCGCGGCGCAGAAGCCCTGCACCGTCTCGGCGGTCCTGGACCTGCACGCCGGCGAGGAGGGGCGGCCCACCGTCCCGGAGGCCGTGGAGGACCGCCTCCTGGCGGGGGATTACACAGCGGAAGCCGACCTCTCCGAGGACCTGCTTATCCTGCTGTCCGCCTGGGGGGAGCTGGGCGGGCGCGATCCCCTCCGCACCACCGTGGCGCTGCGGGCCGACTGCGGCCCGCTGATCCTGAACGACTCGCTGGAGCTGTACCGGACGGAGATCCGGGGCCTGACGGTCAGCGCCGTTGAAAAGAGCGGGACGCGCCTCTACTTTACGGAGAACGCGCTCTGCGACGAGAGCGGCGAGCTGTCCCTCTCCGCCCACCGGGACGACGTCGCCGCGGCGGAGCTGCCGGAGCTGCTTTACCTGCTCTGCGAAAACGGCGACGTCACCTGCACCTCCTCCGGCGAAAGCCGCAGCTACGCCCTGACCCTGGACGAGGAGGGGGCGCGGCGCGTGGCCTGCGCCATCGCCCCCGCGGCGGAGGAGCTGGATATCGACTTTGACAGCGGCAGCGTCCGTCTGACCGTTTCGGACGGGAAGCTCAGGACGGTCACTGTCGCCTGCTCCGGGCGGCTGCAGCTGCTGCTGTCCAGCGCGGAGGCAGAGATCGGCGCCGAGCTGGCCTTCCCGGAGGGGTATGCGGACTTCTCCGTGCCGGACGAGGTGTATCAGGTGCTGAAAGAGAAGGAGGCGGCGGCAAAATGAGACATACAGTCATCTGCATCGGGAGGGAGTTCGGCAGCGGCGGCCACGAGATCGCCGTGCGCCTGTCTGAAAAGCTGGGCATCAAGGTGTATGAAAAGGAGCTGCTGCGCCTGGCCTGCCAGTACGGAGAGCTGCAGCCCGGCACCCTGGCCGCGGCCGACGAAAAAGCCACCAACCCTTATCTGTTCCGCACGGTCCACGAGGGGAACTACCGGGTCACCCGGGGTCTGCCCACGTCGGAGGTGCTGTTCCAGCTGCAGAGCCATGAGATCCGGCGCATCGCCGCCCGGGAGAACTGCATCTTCGTGGGGCGCTGCGCGGACTATGTGCTGCGCTCCGCGGAGGTCAACGTTCTCTCCGTGTTCATCCACGCCCCGGAGGAGCGACGCATCCGGCGGAAGATGGAGCAGGAGGGCCTGTCCCGCAGCAAAGCCACGCGGCTGGTCCGCAAGATGGACCTCCAGCGGAAGAAGTATTATGAGCATTACACAGGCGCCGCCTGGGGCGGGGCGCATTACGACCTGGCCTTCGACTGCGGCAGTCTTCCCATGGAGCAGGCGGTGGAGCGCATCGCCGCGCGCTACGGGGAGCTGTGCGTCCGGGAAGAGAGGGAAGACGGCGCGGCCGGCCGCCTCCTGTGACCCGGCAGGACAAGCAGGGGGGGACCGGCAGCGGGCGCGGAGCCAAAAGCGGCTCCGCGCCCTTTTTCCGCCCGGCGGGGAGAAAATTTTCCGCCAGCGCCCGTCCCTCCCTTTCCAATTCCGTAAATCTGTGGTAAGCTGTGCTATATAGAATAAGGAGTCGCGGGCCTCGGACGGGGCGGAGAGAAAACGGATTTTTGGAAAGGAGCTGTTTCCCTTGATGAAAGAGAAATACGCAAGCATCGGCGCCGTGGCGGACATGATGGCGGCGCGGGAGACCTATTGGAACAACGACGGCCTGCGCCCCTTCGCGGAGGTGGCGGGCAGGCAGGAGATGGGCCCGGCGGACATCGCGGACGCGGCGGCGCGGCTGCAGCGCTTCGCCCCCTTCATCATGCGGGCCTTCCCGGAGACCGTGCCCGACGGCGGCCTCATCGAATCCCCCCTGCGGGAGATCGCGGCCACGAAGGAGGGGATGAAGGCCCTCGGCCCGGTGCCGGAGGGGCGGCTCTTTTTGAAGATGGACAGCCACCTGGCCGTGGCGGGCAGCGTGAAGGCCCGGGGCGGCATCTACGAGGTGCTGAAGCATACGGAGGATATCGCCCTGGAGGAGGGCATCCTGCGGGAGGGAGACGACTACGCCAAGCTGGCGGACTACCGTGACCTCTTCTCCCGCTACACCGTGCAGGTGGGCTCCACCGGCAACCTGGGCCTGAGCATCGGCATCACCTCCGCCGCGGTGGGCTACCGGGTGGTGGTGCACATGTCCGCGGACGCCAAGCAGTGGAAGAAGGACCTGCTGCGCAGCAAGGGCGTGGAGGTGAAGGAGTATGCCGGGGACTACGGCAAGGCCGTGGCGGAAGGCCGCGCCCTCTCCGACGCCGACCCCAAGAGCTATTTCGTGGACGACGAGCATTCCAAGGCCCTGTTCCTGGGCTATTCCGTGGCGGGCCAGCGGCTGAAGGAGCAGCTTGCCGCCCAGGGCGTCACGGTGGATGCGGCGCACCCGCTCTTTGTCTACCTCCCCTGCGGCGTGGGCGGCGCGCCGGGCGGCATCGCCTTCGGCCTGAAGCAGCAGTTCGGCGACAACGTCCACTGCTTCTTCGTCGAGCCGGTGCAGTGTCCCTGCATGATGGCGGGTCTCGCCACCGGCGAAAAGGAGAACATCTGCGTGCAGGACCTGGGCCTCACCGGCCTCACGGAGGCCGACGGCCTCGCCGTGGGCCGCCCCTCGGGGATGGTGGCCCGGATGATGGAGCCGCTGCTCAGCGGCTGCTTCACAGTGGCGGACGGGCGGCTGTTCGACGCGCTGCGGGTGCTGCACGGGCGCGACGGCGTGTTCATCGAGCCCTCCAGCTGCGCGGCCCTGGGCGCCTGGCAGGATATGGCCCGCTTCGAGGGGGCGCGGGAGTATGTCCGCCGCCACGGCCTGGAGGAAAAGCTGCCGGACGCCGTCCACATCGCCTGGGCCACCGGCGGCCGGCTGGTGCCGGAGGAGATCCGGCAGGCGTATCTTGTAAAAAAACTGTAAATTGCGCCTGAAAAGCGGTTGTAATCCGGCATTGGTTCCGATACAATAAGGCTACATTTTAATAAGTATGGGAGGATCGTCCTATGGAGAAGTGCTGCAACAAGATCTGGAAGCTGCTGGCCGCCCTGGTGGCCGTCACCGCCACTGTGTTCGTTATCGTCAGATTCTGGGATAAGATCCTGGAGGGACTGGGCCGGCTGAAGGAGAAGGCCGACGCACTGCGCCAGCAGGCGGACGAGAGCGCGGATTTTCTGAACTGACGCAGCCGGACCGGCGTCACTGACCGGAGCGCGGCAGGAACGGCGCAAAAAAACGCGAAAAAGAAAAAAGAGGGACGGCGGGAGCCGTCCCTCTTGCTGTTTTGCGGAAAAATGCGGCGCACCGCCGCCGCAAAAGAAAAAATCCGGGAAAAACCTCCCGGAAACCCGCGCTTCCCCCTTGACACGGGGGAAATGGCCATGGTAGAATAGTTTACCTATGTGTGATACTGGGGGACAACGCCCCAATATCCTTGTACTGAGTATAGCATCCCCGGGAGAAAAGCACAAGAGCAGCCCTGATATTTCCAACAACTGCTCCGCGCGTGTCACACTGAGAGGGAACGATTGAGCGAGCCAAAGCCGGAAGCGGCTTTCAAGACCGAAAAGAAAGGTTGCGTGAGATATGCCGAAAGACAAGTATTACGGGAAAACGCTGCGTAAGAACTATGCGAGGCATGAGGAAGTCATGGCCATGCCCGACCTGCTGGAGATCCAGCGGAAGTCTTACCGGTGGTTTCTGGAGACCGGCCTGCGGGAGGTGTTTGCGGACGTCGCCGCCATCACTGACTACGCGGGCAATCTGGAACTGACCTTCATCGACTATTCCATGGACGAGCAGCCCAAGTACGACGTGGAGGAGTGCAAGGCCCGGGACGCCACGTACGCCGCGCCGCTGAAGGTGCGCGTGCGCCTGCACAACAAGGAGACGGGCGAGATCAAGGAGCAGGAGATCTTCATGGGCGATTTCCCGCTCATGACCCATTCCGGCACCTTCGTCATCAACGGCGCCGAGCGCGTGGTGGTCTCCCAGATCGTCCGCTCTCCCGGCATCTATTTCGGCAAGGAAACGGACCTGAAGACGGACCTGCCCATCCTGACTTCCACCGTCATCCCCTACCGCGGCGCGTGGCTGGAGTATGAGACGGACACCTCTGAGGTGTTCTGGGTCCGCATCGATAAGAACCGCAAGCTGCCCATCACCTGCCTGATCCGCGCGCTGGGCCTCAAGACCGACAGCGAGATCCAGGAGGTCTTCGGCGACGATCCCCGCATCATGGCTACCATCGAGAAGGACCCCTGCAAGACCTACGAGGACGCGCTGCTGGAGATCTACCGCAAGCTCCGTCCCGGCGAGCCTCCCACGGTGGACAGCTGCGAGACGCTGCTGAACAACCTCTTCTTTGATCCCCGGCGCTATGACCTCAGCACCGTGGGCCGCTATAAGTTCAACAAGAAGCTG
>JBJDYT010000003.1:0-8540 GCA_051867635.1 Oscillospiraceae bacterium
ACCCCCGACCTGCTGATTACAAATCAGCTGCTCTACCGACTGAGCTACACCAGCAGATCTCATCCACAGCGAAATTGATTATAGCAAAGACCCGTCCGTTTGTCAATGCCAATTTTTCAGTCAAGGAGGTAATTTGCACGTTGGATCCCCATTCGCCCGCTTCGTCCCGCCGGCCTACGCCCCTGCGCCGCTGCTCCTTCTGCGGCGCGCCGCTCTTCGCCGGGGACGAGAGCTGGCAGCTCAACGGCCTGGTGGTCTGCCGGGCCTGCTTTCCCGACTTCGCGGAGCGGGAGCTGGCCCCCTATTTTTCCCTCTGCGGGGAAGGAGATGACGTTTTTTGACCCTTTACGAGTTGTCCTTTGCCTATGAAGACAGCGCCCGGCTGCTGCGCCTGCGCGTGCGGGAGCTGCGGCAGGCGGAAAGGCTGGCCCAGAGCCAGGAGGAGAAGCTGCGGCTCCGCCAGCGGGCCGCGGCGCTGGACCCGCTGCTGCGGGAGATGCGGGAACTGACGGTGCTGGCCCGCCGCTACTATGACAGGAGCTATCACAAAAATGAAAAATATACGCTTTGACGGTCCCGGCGGGATCTACGCCGAGCTGGAACAGTGGAGCCGCAGCCAGCAGGGCGACAACAGCGAGACGCTGGAGCGGCTGCGGCGGAACCTGCGTCTGGCCCGGGAGCGCGAGCTGACGCCCCGGCAGGCGGAGATGCTGCGCATGCACTTTGACGAGGGCAAGTCCATGCGCCAGATCGCCCGGGAGCTGGGGGTGGCGGCCTCCACCGTCTCCCGCACCATCGCCCGGGCGGAGAAGCGGCTCCGCCGCTGCCTGCGCTACGGCTTCTGACGACGGTTTTCAGGGGCCACTTTTCATCAAAATGCCTACGCTTCGGGCGGGAGGAAGGAGGCGGAAAACGCCGCGCGGACGGCTCTGGGGCGTTTCGCCGGCGGCGGGGCGCAGAAAAATCCGCTGAGGGTCATCAAATTTCCCGCGGGGCCGGCGGAAAACGGCTCTATTGACTTTGTCGGATCTTGGCCTATAATGTGATGTGGCCCGCTTTCCATCAGGAAAGTCCACCAGGGCCGGAGGTGCTTTTATGCTGTATAATTCGCTCCATCGTTCCGGTTTCCGTCTGCTCACAGGCTGCTTCGGCGCGGCGCTGTTCGCCTTGGGCATGAACGTGCTGATCGTGCCGCTGGGGCTGTACACCGCGGGGCTGCTGGGTTACGCGCAGCTGCTGCGTACGCTGGTGGAAAACGCCCTGGGCATGACCTTCCAGGTGGACATCGCCAACATCATCTACTACGTCATGAACATCCCCATCTTCTTCATCGCCTACCGGGTGCTGGGGAAGCGTTTTGTGGGCTGCACGGTGCTGTACCTCTCGGTCTACTCCCTGGTGGCCACCCTCATCCCCATCCCGGCGCAGCCGGTCCTGGCGGACAAGCTGACCTGCACGCTGCTGGGCTCCCTGGTCTGCGGCGCCGGCTTCGGCCTGACGCTGACCTGCGGCGGCTCTCTCGGCGGCATCGACATCGTGGGCCTCGCCATCTCCAAGCGGGTGCGCTGGATCACGGTGGGCCGTTTCGGCATGGTGGCCAACGTGCTGCTGTACGTCTGCTGCTTCTTCCTCTTCCCGCTGGAGACGGTGGTCTATTCCGTGGTCTACACCGCCGCCTTCTGCCTGGTGACGGACCGCTTCCACCAGCAGAACATCAACATCCAGGTCCTGATCTTCACCAAGGCCTCGGACCCCACGGTGCCCCACCGGCTGACGGAGAAGCTGGGCCGCGGCGTCACCTGCTGGGACGGCAGCGGCGCCTACACCGGCGATCCGCTCCATGTGTTCTGCATCTGCACCTCCAAGTACGAGCTGGATGACCTGCGCCATTCGGTGTATGAGATCGACCCCCACGCCTTCATCACCGCCCAGGAGGGCGTGCAGATCTACGGCAACTACGCCCGGAAGCTGAGCTGAGCTTCGGGGCGCGGCGGTATCCGCCGCACGGCAACAGAGCAAGAGCGACCGCTTTCACGGCGGCGGCCCGGCGTTTCGCCGGACCGCCGCCTGTTTTTTTGCGGCGCCGCGCAATCCGTGCGCCTGTATCTGCAAACTGTTCCTCCCGTATTGCGCGGAGCGGGCCGGGCCGGTATACTTGACAGTGTCATACGGCGTTTACGCTTGGGAGGTGGGGCAGCTTGAAGGTCAGGCTCGCCGTCGGCAAGGCGCGTTATGAGGAGATCAAACAGGCCCTGGCCGCGCACGGCATAGAAACAGACGACAGCGCCGAGCTGGTGCTGAGCGAGAGCGGCCGGTTTTTGGATACGCTCACCGTGAAGGACAGGGCCGCCAACGAGCGCGTGCTCCTGCCCGTGGAGGAGATCACCTACATAGAGACCTACGGCCATTCTGTGGAGGTGCACACCGGGGACGGAACCTATCAGGCGGCAGAGCGGCTGTATAAGCTGGCGGCCCTGCTGGACCCGGACAAATTCCTGCGCGTCAGCAACTCCGTCGTGATCGCCCGGGACAAGGTGCGGCGGATCACTCCCACGCTTTCCATGAAGTTCATCCTGACCATGGCGGACGGCGGGCGCGTGGACGTCACGAGAAGCTACTATTACATCTTCAAGGAAAGCTTCGGCATATGAGAAAGGGGGGCTGATATGGATATTTCCGTCGTTGTCTGCACGGTCCTGGCAGCCATAGCCATACTGGTCCTGATTGCCGCCGGCTACCTTCGCTTATACACACGGGCGATCAACAGGGCCCTGGTCACAAAAGGGCGCAAGCCGCCCCGCATGATACCGCCGTATAAAGTGGTGGCGGCGCTGGCCGCCGCGCTCGTGATCGCCGCCGCGCTGTGCCTTTCCGGTATGAACCGCATCACGACCGCCCGCGATATGGAGGAAAGCCTGCGGAAATCTCAAACGATCCGGGAGGACTGGAATATCGAGATCGCCATGTCGGACAGCTTTGCCGCCGCACTGGCCTATGACGACGGGCTGACCGACCACAGCTTTGCCGTGTACAGAAACACCGGCAGGCTCTTCGAGAACTATCAATTCCGGTATGGCGGCCATACCGTGTCCGTTGAGCAAAGTGTGAGCGTCTACAAATATGACGGCATGCTCGCCCTGCTGTCCATGAACGCGCTTCATATCGCCAGGATCCAGTGTCATGACGGAGAGACCTACGAAATCGACCCCGACAGTCCGTTTGTGCTCATCCTGCCGGACGGCGGTTTCGACGCTTACGACAGCGCCGGGAAGCTCATTGACCTGGAGCAGGATCGGTGGTACGAGGTAAGAGAGGCGAACTGATCGGGGGCGGCGGTCCATACCGCCGTCCCGCTCCGCCGTTTTTCCGCTTCAGGCGGCGGATTACAGCAGCCAGGGAAACCTGGCCTTTTCCCGGCGCATCCACTACATTTTTCTCGCGGACGTGGCCGCCCTGCTGGCGTACATGGTCCTGGAGATGCAGGGCCTCACGGCGGAGGGCCCCTGGAGCGGCCCGGCGGGCTTTCTGCTGGGACTGGTGCTCGGCTCGCTGCTGATGGGGGCGCTCTATACCAGCCGCTACATGTCCCGGATACGGTGTTTCAAGCTGCGGCTGCTGCACCGGGAAAAGTGAAACGGTAAAAAAGGGGGGAGGCGCGTTCCGCGCCCCCCCTTCACTTATGCCCCGGGCCGAAGCGCCCGCGCCCCCTTGCATTTTGCAGAAAATCCCATTATAATAGTATATCTGCGGCCGCTCCGCAGCGGAGCGCCGCATCAAAAGCTCCTTTTCGCAGGATAACCGCAAAGGTGGGATCGTTTGTGAACCGCAAAGCCCTGGCCGCCGCCTTTCCTGTCACCGTTCCGGTGCTGATGGGCTATCTCTCCATCGGCATCGCCTTCGGACTGATGCTGGAAGCGGCGGGCTATAATTTCATCTGGTCGTTTTTCATGTCCCTGACCATCTACGCCGGGTCGGGGCAGTACCTGGGGGTGAGCCTGCTGGCCACCGGCGCGGCCCTGTCCCAGGTGGCCCTGCTCACCTTCCTCATCAACTTCCGCCACCTGGTCTACGGCCTGTCCATGCTGGAGAAGTTCCGCGGCATGGGCAAGCGGAAGCTCTACATGATCTTCTCCCTGACCGACGAGACCTACGCCCTTCTGGCGGGGGCGGTCCCGCCGCCCGGGGTCAGCGCCCGGGATTTCTATTTTGCCGTGGCGGTGCTGGACCACAGCTACTGGATCCTGGGCTCCGTCATCGGCTCGGTGGCCGGGGCGCTGCTGCAGTTCAACACGGCGGGGGTGGAGTTCGCCATGACCGCTCTGTTCCTGGTCATCGCCGTGGACCAGTGGCTCACCTACCGCAGCCACCTTCCCGCCCTGCTGGGGGCGGCGGCCACCCTGCTGTGCCTGAAGCTGGTGGGACCGGACACCATGCTCCTGCCCGCCCTGGCCATCATCGTGGGGGCGCTGCTGCTCCTGCGCGGCCGGCTGGAGGAGGAGCAGAGCGCGAAGCAGCCCGAAACAGAGCGAAAGGAGGCGGAGACGGAATGCTGACCACCGGACAGGCCATCGCGTCCATCGCGGTCATGGCCGTTGTGACTTTTCTGACCCGCGCCCTGCCCTTTCTGCTCTTTGACCGGGGCGACTCGCCTCCCAAGATCGTGCTGTATCTCGGCCGGGTGCTGCCCCCCGCGGTCATCGCCATGCTCATCGTCTACTGCCTGCGCAGCCCCGCGGCGGCCGCGCCGGCGGCCCTGACCGCCTCGCTCTCCGGCCCTCTCGCCGCAGCCGTCTCCTTCCTGGCGGGCTGGGCGCCCCAGCTCATCGCCGGGGCGGCGGTGATCCTCCTCCACGTCTGGAAGCGCAACAACCTGCTGTCCATCTTCGGCGGGACCCTTCTGTACATGTTCCTGGTCCAGGTGGTCTTCGTGTGAGACATTGCCAAAAAACGCAAAAAACGACCTGCCTTTGAAAGGCAGGTCGTTTTTTATCATATGGAGCGGGCGACGAGGCTCGAACTCGCTACCTCCACCTTGGCAAGGTGGCGCTCTACCGGATGAGCTACGCCCGCAGAACAATAGTGATTTTAACAAACCCCTATTGCTTTGTCAAGCTCTTTTTCCGCTTTTTCCGCGTCAACTTATCCGTTTCGCGGCAGCAGGAACTCGATGATGCGGTTTTGCCCCGCGTCGGGGTAAAAGGCCACCGTCCAGCCGCCCGCCCGATCGCCGTTATAGCTCTCATCCAGCTCCCGCAGCAGCGCCCGGATCTCCTCCTCCGAGCCGGTGAAGTAGCCCGTGCGCAGCACCAGCTCCTCCCGCTCCGCCTGCACCGCCCCGCGGAGCAGGTCCTCGATGGCCCCGGTGGAGGTGATGCTGACGATGGAGGCGTACTGCTCCGCCGTGCGGCGGTAGCGGATGCGCAGCCGGGCCTCCCGGTAGGCCGGGGCCTCGGAGATGGTGTAGGTCAGGTACTCCACCGCGTAGGCGCCGGCGGCGGTCTCCTCCTGCACCTCCCGGCAGGCCTCCTCCAGCAGCCCCTCCGCCTCGATGGCGGTGCTCTCCGGCATGTACAGGCGTATGACGCTCTCCTCCGCGTGGGCGGCCACCAGGGTCAGGATATCGTTCACCAGTTCCTGATAGTCCTCCGCCCGGAGGATGCTGCTGTCTCCGGACTCCCGGTATTTCTCACTGTGGGGCTCCACCACGCTGTACTGCCGCTCCAAAAGCGCGGAGCAGCCTGTCAGCAGCAGCGCCGCCGCCAGCGGCAGCGCCAGAGCACGCATCTTTTTCATGGCGGGCCTCCTTTCCCCGGTCCTTCGGCGCTTCGGGCGCTTAATACCCCAGTTCCTCGTCGATGAGGACCACTTCCATCTCACAGGAGCCCATCTTCTCCCACAGCACCGCCAGGCCCCTGCAGATGCGCTCGGGGCTGCTGCAGTCAAAGCAGCGTCCCCCCTCCACGCAGGGGGTGCGCCGGCCCAGGCGTTTGGCATTCAGCGGGGCGGCGACATTCCGCGCCCGCCAGAGAGCCTCGTGGAAGTTCGCCGCCAGCTTGTTGCGGCCCGCCACGAAATAGACCTTTTTGTGGCCGTACAGGCTGCCCGCCAGACGGTTGCCCGTGCCGTCGATGTTGACGAGCTCCCCCGTCTCCGCCAGGGCGTTGACAGAGGTGACGTACACCTGCGCCGAGGCGGCGGCGGAGAGCACTTCCGCCGCGGTGGCGCCCTCCGGGAGCTGCCAGTGCCAGAAAAGCTCGTTATGCCCCCGCAGCCGCTCCGCCAGGCCCAGCTGCTGCAGCGTCACGCTGCCGCCGAAGGCCACGGAGACGCCGTCGATGGCGCCGTCAAGATAGTCCGCCGCCTCCGCGGCGGTGGCAAAGGCGCGCACCTGGAAGCCCCGCTTTTTCAGGTTTTCCGTCACTTTTGTGAAATCCATCCTATTCGTCCCCTCCCAGCAGGCTCAGCTGCTTGTCGTCGCTGTCCTCTTCCTTCAAAAGCGCCCCGGCGGCGGGGATGCTGCGCCCGCGGTAGCGGCTCTGGCTTACGATGCCCGTCTCCTCCGTGAAGGCGGCGCGGCAGAGGGTGTGCTTCTTTTTCAGCGTCAGCACCGCCACGCCCTGGCTGCCCCGGGTGGTCTTGGGGGCCAGCAGGGCGGTGTGGAAGATGAGCGCCCGCGGCTCCGTGGAGTAGACGGCCACTTCCCTGTCCTCCGGCAGGTACAGCATGGCGGCCAGGGGGGCCTTGTCGCTGTACGCCCCGGTGAGCCGGCGGCGGTTGGACACCGTCTGGTAGGCAGAGAGCTCCACCCGGGCGCACTTGCCGTTTTCGAAGAAGAACAGCATGCTGCCCCTGTAGTCCCCGGGCAGCACGGCGTAGAGCACGTTCTCCCCGCTCTCCATCCCCAGCTTCGCCGGGAGATAATCTCCCAGCGCCGAGGCCTTCGTGTCCTCAAACTCGCTCAGGCGGGTCTTGTAGACCTGGGCCCGGTCGGTGAAGAACATGATCTCGCTGCTGTTCACCGCCTCAAAGCGCTGGCGGAGGCCGTCGTCCTCCTTATACTTCTGCTCCCCGCCCATGCGCAGGGACAGGGGCGTGATCTTCTTGAAATAGCCGCCCCGGGAGAGGAACACGCAGACGGGATAATCCTCCGCCGCGGTCTCCTCTTCCTCCTCCGGCAGCTCGTGGGCGTAGACGATGTCCGTGCGGCGGGGAACGGCGTACTTCTCCGCCACCGCCGTCAGCTCCGAGATGAGGATCTTCTTCACCCGCTCCGGCTTTGCCAGGGTGTCCTCCAGATCGTCGATCTCATCCCGGAGGTCGTCCACCTCCGCCGTCTTTTTCAGGATGTACTCCTTGTTGATGTTGCGCAGCTTGATCTCCGCCACGAACTCCGCCTGCACCTCGTCGATGCCGAAGCCGATCATCAGGTTCGGCACCACCTCCGCGTCGCTCTCCGTCTCCCGGATGATGCGCACCGCCTTGTCGATGTCGAGCAGAATGCGCTTCAGGCCCTTGAGTAGGTGCAGCCTGTCCTTTTTCTTCTGCAGGGCAAAATAGATGCGGCGGCGGACGCAGTCCGTGCGCCAGGCGGTCCATTCCTCCAGCAGCTCCCGCACGCCCATGACCCGGGGCATACCCCCCACGAGGACGTTGAAGTTGCAGCTGACGGAGTCCTGCAGCGGCGTCTGGCGGAACAGCTTCTGCATGAGCTTTTCCGGGTCCGTGCCCCGCTTTAAGTCAATGGCGAGCTTGAGTCCGGAGAGGTCCGTCTCGTCCCGCATGTCCGCGATCTCCCGGATCTTGCCCGCGCGGATCAGCTCCGCCACCTTGTCCAGGATCGCCTCGATGGTGGTGGAGTAGGGGATCTCATAGACCTCGATGAGGTTCTCCTTTTGCACATAGCGCCACTTGGCCCGCACCCGCACGCTGCCCCGGCCGGTGCGGTAGATGCGCTCCAGCTCCTCCGGCTCGCAGAGCAGCTCGCCCCCCGTGGGGAAGTCCGGCGCGAGCAGCGTATCGGAGAGGCAGCAGTCCGGGTTTTTGAGATAGGCGATGGTGGTGTCGCAGACCTCCTTCAAATTGAAGCCGCAGAGCTGCGACGCCATGCCCACGGCGATGCCCTGGTTGGCGCTGACGAGGATGTTGGGGAAGGTGGTGGGCAGCAGGGACGGCTCCTTGAGCTTGTTGTCGTAGTTGTCCACGAAGTCCACCGCGTCCTGGTCGATGTCCCGGAACAGCTCCGCGCAGATGGGGGCGAGCTTCGCCTCCGTGTAGCGGCTGGCGGCGTAGGCCATGTCCCGGGAGTAGACCTTGCCGAAGTTGCCCTTGCTGTCCACAAAGGGGTGCAGCAGCGCGCCGTAGCCGCGGCTCAGCCGCACCATGGTCTCGTAAATGGCGGCGTCGCCGTGGGGGTTCAGCTTCATGGTCTGGCCCACGATGTTGGCGCTCTTGGTGCGCGGCCCCGTGAGCAGGCCCATCTTGTACATGGTGTAGAGCAGCTTGCGGTGGGAGGGCTTGAAGCCGTCGATCTCCGGGATGGC
>JBJDYT010000004.1:0-35945 GCA_051867635.1 Oscillospiraceae bacterium
TGGCCCGCAGCCGCTCCCGCATCCACTTGGGGGAGGGGGCGATCTTCACGTTGCGCACCATGCGGGCGGTGTAGCGGGGGCAGAGGTCCGCCGCCGGGGTCTCCACGTCCAGCAGCTCGCAGAGGCTGCCCTCGGCCCCGCCCTTCACCACCGGCTCATGGAGCCGCAGCTCGGCGCCGAAGGTGGCGGCGGCCTCCCGGGCGAGTCCAATGACGCTCAGGCAGTCGGGGCGGTTGGGCGTGATCTCAAACTCCACCACGCGGTCGTCCGCGTTGATGACGGGCTTGATGTCGTCGCCGGGCTGCACGCCCTCCTCCTGCAGGACGAAGATGCCGTCGGGAATGCAGTGGGGGAATTCTTTCTGATCGGCGTGGAGGTCCGCCAGGGTGCAGACGGCGCAGGTCTTGGTGTTGTAGGCCACCATGTCGCCGGCGTGCAGGTTGTCACAGGGGGTGAGGGTGGACTGCAGGCTCCCGCCGGCGTCCAGGCCGCAGCTCCAGCCTTCCGCGCCCGCGTTATGCACCTCCAGGACCTTCGCGGCCACCACGGGGCCGTAGATCTTGTGGCCGGGCTGGACGTCCGCGGGGATGGAGGGCTTGGCGGGGTCCAGGGGCTTATAGTCGCCCAGGATCGCCGCCGCGGTGATGACGGCGTAGGGGAAGTCGCGCTCGTCCAGGTTCAGCTCCTTGAGAGAGCAGAGCATGCCGTTGGACAGCACGCCCCGGAGCTTGCCCTTTTCGATCTTCACGCCGCCGGGGAGGGTGGAGCGGTGCAGGGCCACGGGCACCATGTCGCCCTCGTGGATGTTCCACGCGCCGGTGACGATCTGCACCGGCTCTTCCTTGCCCACGTCCAGCTGGCAGACCCACATATGGTCGCTGTTGGGGTGGCGCTCCATGGAGAGGATGCGGCCCGCCACCACATTGCTGATCTCCGTGCCGGGGGCCTCCGTGGTCTCCACCTTGGAGCCGGAGAGGGTCATGGCCTCGGCAAAGTCTTTATCGCTGACATCAACGGTGACGAACTCGTTGAGCCATTTTCTGCTTAAATTCATAAACGTAATCCTCCTATATTGCAGGAAAGCTTCGCAGAGTTTCCGCCGGAGGCGGAACTGGTCTGAATCTTGTCCGGAGAAGGACATGCGCCTTCGCAGGACACCGCTGCCCCCGGCCGCGGCGGCCGGGGCCGCCTTCCCCGTGGGAAGGCGAGGGGGGTATCAAAAGCGCTGTGCCGCCTGCGGCGCGGCGCTTTTGTATCCAGGGGGGACAACGTCCCCCTTGGACATTCTTTAGAACTGTTCGAGGAACCGCACGTCGTTTTCAAAGATGAGCCGCAGATCGGAGATCTTGAACCGCCGCATGGCCATGCGCTCCAGGCCGATGCCGAAGGCCCAGCCGGAGTACACGTCGGTGTCGATGCCGGCCATCTCCAGCACCCTCGGGTGGATCATGCCCGCGCCCAGCAGCTCGATCCAGCCCTCGCCCTTGCAGGTGGGGCAGCCCACGCCGCCGCACTTGTGACATTGCACGTCCATTTCACAGCTGGGCTCGGTGAAGGGGAAGTGATGGGGGCGGAAGCGGGTCTTGGTGCCTTTGCCGTAGAGCCGCTCCACCACGGTGTTCAGCGTGCCCTTCAGGTCCGCCATGGTGACGTTTTTGTCGATGACCATGCCCTCCACCTGGTGGAACATGGGGGAGTGGGTGGCGTCCACCTCGTCCTTGCGGTACACACGGCCGGGAGCGATGATGCGGATGGGCAGTTCCATGGTGTCCATGGCCCGGACCTGCATGGGGCTGGTCTGGGAGCGGAGCATGACCCGGCTGTCCTCGTCAAAATAGAAGGTGTCGGACCAGTCGCGGGAGGGATGGCCCTCGTCGGCGTTGAGGCGGTCGAAGTTCAGCTCCGCCAGCTCCACCTCGGGGCCCTCCAGCACGGTGAAGCCCATGCCGATGAAGATCTCCTTCAGCTCGTCCAGAGCGGTGTACATGGGGTGCTTGTGGCCCACGGCGGCCTTGGTGCCGGGGATGGTCACATCCACGGTCTCCGCCTTCAGCTTGCGCTCCAGCGCGGCCTCCTCCAGCTTTTTGGAGGCGCTGTCCAGGGCGTTTTCCAGGGAGGCGCGGACCTCGTTGGCCAGCTGGCCCATGGCGGGCCGCTCCTCGGCGGAGAGCCGGCCCATCTGCTTGAGCACGGCGGTCAGCTCGCCCTTTTTGCCCAGGTACTTGACCCGCAGCTCGTCCAGCTCGGCGGAGTCGGCGGCGCGTTCAAGGGCCGAGAGGGCCTCCGCGCGGATCTTTGCCAGTTGTTCTTTCATGGTTCTAAACTCCTTCTGTGGAAGTATTTTAACGGATCGCAACGGGGATCAGTTTCGCGTTGGGAGTGGAAAAATGCCGGATCTTGTTGGAGAATTCGACGCCGTTTTCGATGCACAGGATAGCTTCCATCACGCCGCCGTGGGTGACCAGCAGGACGTCTTTCGCGGAGCGCGCCAAAACGTTTCTTTTAAATTCCGCCCAGGCGCGCTGGACGCGCCGGAAAAACAGCTCCGGGCTTTCGCCGTTTGGGTAGCGCTCCGAGTAGGCCAGGGCGGACCAGTACAGCCCCGGATACCGCTCGCTGGCAAGCTCGTTTTTCATGCCGGCCAGGTCCCCGTTGTCGGCTTCCCGGAAGCCGGGGTCGTAGACGACGGGTACATGCAGCTGGTCCGACAAAATGGCGGCGGTCTCCCTGGCGCGCCGCAGGTCGCTGGAATAGATGCAGCCGACGTCCATCTGCGCGGCGGCCATCTCCCGCGCCAGCGCGCGGACCTGCCCGACGCCGGAAGGAGTCAGGCCGTGGTCGCTCCATCCGCCTCTGACGCTGTCGTCGTCTCTGCCGTGCCGGACAAGATAACAGAGCATACCGCACCTCCCAAGGCCAACAAAAAAGCCCTCCGCCCCACATTTGGGGACGAAAGGCAAGCCCTCCGCGGTACCACCCGCATTCGCGCGGACGCCGCGCGCACTCATGGCCCCGTAACGGAGGCGGACCGGCCGCGCATTTCCTCGCGGCAGCTCCCGGGCGAACCAAGCGCGCCCCCGCGGACCGGCTTGCAGCCGGCGACCGGTCCTCTCTTGGCGGGAGGAGATGCGCTATTTTCCCGTTCAACGCTGTTTCTTAATACTTATAACACAGCGTGTCGGAACTTGCAAGGATAAAATTGCACGAAAAGCGCCGCGGCGGGGCGGCTTTCCTGCACCGCGGCGGGAAAAACAGCGGGCCGGGCATACTTTCGCCCCGGGGAGCATAGGTATGTCCGGAGAAGAGCGGAAGGGAGGACGCGGCATGAAACGATGGCGCTGGGGGCTGCCGCTTTTGCTGCTGTGCCTGCTCACGGGCTGCGGCGGCGGCACGGAGGAGGCGGCGCAGCAGGCGCTGGAGCGCTTCCGGCAGATGGAGGGCTGCGCCATGGAGGCGGTGGTGAAGTGCGAGTACGCTTCGGAGCTGCGGGAGTATACGCTCCGCTGCGACTATGTGCCGGGTGGGAAGAGCACCGTCACGGTGCTGGTGCCGGAGCGCCTCAAGGGGCTCAGCGCCGTCTTCGACGGGGAGACGGCCTCCCTCTGCTATGAGGACCTGTGCCTGGACGCGGGGACCCTGGGGGAGGGAAAGCTCTCTCCCGCGGCGGCGCTGCCCCGTCTCATGGACGCGGCGCGTGAGGGGTATCTGCTGGAGCAGAGCCGGGAGGCGTGCGGCGGTGTGGACTGCCTGCGCCTGACCCTGGAGACAGCGGGGGAGGCGGGAAAGCTCCACAGCACCCTTTTCCTGGAAGAGGAAACAGGGACGCCCGTGGCGGCGGAGATCAGCGAAAACGGCTCGTTAATTTTCAGATTACAGTTTACGGACTTTGTTTTTGGTGCTATACTTGTGCCGGATTAAAGGCCGTTTGTCACGGGATACCTTATTAAAACAGCCGCAATACATTTATTTATGGAGCGCAAAGGAAGAAGGAGCGTGAACGGTATGGAAAAGAAAGAACAGAAACTCATGCGTACCTGGGCAGAGATCAATCTGGACAATCTGACCCACAATATGGAGGTGATCCGCCGCCAGGTGGGGCCGGAGGCGAAGCTGCTGGGCGTGGTCAAGGCGGACGCTTATGGGCACGGCGCGGTGCGCGTGGCCCGGCATCTGGAGAAGATCGGCGCGGACTATCTCGCCGTTTCCAACGTGGACGAGTGCGAGGAGCTGCGGGCCAACGGCATCAAGCTGCCCATCCTCATGCTGGGCTTTACGCCCTCCTATGAGACGGAGCGCATCCTCCGCGTGAACATGACCCAGGCGGTGCAGAACCTGCAGATCGCCCGGGAGTTCAACGACGAGGCGGGGAAGCTCGGCGGGAAGATGAAGGTCCATGTGAAGCTGGACACCGGCATGGGCCGCCTGGGCTTCCAGTGCGACGACAGCCATTTCGAGCAGAGCCTGAAGGACATCCTGGAGGTCATCAAGCTGCCCAACCTGGACGTGGAGGGCGTGTTCACCCACTTCTGCGTCTCCGACGAGGACGCGCCGGAGCATGTGGCCTTCACCAAGACCCAGCGCGCCCGCTTCGAGAAGATGATCGCCGCGGTGGAGGAGCAGGGCAACTTCAAGTTCCGCATCCACCACTGCTGCAACGCCGGCGGCATCTGCTCCTATCCCCAGTACGCCTGGGACATGGTGCGCTGCGGCATCATCATGTACGGCACGGGCGACCTGGCGGTGCGCATGGGCATGAAGCCCGTCATGACCGTGAAGACCACCGTCTCCACCATCAAGAACTTTGACCCCGAGACCTCCGTGAGCTACGGCCGCACCTACTTCACCTCCCGGCCCAGCCGCATCGGCGTCATCCCCATCGGCTACGCGGACGGTTTCTTCCGCGCCCTGAGCAACAAGTTCTCCGTCCTGACCAAGGACGGTCCCGCCCCCATCGTGGGCCGCATCTGCATGGACATGACCATGATCGACCTGACGGACCTGCCGAACGTGAAGGAGGGCGACGTCATCGAGGTCTACGGCGAGAACAACCTCATCGACGACGCGGCGAAGCTCTGCGGCACCATCAGCTACGAGCTGCTCTGCGCGGTGAGCAAGCGGGTGCCCCGCTACTACCTCCAGGACGGCAAGGTGGTGGACTACAACCTCCAGCTTCTGTACTGATAAAAGCAAACAAGGGACCGGTTCACGAAAGGGCAGGCGGGAGCCTGCCCTTTTTTTTGCGCGCCGCCGGGGACAGGCCCTGTCACCCATGGCGCGGCGGCGGCATAGGATGCGCTGGGGCGCCGGAATGCCGGAAGGACCGCGCATCAGGCGGTATAAATTCCGCGGCTGCGTGGGAGAATGATAGTGGCCCCGCTCCTTTGACAGAAAGGGGGAGCGGCGGGTACTTCATAGCGGCGGAGTGTGAACGAAGGTGGATACGAGCGTAAGACGCGGAGACATTTATTACGCTGATCTCAGTCCCGTGGTGGGAAGCGAGCAGGGCGGCGTGCGGCCGGTGCTGATCGTGCAGAACGATACAGGCAACCGGCACAGCCCCACGGTGATCGCCGCCGCCATCACGTCCCAGATGAACAAGGCGAAGCTGCCCACCCATATCGAACTTTCTTCCGGTACCTATGGACTCACGCGGGATTCTGTGGTATTATTGGAACAGATCCGGACGCTGGATAAGCGGCGCCTGCGGGAGCGTATGGGCCGGGTGGACGGCAGCTTGATGGAGAAGATCGACGACGCCATAGCGGTGAGCTTTGGCCTGCGGCGCGATGAACTCGTCTAAGCAGCGCCCCGCAGGGAGGCCCGCGCCCCCCTGCGGGGCTTTGACAGATAAAACACGGGATACATAGGAGGGCTGAGGGATGAAAAAGAGACATATGGCGGCGAAGCTGGCGTTGACGCTGGCGCTGGTGCTGGCGCTGACGGCGGCGGGGGTGAGCGTGCTGGCCTCCGCCGGCGGGAAGAGCGACCCGCTGGTCTCCCTGAGCTATCTCAACGACACCTTCCTCGGCACGGTGACGGAGAAGGTGCGCAGCCTGATCTCCCAGCGGGACACGGCTTTGCGCAGGGAGTTCTCCAATGAGATCTCCGCGGCGGAGAAGGACCTTGCCGGCGGGAGCGGCGGAGAAGCCGCCGCGCCGGGGAGCTATGACGCCGCCACCTTTGTGGTGGTGACGCTGCAGAAGGGGCAGACCCTCACCGGCCGGGTGGGCTGCGAGCTGATGCTCCGGGCGGGCAGCGCCACCTGCGTGGCCTCCTCCTCGCCGGGCCTGGTGGACACCACCGCCGGCACCACCCTCGGCAGCGGCGGCGCCCTGACGGCGAACCACCTGTACATGGCCACCGTGGACGGCCGCGGCGCCAAGGCCACGGCGGACGGCGTGAAGCTGCTGGTGCGCGGCCCCTATACCGTCAGCTGAGCGGAAGGCATACATAACAGCGCAGGCCCCGTGCATAGAATGGCACGGGGCCTTTTTGGCCCTCTGAGCCGATCAAAGGAGGGAGAGCGCATGAACGAGCTGCCGCTGCTGCTGGAGGGCGGCGCGCCGGCGGGAAAGCTCCGCTGGGTGCAGGAGGGACTGTACTACCAGATCGAGGCGCTGGCGGACCAGCGCCGGGAGGGCATCTACCGGGCATATTTAAGCTGTGAAAACGGGGAGCGGCTGCTGGGGGTCATGGAGCCCAGGGGGCAGGGAATGTACTGCCGCAAGCGCTTCGCCGAGCAGCAGCTCCGGGGGCTGGGCCGCTGGCAGGGCGGCTTGCTGCGCCGCAGCGGCGGCGACGGCGGCTGGCAGCCCTACGCCGGGGAGCTGGGGGGCGAATGGGGAGGACGCGTGGGCGCGGAGGGGGCGCTGACGCGGCCGGAGGGGGAACTGCGCCTGGTGGCGCTGCCCTACGACCGGGGCGCGCCCTTTCCCCTGACGGAGCTGTTCTGCCTGGCGCAGCTGCGGCAGATCGGCGGCCGGCGCTATGTGGTCTACGCCTTCTCCCCGGAGGGAAAGCCGGTGCTGCCGCGGTGAGAAAAAATAATTTATGACTACCAAACCCGCCGCCGCTGTGCTATAATGCCCACGAGACGTGCCGGGAGCGGCTCTGCCGCGCCATAGAGAGACAAGGAGGACCGTGTCATGAAATGCCCGTTCTGCGGATACCAGGAGAGCAGGGTGGTGGATTCCCGCCCGGCGGAGGAGAGTATCCGCCGCCGCAGGGAGTGCCTGGCCTGCGAAAAGCGCTTCACCACCTATGAGACGGTGGAGAGCCTGCCCATGGTGGTCATCAAGAAAGACGGCAGCCGCCAGAGCTTCGACCGCCGCAAGGTGTTCAACGGCATGCTCCGGGCCTGCGAGAAGCGGCCGGTGTCCGTGGCGAAGCTGGAGGAGCTGGCGGCGGAGATCGAGCAGAGCCTGCAGAACTCCCTGGAGCGGGAGGTCAGCACCGAGGAGATCGGCGAGCTGGTCATGGAGAAGCTCAAGGGCGTGGACGAGGTGGCTTATGTCCGCTTTGCCTCGGTCTACCGCCAGTTCAAGGACATCAACACCTTCATGCAGGAGCTGACCAAGATCCTGGAGGAGAAATGAGGCGCTTTCAGCGCCTCAGCTTATCGAAAAAGTCCCTTGGTCTTTTTCGATAAGCTGCCGAACTTTTTGAAACTTTTTGGGAAGTTTCAAAAAGTTGTTCGATTGAACGCGAAAGACAACCCTGACGGTTTTCTTTCACACTATCTTTCCCTCCGAAACCTCTGGCCGGAAGGCTTTGCGACAGTCTCAGGCGCTTTCAGCGCCTGTCCTTGGGGATGAGCAGGGGCTGCTTTTCCGCGTCGATGCTGAGGAAAAAGACCTCTTTATAGCTGCGCAGGCCGTGCTGCCGCAGCAGCTCGCCGAGCCACTTTTCATCCAGCCCCGCCTTTTCGAACTCCTTGCCCAGCAGCCGCCCGTCGCTGATGAGCAGCACAGGCAGCTCCGCCGGCTGCGTCTCCATGCCGAGGTCGCCGGGGGTGAGAGGCTGAGAGGCCGACTGCAGCACCAGCGAGAGCTGGCCGTTGGTCTCCAGTATGGCGTACTTCACGGTGCGCAGGTCCGTTACGCCCTGCACCCGCAGCTCCCCGATAAGCTCGTCCACCGTGAAGCGGCTGCGCCGCATGGCGCGCTGCAGCAGCTGCCCCTCCCGGATGATGAGGGTGGGGTTGCCGCAGAACAGGGTGCGGAAGCGGAGGCTCTTGAGGCAGAGAAAGGACAGCAGCAGCGACAGCAGCAGCAGCGTCAGGGCGGAGACGATGCCGTAGTGCAGCGGCACGTCCAGGTCCTGTACGGGCGTGGAGGCCATGTCCGAGAGGAGCATGGCGATGACGAGCTCGTTCAGCTCCAGCTCGCCCATCTGGCGCTTGCCCATCAGGCGCAGGCCCAGCAGCAGCACGAGATAGATCACCGCGGAGCGGACAAAGACTTTCAGCGTATAGACCACCTCCCTTTTGTGAGTATTTGCGGCGGGGCGGCGGTTTATCCCATAGCGCCGGGCTTTCCCGGCGCCTCCGGCGCGATACGCCGGGAAGAAGATCGCAGGAACAGGAAAGGAGGCTCATGGGGAAAGGCCCATCAAAAGCGCCAGCGCCCGCCGTGCAGCGCGGCGGGACGACGAGGAGGAGAGTGATCGAAGATTCGGCGGATGCTCTCCCGCACCGACTTCGGGTGCGTGACGCAGTCAGAAATATGCGGGCGACCGCAAAACAGAGGGGCTGCGGCCGGAGAGAAAGAACAAATTGCCTGCGGGTTTGTCCTTTTGAGTGAGAAAATATGCGTTTGACCGGGCAAAAGGGGCGTATCGCGCCCTTTTTGGGGGAAAACAGCGCCATTTTTGATTCAGAAGGAGTTTTTTTATGTGCGGAATCGTTGGATATGTTGGCATGGAGCAGGCCGCTCCCATCCTGCTGGACGGCCTGGCCCATCTGGAGTACCGGGGCTATGACTCCGCCGGCGTGGCGGTGGTCTCGCCGGAGCGCACGCTGCAGGTGCGCAAGAGCAAGGGACGGCTGCAGGTGCTGCGGGACCAGCTCCATGACGGGGCGGACCTGCCCGGCACCATCGGCATCGGGCATACCCGCTGGGCCACCCACGGCGCCCCGTCGGACCGGAATTCCCACCCCCAGATGAGTGAGGGCGGGAAATTCGCCGTCATCCACAACGGCATCATCGAGAATTACCTGGAGCTGAAGGAGTTCCTTCTCTCCCAGGGCGTCACCTTCCGCTCCGAGACGGATACGGAGGTGGTGGCCCAGCTGCTGGAATTTTACTATAACGAGTGCGGAGACTTTTTCGAGGCGGTGGGCCGGGTGCTGCGCCGCATCGAGGGGGCCTACGCCCTGGGCATGCTCTGCGCGGACTGCCCCGACCGCATCATCGCCGCGAGGAAGGACGCGCCGCTGCTGCTGGGCTTCGGCAAGGGCGGCAACTTCATCGCCTCCGACGTGACGGCCCTGCTGCGGCACACGCGGGACGTGGCGTACATGGAGGACGGCGAGGTGGCGGTGCTGACGAAGAGCGGCATCCACCTCTACAACGCCCTGCAGCTCCCCATCGAAAAGCAGCACCATTACATCGACTGGGACGTGTCCGCCGCGGAAAAGGGCGGCTATGAGCATTTCATGCTCAAGGAGATCATGGAGCAGCCCGACGCCCTGCGCCGGACGGTGCAGCCCCGCATCCGGGACGGCCGGGTGGCGCTGGAGGACCTGTCGCTGACGGCGGAGGCGCTCCGCGACATGGAGAAGGTGTACATCGTGGCCTGCGGCTCGTCCTATCATGTGGGCATGGTGGGGAAGTATTTTCTGGAGAAGCTCTGGCGCCGCAGCGTGGAGGTGCAGCTGGCCTCGGAGTTCCGCTACAGTGACCCCCTCGTGAACGAGAAGACCCTGGTCATCATCATCAGCCAGTCCGGCGAGACGCTGGACACTATGGCGGCGCTGCGGGAGGCGAAGAAGCGGGGCGCCCACATCCTCTCCATCGTGAACGTGGTGGGCAGCTCCATCGCCCGGGAGTCGGACGACGTGCTGTACACCTGGGCGGGGCCGGAGATCGCCGTGGCCACCACCAAGGCCTACAGCACCCAGCTGGCCCTGCTGCAGCTGCTGGGCCTGTATGTGGCGGACGCGCTGGGGACCATCGGGGAGGCGGAGTACGCCGCGCTGGTGGAGGAGATCGGCCGCCTGCCGGAGAAGATGGAGCAGATCCTCTCGGACACCTCCCGCATCCAGTACCTGGCCTCCCGGTATTTCAACCACGACTCCGTGTTCTTCATCGGCCGGAACCTGGACTTCGCCATGGGGCTGGAGGGCTCGCTGAAGCTCAAGGAGATCTCCTACATCCACTCCGAGGCCTACGCCTCCGGGGAGCTGAAGCACGGCACCATCTCCCTCATCGAGCCGGGGACGCTGGTGGTGGCTTTGGGGACCTACGCCCCGCTGTTCGACAAGGCCATGAGTAACGTGGTGGAGGTGCGCTCCCGGGGCGCGGACGTTATGGCCCTCACCACGGAGCCCCGGGCGGAGGAGATGGCGAAGAACGCCTCGGAGGTCATCACCGTGCCGGAGACGCTGGAGATGCTGCAGCCCTCCCTGGGCGTGGTGCCGCTGCAGCTCTTTGCCTACTATGTGGCGCTGCAGCGGGGCTGCGACATCGACAAGCCCCGGAACCTGGCCAAGTCCGTCACCGTGGAATAAAACAGCATGCAGGCGGGCGGCGGGAGACCGCCGCCTGCCTTTTGAGACCATGCGGCGCGCCCGCCCGGGCCGGCCGCAGCAAGGGGGAAACGACTATGACAAGACCCTATCCCGTCCTGACCGTCACGGAAAAGGCGGAGCGCGCCCTCCGCGCCGGACACCCCTGGGTATACGGGGAGGAGGTGACGGCCTGCTCCGGGAGCTATGAGAACGGGGAAATCGTGGACGTCTGCTCGAAAAAGGGCAGCTGGCTCGGCGCGGGCTATGTGAACGACCACTCCAAGATCCGGGTGCGCCTGCTCTCCCGCAACACCAACGACCGCTTCGACGAGGCGTTTTACCGCCGCCGCGTGCGCTACGCCCTGGAGTACCGCCGGCAGGTCATGGGGCCGGATTTCGACGCCTGCCGCCTGATCTTCGGGGAGGCGGACCAGTTCCCCGGCCTGACGGTGGACCGCTTCGGAGATATCCTGGTGACGGAGGTGCTCTCTCTCGGCACGGACCGGGTGAAGGAGCTGCTGTACCGTCTGCTCCGGGAGGAACTGGCCGCCATGGGCGTCACTGTCCGGGCCGTTTATGAGCGCAGCGACTCCCCCCTGCGGGAAAAGGAGGGGCTGGAGGCGGTCACGGGCTTTGCCGCTCTGCCGGGCCTTGCCACGGACCTGGACGGCCATGTGACCATCTGCGAAAACGGCATTTTCTATGACGTGGACTACATCCACGGGCAGAAAACAGGCTTTTTCCTGGACCAGAAGTATAACCGCCTGGCGGCGGCGCGGCTGGCGGCGGGGCGGCGGGTGCTGGACTGCTTCACCCACACCGGCGCCTTCGCCCTGAACGCGGCGAAGGCCGGCGCGGCCCATGTGACGGCGGTGGACGTGTCGAAGGAGGCCGTGGCCATGGCGGAGCGCAACGCCCGGCGCAACGGCCTGGAGGACCGCATGGACTTCCTCCGGGCGGACGTGTTCGACCTGCTGACAGCCATGGCGGAGAGCGGGAAGAAGGAGTACGATTATATCATCCTGGACCCGCCCGCCTTCACCAAGAGCGGCGCCACCCGCCGCAACGCCTACCGGGGCTACCGGGAGATCAACCGCCGGGCCATGAAGCTGCTGCCCCGGGGCGGCTATCTCGCCACCTGCTCCTGCTCCCACTTCATGACGGACGAGCTGTTCCGGGAGATGCTGCGGGAGGCCGCTGCCGGCGCGGAGGTGCAGCTGCGCCAGATCGAGGCGCGGCAGCAGTCCCCGGACCACCCCATCCTCTGGGGCGTGCCGGAGACGGAGTATCTGAAGTTCTACCTGTTTCAGGTGGTGTGAAAGCAGTGTCCTGCAAGAGAGAAGAGCGGAGAGGGATCGAGATGGAAGAACAAAAGCAAAAGCTTGGGCAAAACGAGTATCTGGCATGTGAGAAGGCGTGGGTGTTCATGACGCTCATGTATGTGGGGGGCTTCCTCGGCGCCTTCACCTATTCCATTCGCGGCGGCGTGTTCTGCAACGCCCAGACGGGCAACGTGCTGCTGTTCGCCATGGCCCTGGGCAACGGGGAGTGGGCCCACGCCATGTACTATTTCATTCCCATGAGCGCCTACTTCCTGGGAGCGGTGATCTCAGAGTCCATCGCGGGCCCCATCAAGCGGCTGAACCTGCTGCGCTGGGACACGATCTTCATCATGCTGGAGATGGCGGCGGTGGTGGTCTTGGGCCTGCTGCCGGAGAGCGCGCCCTTCCAGATCTCCCAGGTGCTGGTGAATTTCATCTGCTCCATGCAGTACAACACCTTCCGCCAGGCGGAGGGCATCCCCATGGCCACCACCTTCTGCACCAACCACGTCCGGCAGGTGGGCGTGTCCTTCAGCAAGGCGGTGCGGCACAAGGGTGAGGGGAACTGGGCGCGCTGCGGCCGGCATCTGGGGATGCTGGCGTCCTTCGCGGCGGGCGGCGCCACCTCCACCGCCCTCTGCCGCTTGTTCCTGGGGCGGGCGGCCTTCGCGGCGCTGCTGCCCCTGGGCATCGTGCTGGCGAATCTGCTGTACGCGGACCTGAAAAAGGAAAAGGGCAGCCTGCAGCAGGTGCCCCACGGCCATTGAGCGATTGAAAGGGAGGAGGAGCCATGGAGATCCTGTATGAAGACCGGGAGTGCCTCGCCTGCGTGAAGCCGGCGGGGGTGCTGTCCCATAAGGGAAAGCCGGGGGAGCAGGATATGGTCTCCCTGCTGGAGGCGCGCCGGCGCGCCGGCGGCGACCTGGGCGGCGTGTACCTCATCCACCGGCTGGACCGGGAGGTGGGGGGCGTCATGCTCTTCGCCAAGAGCCACGGCGCGGCGGAGCGTCTGGCCCGGGCCTCGGAGAAGCGGCAGCTGCGCAAGGAGTATCTCGCGGTGCTGCGGGGCGTTCCCGCCGCGCCGGGGGGGACGCTGCGGGACTGGCTGGCGCGGGACGAAAAGCAGCGAAAGACCATCTGCGTGGACCGCGCCCACCGGGGCGCGAAGGAGGCGGTCCTGTCCTACCGGGTGCTGGAGACGTGTGAGACGGAGGCGGGCCCGCTGAGCCTGGCGCGCATCCTGCTCCACACCGGGCGGAACCACCAGATCCGGGTGCAGTTCGCCTCCCGGGGCACGCCTGTCCTGGGGGACGGGCGCTACGGCGGGGGAGAGGAGGGCGGCATGGCTCTCTGGGCCTTCCGGCTCACCTTTCCGGACGCCTCCGGCGCGCCGCGGACGGCCGCCGCGCTGCCTGCCGGCGGCGTGTGGGAGCGGTTTGCGCCGGAGAAGCTGACGGCAGAATAAATGGCGCCGCCCGTGAAGGGACGGCGCCGAAAGGAAAAAGCCCCCTCCCGCCTGCAGGGCGGGAGGGGGCTTGCTGTGTTCTCGCCGTATTGCCGTCAGTCGCCGAAGCAGACGCCGGTGTCCCGGGCCGTCCGGATCATGGGATGGTCCACGGGCAGGAACTTGGTCTGGCTGGCGGCCTCCGCCAGGGGTACGGTGACGATCTCGTCCTTTACCATGCCCACCATGTAGCCGTACTTCTTCTCCATGATGAGGTGGGCGGCGGCGGCGCCGAAGCGGGTGGCCAGGATGCGGTCCCTGGGGCAGGGAGAGCCGCCGCGCTGGAAGTGGCCGGGGACCACCACCCGGGCCTCCTGCCCGGTGAGCCGCTCCAGGTGGGAGGCGATCTCGTAGGAGACCACGGGGAACTGCTGCTGGGCCTTCAGGGCGCGGCGCTCCTCCTCCGAGAGGATGTCGTCGTTCTTGGACACGGCGCCCTCCGCCACCGCGATGATGGAGAAGGTGCGGCCCCGGCGGCGGCGTTCGTCGATGAAGGCGGCCACCTTGGTGATGTCGTAGGGGATCTCGGGGATGAGGATCACGTCCGCGCCGCTGGCGATGCCCGCGCTGAGGGTGAGCCAGCCGGCGTCGCGGCCCATGCACTCCACGATGAAGATCCGGCTGTGGGCCAGGGCGGTGGTGTGGATGGAGTCCATGACCTGGGTGGCGATGTCCACCGCGCTCTGGAAGCCGAAGGTCTCGTCGGTGCCGTAGATGTCGTTGTCGATGGTCTTGGGGAGGGTGATGACGTTCATGCCCGCGTCCATCAGGAGTTTGGCGCTTTTCTGTGTGCCGTTGCCGCCCAGGCAGACCACGCAGTCCAGGTTCAGCCGGTTATAGGTGGTGAGCATGGCGGGCATCAGGTCGTTGCCGTCCTTGTCCACGATGGCTTTGCCGGGGACATAGTTCTGCCGGGAGGTGCCGAGAATGGTGCCGCCGAGGTTGATGATGCCGGAGAAATCCTTGGACTCCATGAAGCGGTAGTCGCCCTCGATGAGGCCGCGGTACCCGTCATACATGCCGTAGATCTCCAGGTTGTCCACATACTGGAACAGAGTCTTGCCGATGGCGCGAAGGGTGGCGTTCAAGCCCTGACAATCGCCGCCGCTGGTGAGAAGTGCCACTCTTGTTTTGCGTTTCATCTGAGGCCATCCTTTCCCGCAGGGCGTCGAAGCGGCTGTACGGACCGGGGGAAACGCTTCGCTCCGCCCTATGATAATTTCATCTTATCACAGCCATAGGAAAAACGCAACGGATGCGTTTTGTACTGTTATTCACATGAGCGATGAAAAAGGCGGCGGGCCCGGCCGCCCCGTCCGTAGAGTCCCCCGCCCCCAAGACCGTTATTCCCGGAAAGGGGCGAAAACTCCCCGGAGAGTGTCCGGAGAGTCATTTCGGCGCATGTATTGGGCCTTGGGCGGCGTCAGGCCGCGGCCTTCGCCGGCTCGCGGCCGCCGAAGTGGTTGACGATGAAAATGCCCAGGGAGACCAAGGCCAGGGCCAGCAGGGTCACGGGGCGGAAGGCCTGCTCCGTCTCCCCCAGCAGTGCCGCGGAGAACAGCACGCCGAAGATGGGGTTGGCGAAGCTGTACACTGAGATGCGGGAGACGGGGTTGTACTTCATCAGCAGGCCCCAGAGGGAGTAGGCCACGGCGGAGAGGCAGGCGAGGTACAGCAGTATGGCCGCCGCCGCGGCGGAATCCAGGCGCAGCCTTCCCCCCATGGCGAGGCCCAGGACCGCCATGGCCGTGCCTCCCAGGAAAAACTGCCAGCCGGAGAGCATGACGGGGTTGTCCTGGGCGGAGTAGCGCTTCATAAGGCTGGTGGAGAAGGCGTAGGAGAGGACGGCGCAGAAGATCAGCCCCTCGCCCTGCAGGGAAAAGCGCAGCCCCCGGGAAAAGCCGGAGAGGTTCATCAGCAGCACCGCCGCCACGCCCAGCAGGCAGCCCAGGGCCTTGAAGCGGTCCAGCCGCTCCGAGCGGAACACCAGCGCCGCCACGAGGATGGTGATGAAGGCGCCGCAGCCGTTGATGATGGCCACGTTGGTGCCGGAGGTGTGGGCCACGCCCACGTAAAAGCAGAGATACTGCAAAAACGTCTGGGTCAGGGCCAGAACGCCCACGTGCCGCCAGGAGGCGGCGCCCCGGGGCAGGGGCAGCCGGCGGGCGGGGACGGAGGCGAACAGCAGCGTCAGAAGGCCCGCCAGGGCGAAACGGCAGCCGCCGAAGAAGATCTGGGAGGCGGCGTCGTCCTCCGCGATGCGCATCACGGCATAGCCCAGCTTGATGAAGGTGGCGGCGCTGCCCCAGAGGGCGGCGCAGAGCAGAGCCAGCAGGGTGACGGAGAGGGGGCGCTGGAACAGATTCGGCTTTTCCGCTTCCATGATGGAGCGTCACTTCCTTTTGTAAAATTGAGATGGGGGAACGAAGGCGGCGGGCGCCGCCCGTTGACCGTTTTTACAGGGACAGCAGGGCGCAGCGGAGCTTTCCGCCGTCGATCTCCGCCACGGCGAAGCCGTGGCTGTGGGGCGCGCCGATGCTCCCGGGGTTCAGCAGGGTCAGGCCGTCCAGACGCTCCAGACAGGGGAGATGGGTGTGGCCGAAGAGGCACAGCTCCGCCCCGGCCTCCCGGGCGGCATAGCTCAGGGCCAGCAGGCCGGACTTCACATGGTAGCGGTGGCCGTGGCAGAGAAAGACGCGGTGCCCCTGGAAGGTCAGCGTCAGCTCCGACGGCCCCCGGGCGGAGAGGTCACAGGCGTCGCAGTTCCCCGGCACCCGGGCCAGCGGCAGCAGGGGAAAGGCGCGCTGCAGCGCCTCGGCGTCCCGCCAGCAGTCCCCCAGGTGCAGGATCTGCTGGGGCTGTGTGCGCGCCACGGCGGCCTTCATGCTCTCCACGTCCCCGTGGGAGTCGGAGAGGATCAATATCCGCATGGGAGGACCTCCTTTTTTACAAATGCCAACGCAGTATACCACATTTTCCCGCGCCGCACAAGGGGCGGGGCCGGACGGACAGAGGAAAGAAAATCCTAAAGAATTGTTCACATTTTTTCCATGGACAACGGCCAGAATTCTGCTATAATAACGTGGCATCTAAAAGGCGAAAGGAGCGGAAGAGCCATGAAATGGGAGTGCGTGGATTACCGGGGGCTGCGTCCCGGCACCCTGAACGAGCCGCGCTTCCGCCATGTGAAGCTGCTGGCCTTCTGGCCGGTGTTCGGCTTGCTGTTCGCGATGGTGGAGCGGGGCCTGCCGGGCCGGGTCTACCACCCGGTGTACTGCCCGCTGGACGATATGATCCCCTTCTGCGAGTATTTCCTCTTCCCCTATCTGTTCTGGTTCGTTTTCCTGGTGGGGATGCTGGTTTACGGCTTTTTCTTCGACCGGGACAGCTTCTGCGGCATGATGAAATATGTGATGATCACCTATACCGTCACCATCCTGGTCTACCTGCTGTATCCCACGGTGCAGTACCTGCGGCCGGTGAGCTTTGCCCGGGACAACATCCTGACTCGCTTTATGGCGTGGTTCTACGTGTTCGACACCAACACCAACGTCTGTCCCTCCATCCATGTGCTGGGCGCCTTCGCCGCCATGTACGCGGGCTGGAACAGCAAGCATTTCTCCTCGCTTCCCTGGCGGGCGGCCTTCGGCGTGGTGACGCTGCTCATCTGCCTTTCCACGGTGTTTTTAAAGCAGCACTCCGTGGTGGACGTGGTGCTGGCGCTGCCGCTGGCCCTGGCGGCCTATCCGCTGGCCTTCGGGAAGAAGCGGGAGCGGCGGAACGCCCGGGCGCTCTACGCCCGCAAGCGGGCGGTGGAGCCGCTGTGAGCGGGGCCTTTTGAAAAAAATAAAAACGGAGAGGGGCCTACGCCCCTCTCCGTTTTTATTTTATTGGGAAGTACGGTGTCACTTGCTGTTCTTGGCATTTCTGTTGTCGCAGTCTCTGGCGTTCTTGCTGTTGTTATTGTTGCTGCCGCTGTTGCTGTTGTTGTTATTATTGTTGCTGCCGTTGCTGTTGTTGCTGCCGTTGCCGTTTTTCAGGTTCTTGTTCTCCATGTCCTTCACCTCCTTCGCGCCGGTTTGTACCCCTATTCTTCCCAGCTTCCGGGGAACTATACGCGCCGGCGGCGGGGGGAGCGTTTTGTAAAGGAGGCGGAGCCGGGCTCCTACTGGAACTTGATCAAAAGCTTTTTACAGCGCAAGGCGCGTCAGGCTTTTATGAGACGGCGTGGCACGGCACGCGGGCTTTCTTGAAGCCGGCATCAGCCCCGGGGCGGGGGAGGAGCGTCCTCCCCGCCGCTGCGGCGGTATTCCAGCAGGTCTCCCGGCTGGCAGTCCAGCGCCGCGCAGAGCTTTGCCAGGGTGTCGACCTTCAGGGCCCGGGCATGGCCGTTTTTCAAAACGGAGATGTTGGCCAGGGTGATGCCCACCCGCTGGGACAGTTCCGTGACGCTCATCTTTCGCCTGGCCAGCATCACGTCGATGTTGAATACGATCTCGCCTTCCATACGTCCCTCCTTCAGATGGTGAGGTCGCTCTGCTCCTGCAGCTCCGCCGCCTTCCGCACCAGATGGGACAGGGCGGCGGCCGCCACAGCCACGGAGACGATGATGAAGGTGACCACGAAGGACACCAGCGTGATGCCCGGGTGGCTCATGCTCAGCAGCAGATAGATGATGTTCATGATAAAGAAAAAGGCGGCGTCCGCCGCGGCCACCACGGCGATATACTGCAGCAGCCTGGCATTTTCCAGAGAGAAGGAGCGGTCCGCCTCGATGTTGCGCACGATGCGCCAGGCCAGCCCCAGGTCGATGTAGCAGGGGACCGCCGCGATCCAGAGGAAGAGGAGCCAGGGAAGGTAGCAGTAGGAAAACTCGGGGTAGCGGTATGCCAGGGAGCGGCCGTAGGCGGGCAGCACCCAAAGACACAGCGCCAGGCCGCAGAGCCCCACGCCCACCAGCACCCATTTCAGCCACTTTGCCAGCGTTTTTTGTCTCATCGCTTCATCCTCCATGCTTCAGATTTTGCGCCGTTTCCGGTGTTCAATGCTACGATAGCACTGATCTTATTGAAAGTCAAGCGATATTTATTGCAATACGATAAATTCGGGAGGGGACAGCAGGGGAACGGTCCTCTGGCGCGTTTTACAAAAATTCCGCTTGACAGGGGCTGCCCTCCCTGCTATAATACTAACGCAAAAACAAAGCAGGCTGGCTGCATCCGCCTCACCTCCCGCCACAGGCAAAGAGGTCAAGAAAGGTTTTTCCGCCGCGGTCCTGGATGGGCGCGGTGGGTCTGCCGCGGGTGCTGCCATGCATCCGCGTTTTGTTATTTTCCGACAGGAGGTGCTTTGGCCATCGCTAACGTAGTGCATCAACTCAACGAGGAGATCACGGATAAGGAAGTCCGGCTGATCGGCGAGAAGGGGGAGCAGCTTGGGATCGTATCCTCCCAGCAGGCGCTTGCCATCGCTGAGGAGAAGGGCCTTGATCTCGTGAAGATCTCTCCCCAGGCCGTCCCGCCCGTGTGCAAACTCATGGACTACGGAAAGTTCCGCTTTGAGCAGAGCAAGCGCGAGAAGGAAGCCCGGAAGAACCAGCACGTGGTGGAGATCAAAGAGGTGCGCATGTCTCCGAACATCGATACCGGCGACTTCAACACCAAGCTGAAAAACGCGCAGAAGTTCATCGCAGACGGCAACCGCGTCAAGGTCTCCGTCCGCTTCCGCGGCCGCGAGATGGCGCACACCGATATCGGACGGGGGATCCTGAACCGCTTCGCCGAGGCCTGCGCCGAGACGGCCGTCCTGGATAAGCCCTGCAAGATGGAGGGCAGGAGCATGGTGATGTTCCTCGCTCCCAAGAACAACAAGTGATTATTTGGTCCGCTGGGACGAAAGGAGATTCAACTATGCCTAAACTGAAGACGCACTCCGGTGCAAAGAAGAGATTCAACCTCACCAAGACCGGCAAGGTCAAGCGTGCGAAGGCCTTCAAGAGCCATATCCTGACCAAGAAGGACACCAAGCGCACTCGCCGTCTGCGCGCCGGCGGCTATGCCGACGTCACCACCGAGGCGACGATCCGCAAGATGATCCCCTACAAATAAAAAACCAAGGCTGAAGAATTTAGGAGGCTAACGATATGGCACGTGTAAAAGGCGCTATGATGACGCGCAAGAGAAGAAATAAGATCCTGAAGCTGGCGAAGGGCTATTGGGGCTCCAAGTCCAAGCACTTCCGGGTCGCCAACCAGGCTGTCATGAAGTCCCTGACCTATGCTTACGTGGGCCGCAAGAACAAGAAGCGCGACTTCCGCCAGCTGTGGATCACCCGCATCTCCGCCGCCTGCAAGCTCAACGGCATGAATTACTCCACCTTTATGCACGGTCTGAAGACCGCCGGCATCGAGATCAACCGCAAGATGCTCTCCGAGCTGGCCATCCATGACGCCGCCGCGTTCACCGCTCTGTGCGAGATCGCGAAGAAGGCGTAAGCTTACATCGAACTGAAAGCCCGCGGCCGCCCGGCCGTGGGCTTTTCTGCCGCCGGTGCCCCGGCCGCCGGGGAAAGTTAAAACTATCTTCACAAATTTTAACGCGGATGTGCTATAATTTATAAATCTGTCATTGTATAATGTCGGGAAGTAATCTTCGAGAAAGAGGAAGCGCGCAGGTCATGAAGCAATACCGGGCAGGGATCGACGTCGGCTCCACTACGGTGAAGCTGGTTTTATTAGATGAAGAACAGAAAATCGTATACAGCGAATACCGCCGTCACCGGGCGCATATCCAGGAGACGCTGGCGGAGCTGCTTGAGGAGGCGGAGGCCGTCACGGGGGAGGCCATGCTCCGGGTGAAGATCACCGGCTCCGGCTCCATCAACCTGGGCAAGGCCCTGGGCATCGGGTTTGTGCAGGAGGTGGTGGCGGTGGCCACCGCCCTGCAGGCCACGGCGCCCCAGACGGACGTGGCCATTGAGCTGGGCGGCGAGGACGCCAAGATCATCTACTTCAAGGGCGGACTGGAGGAGCGCATGAACGGCGTCTGCGCGGGCGGCACCGGCTCCTTCATCGACCAGATGGCGGCGCTGCTGCAGACGGACGCCGCGGGGCTCAACGAAGAGGCGGCCCATTACAAGGAGATCTACCCCATCGCCGCCCGCTGCGGTGTGTTCGCCAAGAGCGATATCCAGCCCCTCATCAACGAGGGAGCCACCAAGGCGGACCTGGCCGCCTCCATTTTCCAGGCGGTGGTGAACCAGACCATCTCCGGCCTTGCCTGCGGCAAGCCCATCCGGGGCTGTGTGGCTTTTCTCGGCGGGCCGCTGCACTTTCTGCCGGAGCTGAAAAAGGCTTTTATCCGCACGCTGCATCTCACGCCGGAGAACATAGTGGACCCGGAGGACGCCCATCTCTTCGCCGCCATGGGCGCTGCGCTGGAGGCGGGGGACGCCGAGCCGCGGCCGCTGAGCGAGCTGCTCGGAAAGCTGCGAAGCGGCGTTTCCATGGCCTTTGAGCTCAAGCGCCTGGAGCCGCTGTTCAGGGATCAGGCGGAATATGAGGCCTTCCGCGCCCGTCACGCCAAAGCGGTGGTGCGCCGCGCATCCTTGAGAGACTACAGCGGCGAGTGCTTCCTGGGCGTGGACGCGGGTTCCACCACCACCAAGCTGGCCCTCATCGGCCGGGAAGGGGAGCTGCTCTACTCCTTCTATGCCAACAACCAGGGCAACCCCATCCGCACCGCCATGACCGCCATGGCGGAGCTGCGTACGGTCATGCCCGATACCGCCCGCATCGTCCGCTCCTGCTCCACCGGCTACGGCGAGTCCCTGCTCAAGACCGCCTTTTCCCTGGACGACGGGGAGGTGGAGACGGTGGCCCACTGCACGGCGGCCATGTTCTTCGACCCGGAGGTGGACTGCGTGCTGGACATCGGCGGGCAGGACATGAAGTGCATCAAGCTGCGCCGCGGCACGGTGGATACGGTGATGCTGAACGAGGCCTGCTCCTCCGGCTGCGGCTCGTTTCTCGAGAACTTCGCCAACTCCATGGGCTACACGGCGGAGGGCTTCGCCAAGGAGGCCCTCTTCGCCCAGCATCCGGTGGACCTGGGCACCCGCTGCACCGTGTTTATGAACTCCAACGTCAAGCAGGCCCAGAAGGAGGGGGCGGAGGTCCCCGATATCTCGGCGGGCCTGGCCTACTCCGTCATCAAGAACGCCCTGTACAAGGTCATCAAACTGGCGGACGCCAAGGATCTGGGCCGTCATGTGGTGGCCCAGGGCGGCACCTTCCACAACGAGGCCGTGCTGCGGGCCTTTGAGCGCATCGCCGGCGTGGAGGCCGTCTGCCCGGATATTTCCGGCATCATGGGCGCCTTCGGCGCGGCCCTCATCGCCCGGGAGCGCTGGCACGGCGGAGAAAGCTCCATGCTCTCTTTCGATCAGATCGCGGCGCTGACCTACACCACCACCGCCGTCCGCTGCGGCGGCTGCTCCAACAACTGCATGCTGACGGTGAACCGCTTTGCCGGCGGGCGGCGGCATGTGACGGGCAACCGCTGTGAAAAGGGCCTCGGCGGCAGCGTTACCACGGACCGGGGGCCGAACCTGATGGAGTATAAGCGCCGCCGGATCTTCGGCTATGAGCCCCTGGCGCCGGAGGCGGCAAAGCGCGGCGAGATCGGCATCCCCCGGGTGCTGAATATGTACGAAAACTACCCCTTCTGGGCCACGTTTTTCAAGGAGCTGGGCTTCCGGGTGGTGCTCTCGCCCTTCTCCGACCGCAAGCTCTACGAGCTGGGCATGGAGTCCATCCCCTCGGAGTCGGAGTGCTATCCCGCGAAGCTGGCCCACGGCCATGTGCAGTGGCTCATCGACCAGGGCATCAAGACCATCTTCCACCCCTGCGTGTTCTACGAGCATCAGGAGACCGCCGGGGCGCAGAACCATTATAACTGCCCCGTGGTGGTCTCCTACGCGGAGAACCTGAAGAATAACGTAGAGGCCGTGGCGGACGGCGAAGTGCGGTACATACGGCCCTTCATGGCCTTCACCAGCGAAAAGATCACGGCGGAGCGGCTGGAACGCCTCTGCCGAGAGGAGTGGGGCATCGAGGAGAAAGAGGTCCGCGCGGCGGTGCAGCTCGCCTGGGCGGAGCAGCAGAAGGCCAAGGAGGACGTCCGGGCCGAGGGCGCAAGGGCCCTTCAATGGATGGAGGAGACGGGCCGCAGCGGCATCGTGCTGGCGGGCCGGCCCTACCACATCGACCCGGAGATCAACCACGGCATCCCCGAGATGATCGCGTCCTACGGTCTCGCCGTGCTGACGGAGGACAGTCTCCCCGTGGACTTTACCCCCGGCCGCCCCGTGCGGGTGAACGACCAGTGGGTGTACCACTCCCGGCTCTATACGGCGGCGGAGTTCGTCAGCCGCCGGGACGATCTGGAGCTGGTGCAGCTGAACTCCTTCGGCTGCGGCCTGGACGCGGTGACCACGGACCAGGTGGCGGAGATCCTCGAAAACAGCGGCAAGCTCTATACGGCCCTGAAGATCGACGAGGTGAACAACCTGGGCGCCGCCCGCATCCGCGTGCGGAGCCTGCTGGCCGCCATGGAGATGCGGCGGCGGAAGGGCATCTGCGCCGCGCCAAAGGAAGCGGCCTACCACCGCACCGAGTTCACCAAGCCCATGTTCGACAGCGGCTATACCATCCTGGCCCCGCAGATGAGCCCCATCCACTTCGATATCCTGGAGCCGGTGTTCCAGAAGTACGGCTTCCACATGGAGGTGCTGAAAAACGACACCCGGGCGGCCATCGACATGGGGTTGAAATTCGTGAACAACGACGCCTGCTTCCCCTCCATGACGGTGGTGGGGCAGATCATGGAGGCGGTGCTCTCCGGGCGCTATGACACGGACCACCTCGCCATCATCATGACCCAGACCGGCGGCTGCTGCCGCGCCAGCAACTATATCGCCTTCATCCGCCGGGCGTTGGACAAGGTGGGTCTGAGCCATATCCCGGTGATCTCCCTCAACGCCAACGGCATGGAGAAGAACGAGGGCTTCAAGCTCCCGGCGAAGCTGCTGCTGGCGGCGGCCAGAGCCGTGGTGTACGGCGACCTCTTTATGCGCTGCCTGTACCGGGTGCGGCCCTATGAGCTGGCGCCCGGCTCCGCCAACGCGCTGCACGCGAAATGGCGGGAGATCTGCATCGATTCTTTGGTAAACGACCACAGCAAATGGCGCTATGGCGACGTCTGCCGGGGCATCGTGCAGGCCTTCGACGAGTTCCCCATCGACGAGACGCTCCGCAAGCCCCGGGTGGGCGTCGTGGGCGAGATTTTGGTGAAGTATATGCCGCTCGCCAACAACCATCTGGTGGATCTGCTGGAGGCCGAGGGGGCGGAGGCCGTGGTGCCGGACCTCATGGACTTCATGAATTACAGCGTCTATAACGCGGAGTACCGCCATGAGTTCCTGGGGGCGAAGTGGACGGCAGACCTCACGGCGCGGCTCAGTGTAAAGGCGATCCGCCTGCTGCGCCGTCCCGCGCTGCAGGCGCTGGAAAAGAGCCGCCGCTTTGAGCCGCCCATGCCCATTGAGCAGGTGGCGGAGCTGGCGAAGCCCTTCCTCTCCATCGGCAACCAGTACGGCGAGGGGTGGTTCCTCACCGGCGAGATGGCGGAGCTGCTGACCTCCGGCACGCCCAACATCGTCTGCATCCAGCCCTTTGCCTGCCTGCCCAACCATGTGGTGGGCAAGGGCGTCATCAAGGCCCTGCGCAAGGCTTACCCCTGGGCCAACATCGCCGCCGTGGACTACGATCCCGGCGCCAGCGAGGTCAACCAGCTCAACCGCATCAAGCTCATGCTCTCCGCCGCGAAGAAGGCGCTGGACGCAGAGCAGGAAGCGGAGGCGGAGAAGCGGCAGGAGGAAACGCAGCCCTCCTGCGCCGTCACGGTCTAAGGCTTTGAACAGAAAAAAGAGGACCCGGAATGGGTCCTCTTTTTTTGTATAAACAAGCGGCCGGGGCTTGCCCCGGCCGCTTTTCGCCGCGTTGTTTTTACAGGCCCAGCCTGGCGATCAGCTGCTCCTTGGGGAGGTAGCCGATGCTGCGGCCCGCCAGCTTCCCCCCGCGGAACAGCAGCAGCGCGGGGATGCTGTCGATGCCGTAGCGGATGGCCAGCTCCTGGTTTTCGTCCACGTTGACCTTGCCCACGGTGAGTTCCGGCTTTTCCGCCGCGATCTCGTCCACGATGGGGGAGAGCATCATGCAGGGGCCGCACCAGCTGGCCCAGAAGTCCACCAGCACCGTGCCGTCGTTGTCCAGCACCAGGTTGCCGAAATTTTCCTTGTTCAGCGTCAGAATTTCCATGGTCGTTCTCCTTTTATTTTTTCTTGTAATACAGGCGGCAGTGGCAGTACCCCTCGAACTCGGGGTCCGCGATCTGCCGGCGGAACTCCTCGCACATGCAGACGTTTTCCTCCGTCCTGGCCAGGCGGCAGGGACAGTAGCCGCCCGTGCGCTTCAGTCCCTCGCGGATGCGGGAGACGATCTCCGCGTTCTCGTTGAAAGTGATCTCCATACGCCGTGCTCCTTTCTGTATATACGGTCAGACGGTGATCTTCATCATGGTGGTCTGGCCCAGGCCCGTCACCACGGACCGCCAGCCGCAGAGCGCCCGGTCCAGCTCGCTGTCGCCGGAGTCCACCACCAGCGCCTTTCCGGGCAGGCAGGCCAGCTTTTCCGGGTCCGCGATGATCATCAGGTTCTCCAGCCCCACCTCCCGCAGCACCCGGGGGCTGAGCTGCTGGTTGCCCCGACCGAGGATGTGGCCCTGTCCGCCGATGACGGTGAGGACGATGGTGGCCTCCCGGCCCTTCACCAGCTCGTACAGCTGCTGCTCGTTCACGTCGGAAGCGACGACCTGTCCGTCCTCCACCACGTCCACGCCCAGCAGCGTGTCAGGCAGCCGCAGCATCTCCATCACCGCCCGGGTGGTGGTGCCGGAGCCGATGACGTAGAGCCGCTCCGGGTGATCCTCCATGTATTCTACCACGTCCGTGGCGATGTCATCCAGCGCCTCGGCGGAGGATTTGCCGCCGGACTTGCAGCACTGCATGAAAGCCTTGGCCTTCAGCACGTTCATATAGCCGTAAAGCCGGGCGACCACGCTGCCGGCGCGGAATTTCTCCTCGTCGATGTCCATGACCTCCGCCGTCATGGTCTCCAGCTCCTGCTCCTCCACGAAGCGCAGGGCCAGCTCCGCCGCGGCGAGAGGGTTTTTCGCGTATACCGCGGAGTGGATCTTCACGCCGCCGGGGATGCCCAGCACCGTGATCTTGGTCCCCACGGCCTCCGCCACGTTCCGGGCGGTGCCGTCGCCGCCGGCGAAGAGGAGCAGGTCCAGCCCCAGCGCCAGCATCTCCTTCGCGATGCGGACGGTGTCCTCCGCCGTGGTGGCGCCGCTCTCGATGGCCCCCACCACCGTGGGCGCGAAGCCCATCTCCCGCGCAGCCGTCTCGCCCATCTCCGCCGGCGCGGTGTACAGCTGCACCTGCTCCTTTACCAGGGCCAGGCTTTTCAGCACGACCTTCGTGCGCTCCTGGGTGGCGGAGCGGATGCCCAGTTCCTTCGCCAGGCGCTGCACCTCCGGCCCGTCGCTTCCCTTCAGCGCTGCCGGGCCGCCTACGCCCGCCACGGGGTTGATGATGAGTCCAATCTTTTTCATGAGGCCTCCTCCTGCGGCGCTCCGCTGCGGCGCGCCGCCTGCCTGTTTTTTCCGATTATAGCACGAAATTCCGCCTTTGAACAGTGGCTTTTGCATCATTTTCCCAGCGCCGAAAAAAGAAACTCCCGCCGCGTTCGCGGCGGGAAGAAAGATCCTCGAAAAAGTGGCACAGCCACTTTTTCGAAAAGGCCGCGGCCCGCCGCAGCGCACGCGTTCTCCGCTGTAAGCGGACAACGCCCACGTTTGCGGGCCGAAAAGTATTTTCTGTCAGGTACACGCCCTGACAGAAAATGATTTTATTTTTCTAGCGCTACCAGTCCCGCGTCCACCAGCTTCTGCAGGCTCAGCAGGATGCCCAGCTTCGCGTGGGGCCAGGTGAGGCCTCCCTGGAAATACACCGCGTAAGGCTCCCGGCAGGGGCCGTCGGCGGAAAGCTCGATGCTGGAGCCCTGGATGAACGCGCCTGCGGCCATGATGACGTCGCTGTCATAGCCGGGCATGGGCCAGGGCTCGGGGGTGACATAGCTGTCCACCGGGGCGGCGGACTGGATGCCCTTGCAAAACGCCTCCATGGCCGCCCGGCTGCCGAGGGTCACGGCCTGGATGATGTCGTGCCGCTCCTCCCGGCTGTCCGGTACCACAGCGAAGCCCAGCCGCTCATAGAGGTTCGCCGCGAAAATGGCTCCCTTCAGGGCGGAAGCGGTGACGGTGGGAGCCAGGAAGAAGCCCTGGAACAGCGCGGTCATCAGCCCCAGATTCGCCCCCACCTCCTGCCCGAGGCCGGGAGCGCTGAGACGGTAGGCGCAGCGGTCCACACAGGCCTTGGTGCCGCAGATATAGCCGCCGATGGGGGCAAGACCGCCGCCGGGGTTCTTGATGAGGGAGCCCACGATCATGTCCGCCCCCACGTCGGAGGGCTCCTCCGTCTCCACGAACTCGCCGTAGCAGTTGTCCACCATGCACACAACGTCCGGCTTGATGCCCTTGACAAAGGCGATCAGCTCCCCGATAGCCTGCACCGAGAGGGTGGGCCGGGTCTGATAGCCCTTGCTGCGCTGGATGTGGACGAGGCGGGTCTTGTCATTGATGGCGGCGCGGATGCCGTCGTAGTCAAAGCTGCCGTCGGCCTGCAGCGCCACCTCGCGGTAGCTCACGCCGTACTCCGCGAGGGAGCAGGGGGAGGGCCGGATGCCGATGACCTCCTCCAGCGTGTCGTAGGGCCGGCCCGTGGCGGCCAGCAGCTCGTCACCGGGCCGGAGGTTCGCGCCGAGAGCCACGGCCAGGGCGTGGGTGCCGCAGGTGATCTGGGGCCGCACCAGGGCCGCCTCGGTGTGGAAGCAGTCGGCGTAGACCCGCTCCAGGGTGTCCCGGCCCTCGTCGTTGTAGCCGTAGCCGGTGGTGGCGGCGAAATGGGTGGCGTTGACCCGGTTCTTCTGCATGGCGTGCAGCACCTTGCACTGGTTGATCTCCGCCGTTTCGTCCACCCGGGCGAAGCGCTCCTTCAGGTCTTTGAGCACCTCCTCGCCGTATGCATAGACCGCGCCGCTGACGCCCAGGACACGGTACATCTCTTCTATATTCATGGAAAGGCTCCTTTTTTCTCCGCCGCGGCGGTGATTTTCTTCAGCTGCTTTATTGTATAGAAAGCGCCGGACGATTGCAAGAAAAAACTTGCATCTTGTCGGGACAATAGGAATATGGTAGAATAAATTTGCGATCATCTGCGCCCTGCGCGGAAGGAGGGCGGCCATGGGCTACCGTTCCTTAAATGCCTATCTCCGGGAGACTTTCGGCTGCAAGGTATATAAGCTGGCCCTGGACGGCGGCATGACCTGCCCCAACCGGGACGGCACGGTGGGGACGCGGGGCTGTATCTTCTGCTCCGGCGCGGGGGAGTTCGCGGAGCGGGGCGGCACGGCGGCGGAGCAGCTGGAGCGCGCCAAGCGCCGCGTGGCCGCCAAGGCCAAGAACGCCCGCTATATCGTCTATTTTCAGAGCTTCACCAACACCTATGCCCCGGTCTCCCGCCTGCGGGAGCTGTTCACCGCCGCCATGGAGCCGGAGGAGATAGCGGCCCTGGCCGTCGCCACCCGGCCGGACTGCCTGGGGGACGAGGTGCTGGCGCTGCTGGGGGAGCTGAACCGCAAGAAGCCCGTCTGGGTGGAGCTGGGGCTCCAGACCGTCCACGAGAGGACGGCGGAATACATCCGCCGGGGCTGCACGCTTGCCTGCTTTGACGACGCCGTCGCCCGCCTCAAGGCCGCCGGCGTCACGGTGATCCTGCACATGATCCTGGGCCTGCCCGGGGAGTCGGCGGAGGAGATGCTGCAGACCGCCGACTACATCGCCCACAGCGGTGCGGACGGGGTGAAGTTCCATCTGCTCTATGTGCAGGAGGGGACGGATCTCGCAGAGGAATACCGCCGGGGCCGGGTGCGGCCTCTGGAGGAAGAGAAATATATCGCGCTCCTGGCGGAGTGCGTGCGGCGCATGCCCCCCGGCATGGTGATCCACCGGCTCACCGGGGACGGGGACAAGCGGACGCTGCTGGCGCCCCTTTGGAGCGCGGACAAAAAACGGGTACTGGACCATATCGCCCGCCGCTTCGCGGAGGAAAACGTGACGCAGGGCGAGCACTATATGCCCCGGGGACCGGGGGAGGAAAGGAGAAACGGACCGTGCGGAGAGAGACGGAGCTGAAAAATCTGGCCGTGTCGGCGCTGCTGCTGGCGGCCAGCGTGGTGCTGCCCTTCGCGGGCGGGGTGCTGCCCCTGGGGGACAGGCTGCTGCTGGCCCAGATCCCGGTGCTGCTCTGCGGCCTGGTCTGCGGCGCGCCCTACGGGGCGGCGGTGGGCCTGCTGGCGCCGTTCCTCTCCTTCGTGGTCACGGGCGCGCCCGCCATCTATCCGGACGCGGTGGCCATGGCGGTGGAGTATGCGCTGTTCGGCGCGGTGGCGAGCCCTATCTTCCGGGCCTTCGCCCGCAGCGCGGCCAGCCTCTACGCCAGCCTTATCGCCGCCATGGCGGCGGGCCGGGTGGGCTATATCGCCGCCTCCTATATCATGCTGGAGCTGCAAAAGCAGCCCTACAGCCTGTCCGCCATCGTCCGGCAGGAGTGCGTCGCCTGCTGGCCGGGGCTGCTGCTGCAGCTCCTGGCGGTGCCGGCGCTGGTGCTGGCGGCGGACCGGACGGGCCTCATGGACGAGGTGTAGGACGGGTCGCGGGGCATATTGTTCCCCCACGGGAGATATGCTATCAGCGAGAAAGAAAGCGCGGAGCGAAACGCCCGCGGAGCAAAGGAGGGGAGCTGCATGGCATGGAAGGACAGCGGCGTCCGTGGACCCGGATGGTCCGAGAAGAAATCGACAGGCAACCTGCTCGCCCTGGGGATACTGTTGGCGGTGCTGCTGGTCAACGCCGTGTCCCTGCTCGCGTTCCGGACGAACGGCGGGAGCGCCGGCGGCGCGTCCCGGCTTCTCGTCGTCGTAGCGGTGCTGGCGGTGGTGCTCTGCGCCGCCGCCGCGGTGCGGCGCGCGGGGAAAAAGCGGCGGACCACCGGCGAGGAGATGCACGCCGACCATTACCGCCGCACCCGGCAGGAACGGCCCCGCGGCAGCGCGGATCCCTGCGCCTACAGTGAGCACCACAGCTGGAAAAAGAGTCAAGATTACGACGACCCCTGGGACTTTTAAGGAAGACACCTTGAATATAATTAGGAGGAAACCATCATGCAAATCGCTTTGATCATCATCGCCGTTCTGATCCTGGTACTGCTCGCCGCCAATGTTTCCGTCGTGCCCCAGGCCCGGGCCTATGTCATCGAGCGGCTGGGGACCTACCAGACCACCTGGAACGCGGGACTGCATATCAAGATCCCCTTCGTGGACCGCATCGCCCGGAAGGTGTCGCTGAAGGAGCAGGTCTTTGACACGCCGGAGTCCCGGGCCATCACCAAGGACAACGTTTCGCTGAAGATCGACGCGGTGCTGTACTTCGCCGTCATGGACCCCAAGGCCTACACCTACGGCGTGGAGCATCCCATGCAGGCGCTGGACAACCTCACCGCCACCACCATGCGCAATATCATCGGCTCGCTGGAGCTGGACGAGTGCCTGACCAGCCGCGACACCATCAACGCCCAGATGCGGGACGTGCTGGACGAGGCCACCGACCCCTGGGGCATCCGGGTCACCCGCGTGGAGCTGAAGAACATCACCCCGCCCGCCGAGATCCAGGAGGCCATGGAAAAGCAGATGCGCGCCGAGCGGGAGCGCCGGGAGAGCATCCTGCAGGCGGAGGGCCAGAAGAAGAGCCAGATCCTCATCGCCGAGGGCGAGAAGGAGTCCGCCATCCTCCGGGCCGACGCGGAGAAGTACGCGAAGATCGCCGTGGCGGAGGCGGAGGCCGAGGCCATCCTCCGGGTGCAGCAGGCCAACGCCAGGGCCGTGGAGCTGCTGAACCAGGCGGCCCCCAGCGACCAGGTCATCAAGTACAAGGCGCTGGAGAGCTTCCAGGCGGCGGCGGACGGCCAGGCCACCAAGATCATCATTCCCAGCGACATCGCTTCTCTCGCGGGCCTGGGCGTGGCGGTGAAGGACGCGCTGACGGATAAGAAGTAATGCGGCGGAAAAGCGCGGCTTTTCCCGCCGGCGTCTGCGAGGACTGCCGCACCGTGGCGCCGCCTATTGAAAATCTTCATGCGTCATACGTCAAAACGGGGACGGCCCGAAGGCCGTCCCCGTTTTATGTTTGGTTAGCCGCGCCCCGGGGAAAGCTCCTCAGAGGGCTGCCGCAGCAGCCGGGCCATGTCCTCCGGCAGGAGCGCGGTGAAGTGCAGCGCCTCGCCGCTGATGGGGTGGCGCAGCCACAGCTCCGCCGAGTGCAGGGCGGGCCGGGGGATCAGCTCGCGGTCCTCCGTGCCGTAGAGGAAGTCCCCTGCCAGGGGATAGCCGATAGCGGAGAGGTGGAGCCGCAGCTGGTGGGTCCGCCCTGTCAGGGGCCGCAGCCGCAGCAGGGTGAAGCCGTTTGCCCGGCGGAGCGTCTCATACTCCGTGTGGGCCTCCGCCCCGCCGGGGGAGACGCAGCGGCGGATCAGCGACCCCTCCGCCCGGGCGATGGGAAGGTCGATGCGGCCCCGCTCCGGCGTCACCGTTCCCACGGCCACGCCCAGGTACTCCCGCCGCAGCGTCTCGTGGAGGCTGCGCCGCAGCAGGTCGTGGATATAGCCGTACTTCGCCACCGCGAGAAGGCCCGTGGTGCCCCGGTCCAGCCGGCTCACCGCGTGGAAGCGGAGCGTCCCGCCATAGAGGCAGGACAGCGCGCCCGCCACGCTGGGTTCTCCCGGCCGCAGGGAAGAGGGGATGGTGGGCATGGCGGCGGGCTTGTTCACGATCAGCAGGTACTCATCCTCATAGACGACGTCCAGGGGAACGTCCGCCGGGGGAAGGGGCGCCCCGCGGGGCTCGTCCGCGAGGGAGAAGGCCAGAACGTCCCCCGCCTGCAGGACCGTGTTGGCTCTCGCGGGGCGGCCGTTGACGAGGATGCCGTCCTCCCGGCGCTTCAGCCGCGCCAGCATATCGGAGGAGACGCTGCATTCGCTTTTCAAAACGTCCCGGGCGGTCCGCCCCTGCAGGCGCGCTTCGATGGGCAGGGTGAGATAGGGCATAGGGGGACCTCCTTGGGCTTGTATTTTCTTCCTGCGGACAGTATAGCACAAGACGCGGCTTTGCGGTAGGGGGAAAACGCGGCCCCGGGCGGCGCGGCTGTCAACATTTTGCGGTGTGAGGGCCTTCTCCCGCCTGCAAAAATTGGAGGAGGACACAGTTGGATTTCCCCTCCGGCTGTGGTAGGATGTAGGCAGAAAAAACGACGCGAAAGGCGGCGATCCTATGGCGGATATTTTTGACATTCTGGGCCCCATCATGGTGGGCCCCTCCAGCTCCCATACGGCGGGGGCGGCCCGCATCGGCAAGATGGGCCGTATCCTGCTGGGGGAGAAGGTGCGGCAGGCGCAGATCCTGCTCCACGGCTCCTTTGCCAAGACCGGCCGGGGCCACGGGACGGACCGGGCGCTGCTGGCGGGTCTGCTGGGCATGAACCCGGACGACATGCGCATCCCCTTCGCCTTTGAGGAGGCGGAGAAGGCGGGGCTGCAGTATACCTTTGAAAAGACGGAGCTGCGCGGCGCGCACCCCAACACCGTGGTCATGGAGCTGACGGGGGTGAACGGGCGGACGCTGAAGCTGCGGGCCTCCTCCGTGGGCGGCGGACAGATCCTGGTCAACGAGCTGGACGGCATCGAGGTGGAGTTCGACGGGCATTTCAATACCCTCGTCATCCACAACCAGGACGAGTTCGGCACCATCGCGGAGGTGACGCGCCTCCTCTCCAACTACCGCATCAACATCGCCAATATGAAGCTCTCCCGCCACCGCAAGGGCGGCGAGGCGCTGATGGTCATCGAAACGGACCAGACGGTGGAGCCCCGGCTCATCGAGTGGATCGCGGCTTTTCCGGGCATCCTGAAGGTGACCTACTACGACAAGAGGGAGGAGCGGGACAATGCTTGACACCATGCGGGAGATCCTCTGCCGCGCCGAAGAGGAGGGCAAGGCCTTTTGGGAGGTCGTGCTGGAAAGCGATATGGAGCACCGGGAGTGCAGCCGGGAGGAGTCCATGGCCCAGATGCTCACCGTCTGGCAGGCCATGGAGGACGCCTCCGACAGCTATACCGGCGAGCGCCGCTCCGTCAGCGGCCTGGTGGGCGGCGACGGGCTGAAGATGCGGCAGTATAACCGCCGGGGCGAGGCCATGAGCGGGAGCTATGTCAGCGGCGTCATCGCCGAGGCCCTCTCCATGGCGGAGTCCAACGCCTGCATGCGCCGCATCGTGGCGGCGCCCACGGCGGGCTCCTGCGGCGTGCTGCCGGCGGTGCTGCTGCCCTTGTGGCACAGCGGCGAGATGAATCAAAGACAGGTGCTGGAGGCGCTCTATACCGCCAGCGGCATCGGTGCGGTCATCGCCCAGCGTGCCTCCATCTCCGGGGCCGAGGGCGGCTGCCAGGCCGAGGTGGGCACGGCCTCCGCCATGGCGGCGGGGGCGCTGGTGCAGCTGCGCGGCGGCAGCGGCCAGCAGATCGCCCACGCCGTGGCCATGGCGCTGAAGAACCTGATGGGCCTGGTCTGCGACCCCGTGGCGGGCCTGGTGGAGGTCCCCTGCGTCAAGCGCAACGTCATCGGCGCGGTGAACGCGGTGAGCGCGGCGGACATGGCCCTGGCCGGCATCGAGAGCCGCGTCCCCGTGGACGAGGTCATCACCGCCATGGGCGAGGTGGGCCACCGCCTGCCGCCGGAGCTGCGGGAGACGGCCCTGGGCGGCCTCGCGGCCACGCCCTTCGGCCAGCAGGTCCGCGAGCGTATGCGGGAGAGCTGAGAGGCCGGCGGCGGAGGTAGGAAACTGTGACAGAGAAAAAGACGAAGCATTTTTGGAAGGAGAACTGGAGCACCGTGGCGATGGCGGTATTTGTGGCCCTGTTCGCGGCGACGCTGCTGCTGGGCCTGTGGAAGCCCGTGGTGGTGCACCAGACCTCCATGTATCCCACGCTGCGGGACGGGGACTATATCTTCATCGTGAAGACGGGCAGCTATGAGCGGGGCGACATCGTGGTGTTCAGCAGCGAGGAGCTGGGGCAGGAGAACCTGGTCAAGCGGGTGATCGGCCTGCCGGGCGAGCATGTGCAGATCTTCGGCGGCAGCGTGTATATCGACGGCGAGCTGCTTCAGGAGCCGTATCTGGAGGCGGGCCTCGCCACCGAGGGGGACGTGGACCTGACCGTGTCGGAGGGCTGCGTGTTCCTCCTGGGCGACAACCGCAGCGTCAGCATCGACAGCCGCGTGTTCGGCGAGGTCAGACTGAGCGATATCCTGGGCGAGGTCAAGCTGCGCGTGTTCCATAAGCCGTCGCTGTTTTAAGGCGGCAGGCCCCGGCCCTGCAAGAGAAGCTATGAAAAAAACACGGAGGGATTCCCTCCGTGTTTTTTCGCGCCGCTACTCCGGCTGCACGATCTCCACGCGAAAGACGTTGATCACGTCCGCGTCCGGGCAGCAGAACACCGCCGTTCCCTCCTCCTGTCCGGGGAGGCGGCCGCCGTAGCGCAGGATGTCGATGTAGGGAAAGGCCACATGCATGGCCATGGGGCAGAGGGCGCCCCGCTCCGTGTCGAAGTCGAAGCTGTCTCCCACCCGGTGGCCCCGGTGGCAGGAGCAGGGGCCCTTGCGGTCGATGAGGGTGATGCGGATGGCGGGCTTTTTCATAGGCGGCCTCTCTTTCCGCGTCCCGGCGGGACGCCAGGTGTTCAGGCTCATTGTATACCCGCCCGCCCTTTTTCCGCAAGTCCCCGGGAAAGCGCTTGTCTCCCGCCCGGGGTTTTGCTACAATGAGAAAAAAGCATCCGTTTACGGGAGGAGAGGAGCGCGCCATGGCGGACAAGCAGACCAGCCTTTGCTATATCGAGAGCGGGGACAGGACGCAGTATCTCATGCTGCACCGCACGAAGAAGAAAAACGACGAGAACGAGGACAAGTGGATCGGCGTGGGCGGCAAGTTCGAGGAGGGCGAGGACGCGGAGGCGTGCATGCTGCGGGAGGTCCGGGAGGAGACGGGCCTGACGCTGACGGAGTACCGCTACCGCGGCGTGGTGCACTTCGAGTCCGACCGCTGGCCGGCGGAGGATATGCACCTGTTCACCGCCACGGCCTACACCGGCACTATCCGCGAGTGCGACGAGGGGGAGCTTTGCTGGCTTCCCAAGCGGGAGCTTCGGAAAAAGAAGCTCTGGGAGGGAGACAAGCTCTTCCTCAGCCTGCTGGAGGCGGGGGCGGACTTCTTCCACCTGCGCCTGCGCTACCGGGGAGAGGCCCTGGTGCAGGCGGAGCTCAACGGGGAAAGGATCGTTTGATATGGAAAAGGAGACCCTGCTCATCAGCGCCTGTCTCATGGGCGTTTGCTGCCGCTACGACGGCGGCGGGAAGGAGCTGCCGGAGCTGCCGCAGCTGATGCGGCGCTATTCTTTGGTCCCCGTCTGCGGCGAGGTGCTGGGCGGGCTGCCCACGCCCCGCGTGCCCGCGGAGCGGGTTGGGGAGCGTGTGCTGGACCGCGATGGCCGGGACGTGACGGAGGCCTTCCGCCGGGGCGCGGCGGAGGCGGTGCGGCTGGCAAAGCTGTACGGGGCGAAAAAGGCGCTTTTGAAGGAGCGCAGCCCCTCCTGCGGCAGCGGAAGCATCTACGACGGCAGCTTTACCGGCGCGCTGCGCCAGGGCTGGGGCGTCACGGCGGAGGCGCTGCGCCAAAGCGGCGTCACGGTGCTGGGAGAGTCCCGGATAGGGGAGCTTCTGGAGGCGTAATGCCGAAAGCGGAGTTTGCGTCCGCAGACGGGAAAAAGAGTAAATGTTGGAATCCGTTTTTTGACGCGGTGTGTACGTGTCAAAAAACATTTCTCGGCCCGCAAACGTGCGAGTTGTCCTGGGACAACAAGTGCGCTGCAGCGGGGTGCAACTTTCTCAAAAAAGAAGGACCGGAGGGCGGCGCCCTCCGGTCCTTTTCGCTCTCTCTTTAGTGAGTTCCGCGGCAGCGGAACAAAAAGCCACCCGCTTTGCGGG
>JBJDYT010000005.1:0-35938 GCA_051867635.1 Oscillospiraceae bacterium
CTGACCATCGGCGGCGGCATCGGCCAGAGCCGCCTGTGCATGCTGCTGCTGGGCACCTGCCACATCGGCGAGGTCCAGGTGAGCCTGTGGGATCAGGAAACCCTGGACACCTGCCGCGCCGCGGGCGTCGAGATCCTGTAAAACAAAAGATGAAAAGCCCCCTGATGCGAAGCATCAGGGGACTTTTTCGTGTGTGCTCAGCGCTGCCGCGCCGCCAGAAGGAGCCGGACAATGAAAAAGAGCAGGCACCCATAGAGCAGGGTCAGAAACGCCGGCGTGAACCAGCGGGGCAGCGGCCGTGCCAGAGCGCCGTTCACGGTGAGAAAGGCGAAATCCGCCGACAGCAGCAGCTTCACAGACCCCAGCATGTCCGTAAGGCAGCGCGCCACGGCGGGCGTCATGCCGCTCTCTATCTGGAGGGACAGCCATTCCGCGCCGCTGAGGAGCCCAAACAGGACCAGTCCCACACAGGGCAGGACCCAAAGCTCCGCCTTGCTCCCCCAGCGGGTGATCTCCCCCGCGCTGTTATAGTGGCCCGGCACCTGCTGGGGCAGGCCGCGCCAGGCAAGCAGCAGATAGAGCGCCGCCAGCGCCAAAAGCAGCAGCGCCCCGCCGGACCAGAGCCGTCTTCGCAGCTTCATCTTCCCTCCCTCTTCCTGTTTACCTATGCCTATACAAGCGCGGCGGAGCGCCCACGCTCCGCCGCGTCATTTCCGCTTTATACAGGCAGCGCCTCCGCTTCGCAGCAGCTCTCTCCGCACTCGTTTTCTTCGACGCAGTTCTCCTCGCAGGGAGCGGCTTCTTCCGCCGCTTCCTCGCGGGCCAGCAAACGGTCCAGTTCGTCGAACACGGCGGGATAGCGGGTGACGAAGACTTCGTCATAGGCCGAGCGGCACTCCCCCGCCAGGCCCTGCAGCCGCTGGTACACGCTGTCCTCCAGCTCCTTCATGCGCTGCCGCGTGCTTTCCTCCAGCTCGCTGGCGCGGCGGCAGGCGTCCACCTGGATCTCGCTGAGGTGGTTCTTGATCTCCCGGTATTCCTCCGCCTCCGGCCGGAGCGCCTCCAGCTCCGCGCGGAGGGCGGTGATCTCCTGCTCCGCCGCGGCCTTGCCCGTGCGAAGGTCGATGACCTCCTCCGTGAGGGCCTCCTTCTCCTCCTTTACGGCCTCCAGACGGCCGCTCTTCTCCAGCAGGAGCAGCCGCTCCGCCGAAAGACTGTCGCGTTCCTGGCGTAGCGCCTCCAGCTCCTGATGCAGCTTGGAGATCGTCTCCTCGTTCTCCTTGGCGGTGCGCTCGATATAATCCATGACGTCGCTGCGCTTAAAGCCGCCGAACAACGTACCTTTCAAAACATGGTTGCCCATCGTTCCCACCTCGCATCTGTATTTATGTCAGTGTACCACAGTTTGAGACCTGTGGCAAGTGCGGAAAAACGGCGGCGGAGCAAGAAAGAAAAAACAAAGGACCCGAATGCCTGCGCATTCGGGTCCTTTGGCACGCCCTGAGGGATTCGAACCCCCGGCCTTTTGGTCCGTAGCCAAACGCTCTATCCAGCTGAGCTAAGGGCGCGTGTCTCATCGACAGCTTTTATATATTAGCATCTCTCAGCTCAAATTGCAAGTCCTTTTTCGAAATTTCCCGAAAATTTTTGCCCACCGGCGCGGCCCCGCTCAGCCGCCCGCTTCCTCCCGCTGGCCGGGGCGGAACACCTCCCCCAGCGTCCGAAGGGCCAGCTTTCCCCCGGAAAGCTCCGTCAATCGCGCCTGAAACGGCTCCACCGCCTCCGCCGGCAGCAGGGCGCGCACCGTCACCTCCGCCCCGAAGGCGGCGTCCGTCACCACCGCGCCGCAGGTCAGGAGCTCCTGCTTCACCCGCTCGAACATGGCGTAGGGCGCCGGGACCTCCGCCTCGGTGAAAAGCCGCATCCGGCTCACGCCCGAGGCCGCGAGAGCGTCCGCCGCGCCCCGGGTGTAGGCCCTCGTCAGACCGCCCGCCCCCAGCAGCACGCCGCCGAAATAGCGGGTCACCACGCAGCAGACGTTATAGACCTCCCGGCTCTGCAGCACGTTCAGCATGGGCTGGCCCGCGGTGCCCTGGGGCTCGCCGTCGTCGCTGTAGCGCACCACGCCCCCCTCCCGGAGGATATAGCACCAGCAGTTATGCCGCGCGTCGTAGTAGCGCTTTTTCATCTCCTCGATGCGGCTCCGGGCTTCCTCCTCGCTTTCCACCCGCCAGATATGGCTGATGAAGCGGGAGCGCTTTTCGGTAAACTCGCTCTCGGCGGATTCGGCGGGGACAAGATATTCAGTCACGGCTCTGCCACTCCTCTCGCGTCAGGACATAAAACAATGTGTCGTGGGACGCCCCCAGCAGGTTGGTGGTCTCCTTGTGCAGCCGGTAGTGAAAGCCGCACTTTTCGATCACGCGCCTGGACTGGCCGTTGAAAGCATAGTGCGCACACCAGACGGCGGCGCAGCCCAGGGCGGAAAAGCCGCGCGCGAGCAGGGCGCGGGCGGCCTCCGGGGCATAGCCCCTGCCCCAGTACGGTTTGCCGATCCAGTACCCCAGCTCCAGCTGCCGCGCATCCTCCGGCAGTCCTTCGAGACGCGCATCCGTCCCGCTCAGGCCGACGCTGCCCACGGCGAGGCCGCTCTCTTTACAGACCACCGCGTAGGTCTCCGGCGCGCCCAGCACGCCGCGGATGACGCCCAGGCTGTCCTCAACGCTCACATGGGGCGGCCATCCGGCCCGGGGACCCACGTCCGCTTCCCGGGCCAGCTCATACAGCCGCGCCGCGTCCTCCTCCTGCCAGGGCCGCAGCAGCAGCCGTTCAGTTTCCATAATGTCCATAGTTTTTTCTCCTTTACGCCTGCCGGTCGTGCCCGGCTTCCGGTTCCTGCGGTTTACAGATCCCGGTTGTAAATGGCCGCCACGGGCTTCCGGCCCCGGTACATAAACAGATACACCGACGTCAGTCCAATGGCGCTGAACAGCAGGATCACATGACGCTCGGGCATGAACTCGCCCAGAACGCCCGCCGTCAATGAGCCGGCGATAGAGCCCAGGGAACACAGCATCTGGAAGGTGCCGTTGAACCGGCCGCGCTTGCTATCCGGTATGTAGGATTGGGTGGCGGCGATACGGATGTTGTAGGAGGTGACGCCCAGAATGCCCTCGGCGAAGAACATCAGCGCCATCAGCGGGACGGGAGCGTACAGCAGCGTTCCGTCCAGCAGGGAAAGCGACACATAGACAGTGAGGGCGATGGCGAATTTTTTCTCCTTGGGGAATTTCACCTTGTAGTGTATCAATCCCCCGGTGAACTGCCCCACCACCGAGGCGTTGGACACGATGGTGTACAGCGTCACCGCCGCCACCGGCCAGGCGGCGAACAGGGCGGCGTTGTTCCGGAAGAAGGGCAGGTGCAGGCTGCCGCTGCCCGTACCGGTAAAACTGGACACCATAAAATACACCGAAATGACCAGCAGGCCCTTCTCGCTGACGATATAATCCAGTCCCTCCCGGAAGTCCCGCCGGAACCGGCGGATGGTTCCCAGCCCGTCGGCGGGCGGGGCTTTATCCATATGGGTCTCCTGATAACGGATGGTCCGCTCAAAGCAGGCGGCGGTAAAAAAGCACAGGGCGTTGAAGGCGAACAGGGGCGTCACGGTCCCCAGTTGGTCGTAGATGAGGGCGGCGATGGGCGTGGTCATGGCCGCGATAGGCCAGAGCATACTGGAGATGGAATAAGCCTTGGAGTAATTCCCTTCGGTGATGAGGTTGGGATAAAAGCTGTCATAAGCCACGATGTAGACGCCGTCGATTGCTCCGATCAGCACACAGCACAGCAGCATCAGCGGATAGCTGAACCACCCGCTCCGCAGCAGGAAAAACAACAGCAGGAAAATGCCGGATGACAGATAGTCCAGCCGGTAGATGACCTTTTTCCGGCTCATCCGGTCCAGATACGGCCCTGCCAGCAGGGGGCAGACCAGCATGGGCAGCTGGTAGCACACATTGAACAGCACATACAGGAAGGTGGATCCGGTGTAGTCCAGCACCATAATACTGATGGAAAAGCCGGACAATGTGCCGCCCACCATGGACACCACGCTGCCCAGCGTGATGACAGTAAAATCATACGTCCACAGCGTATTGGGTTTTGTTTTGCTCATAGAACTTCCTCTCTCGCAGAATCTGCGCGGCCGGGGCGCTTCCCCCGGCAGTCCGTCGGTTGCAGATACCTTCGGCGGCTTTCTGCAAAAAAAGCCTGCCTTCACGCGAAGACAGGCGGAGAGAATATGAGCACAGAGAACCCCAGGGGCACCCCGCTCACATCCTGATCCAAACCCTCTCCGCACACAGAACCACAAGGCCCATCCCGGATCGGGATGCACCTGCTTGGTCTCTGTCACAACGCGACGGCTCAGAATCGGATGAGGCTCATGCTTCCTGTATTCTCCTTTCAGGGCAGCTTGCGGCCAGTATACACCCGCTCCGGCAGGCCTGTCAACCCTGCGCTGCCGGAGCGGAGCCCGCTCAGTTCTCCCAGTCCTCTTTCGGGGCTCTCCAGCCCTCCACATAGTCCTTCACCAGGCCCAGCACCCGGGGCGTGCAGACTGCCGTCACGTCCACCGTCTCGCTGTAGGCGACGCTCTCCACCTTCGCCTCCCGGTACAGCACGTCCAGCAGCCCTGTCTTGTCATAGGGCAGATGGATGCTCACCCGGCGGGTACCCTTGTCGAGCATTTCATTCAGCTTTTGCAGCAGCGCGTCCACCCCCGCGCCGGTGCGGGCGGAGAGGCAGACCACATTCTCGCCGTGGGGCAGGCTCTCCCCCGGCACCAGGTCGGCCTTGTTGTACACGTCGATGCGGGGCAGCTGCTCCGCGCCCAGCTCCGCGATCAGCTCCTCCACCACCCGGGCCTGCTGCTCCCACTCGGGGTTGGAGATGTCGATGACATGCAGCAGCAAATCGGCGTACTCCAGCTCCTCCAGCGTGGCCTTGAAGGCCTCCACCAGCTGGTGGGGCAGCTTGCGGATGAAGCCCACCGTGTCGGAGATCACCACGTCCAGCGTATCGCTGACGCTGAGCAGGCGGCTGGTAGTGTCCAGCGTATCGAACAGGCGGTTGTTGGCCGGGATGCCCGCGCCGGTGAGCCGGTTTAAAAGTGTGGATTTGCCCGCGTTGGTATAGCCCACGATGGCCACCACGGGGATGTCGTTTTTCATGCGGCGCTGGCGCTGGGTGCCCCGGACGCGGCGCACCTCCTCCAGCTCCTCCTTCAGCTTGTCGATCTTCCGGTGGATGTGCCGCCGGTCGGTCTCCAGCTGGGTCTCGCCGGGGCCCTTGGAGCCGATGGGCCCCTTGCCGCTGGTGCCCGCCTGCCGCTCCAGATGGGTCCACATGCCGGTCAGGCGCGGCAGAAGATACTGGTACTGCGCCAGCTCCACCTGCAGCCGCCCCTCCTTCGTCCGGGCCCGCTGGGCGAAGATGTCCAGGATCAGGCCGCTGCGGTCCAGCACCTGCACCTTACACTCCTCCGTCAGCACCCGCATTTGGGAGGGACTGAGGTCGTTGTCAAAGATGACCATGGTGGCCCCCTCCGCCGCGATGAGGTCGCGGATCTCCGCCACCTTGCCCTCGCCGATGAAGGTACGGGGATTGGGGCTGGGCAGGGACTGCAGGACGGTGGCGATGGTCTCGCCCCCCGCGGTCTCCACCAGGGCCGCCAGCTCCTCCATGCTCCGCTCGTCCGCCTGCTCCCGCCGCGTCAGCTTCGCCGAGGCCAGGCCCACCAGGACCACCCGGTCCCGCTTTTGTTCCACTGTCGTTTCGTTCATGCTCCTCCGCCTTTTTGTCACAGGATTTCCGAAGGGCCTCCGCCGCGCCGGGCGGAAGGCCCCTGCCATACTCTTTCCTCCCCGCGGGGGGCGCTATACGCCGCCGGCGACGCGGCGGAAAACAGCGCGGCGCAGAGAAAAAGCGCAGTGCTGACAGACACCAGCACCGCGCTTTCGTTGTGTAATGCAATTATTTCTCCAGGCCGTACTTCTTGTTGAACTTGGCGACGCGGCCGCCGGTATCGACCAGCTTCTGCTTGCCAGTGAAGAAGGGGTGACACTTAGAGCAGACTTCCACGCGGATATCTTTCTTCGTGGAACCTGTCTCAATTACATTACCGCAGGCGCATTTGATAGTAGTCTGCTGATAATTGGGATGGATACCTTCCTTCATTGCTCTCGTTCACCTCTTTCCTCATCAATTCGGCCCGTATAGCTTTCACTACAAAGCCGAAGGCTATTATAGCATGGCTTTCAGTAAAATGCAAGTAATTTTTTCAAATCCCGCAGAGCTTCCTCTTTTACAGCGAAACGCTCATCCCCTCGGAGAAGAAGTACAAAAGCTTCTCCGAGACCTCTTTTTCCAGGATACGCTCCAGCGCCCGGCAGTAGGTCTCCACCTGGGGGCGGTACTCCTCCGCCCGGGCGGTCAGGGCCGCGCCGTAGACCCGGTCGGTCTTGAAATCCACCACGGCCACGGTGCCGTCCGGCTTTTCAAACCAGCAGTCCACCACGCCGTGGAGCAGGATCTGCTCGCCCTCCGCCGCGGCGCTGTCCAGCTCCCGGGCGTCCAGCAGCAGCGACAGGCGGTACTCCCGGTGCAGCTCCGCCGTTTTCAGTCTTTTACCCAAAGGCGAGCGCAGCAGCGCCGCCGCCTCTCCTACCCGGATGGCCGCCGCCTGGGCGGGCGTGACGCACCGCGCCTGCAGCAGCCGCTGTATCTCCGCCCGAACGGCCTCCTCCGTCCCTTCGCAGCCAAAGTCCATGTACTGCATGAGAAGATGGGTGGCGGTGCCCGCCTCCGCCCCGGTGAGGGCCTTCGTCCCCTCCAGGAAGGCGGGCCGCTTCAGTCCCCGGATATGGGGAGCCAGGGGCTGCTCCCCCTCCTCCGGCGCGCGGTGCTTCAGCTGTGTGGCGGAGATGACGGTGGGGAGCGTGGTCTCCCGGCCGTAGGGATAGACGAAGTCCAGCAGCTCCAGCGAGACCTCCGGCTCCGCCGGGCCGCCCGGCGCCGCCTGCTCCGCCGCCGCGCCCCGCTTCTTATACGCCATGCCGTCGTGACACGCCACCCGCCAGGGGAATTCGTCCCCGGGGCCGCCCGCCGTCCCCAGGCAGCCCGCCAGCTCGCGCAAAGGCGCGGCCTCCGGCCGGGTCAGCAGGGGCAGCAATATCCACTCGCCCATGGAGCCGCAGCCCTCCAGCGCCTCCGGCTCCGCCGGGGCGGAGGCCATGGCCGCAAGGTCTGCGAGACGCTTCGCCGCGCCGGTCATGCTGTGGACCAAAATCAGCTTTTCCTTCGCCCTGGTCATAGCTACATACAGAATGCGCATCTCCTCCGCCTTCATCTCCCGGCTGAGGCGGCTCTCCACCGCCATGCGGGCAAGAGTCGGGTACTTGATACGGCGCTTCAAGTCGATGCAGAGGGGCCCCAGTCCCAGCTCCGGATGCACCAGCACCGGGGCGCTGAAGTCCTGACGGTTGAACTGGTGGGCCAGGTCCGCCAGGATGACCACCGGGAACTCCAGGCCCTTGGATTTGTGGATGCTCATGATGCGCACCCCGCCGCCCGCGCTCTTTCCGGCGGAGACGGGGGCCTCCCCCTGCTCCAGCTGCCGGCGGAGCTGGGCGGTAAAGGCGAAGAGGCCGCGATAGCCCGCGCTTTCAAAGCGCCGGGCGTGCTCCAGCAGCGCAAACAGGTTCTCCCGCCGCTCCGCGCCGCCCTCCATGGCGCCGAACACGCCGGGGAGGTTCCACTCGTCGTAAAGCCGGCTCAAAAGCCGGGGCACGCTCAGGTCCTTCGCCGCGGCGCGCAGCTCGCCCAGGCGCTTGAGGAAACTCCGGGCGTCCTCCCCCTCGCAGGCGGCGAGAGCGTCGTAAAAGTCCGTCTCCGGCGACGCCGCCCGGATGGCCGCGAGACGGTCCGGTGTGAAGCCCAGCAGCGGCGAGGACAGCACCGAGATCAGCGGCACGTCCTGCCGGGGGTTGTCGATGAGCTGCAGCAGCTGGAAGGTCACGGCGACCTCCATGGTCTCGAAGAAATCCCCGGCGCTGTTCGCGCTGCAGGGGATATTCCGCTCCTCCAGCGCGGCGCGGAAGGACTTCAGCCGCGTGGCCGGGGAGCGCATGAGGATGACGATATCCTCCGGCCGGATGGGGCGCGGCCCCTCCTCCCCCTGCACGGGGAAGCCCGTGCGCAGCAGTTCGCTGACGCGCTCCGCCACGAAGCGGGCCTCCGCGTCCTGCTTTTTCAGCTTCCGCACGTCCTCCTGCCTGCGGGGCAGGTCGATGAGATGGAACTCCGTCTCGCAGTCCCGCCGGGGCGCAAAACCGTCGTTCCCCGCGTAAAGCCGCTCCGCCTCGCCGTACTCCATCTCGCCCATACGGGTCGAAAGAATGCTCGAAAAGACGAAGTTCACCGCCTCCAGCACCTCCCGGCGGGAGCGGTAATTTTTCGAAAGCAGCAGCTTGCGGGGCTGGCCCTCCTGGGCCTCGGCGCAAGGGACGAACTCCCGGTATTTCTTCAGGAAAATCCCCGGGTCCGCCAGGCGGAAGCGGTAGATGCTCTGCTTCACGTCGCCCACCACGAACAGGTTCTCCTGCTTCTTCGAGACGGCGGCGAAGATGCGGTTTTGCACTTCGTTGGTGTCCTGATACTCGTCCACCATGATCTCCCGGTAGCGGGCGGCCACTGTCTCTCCCAGCTCTGTGGGGGTGCCGTCGTCGCGCAGCAGCAGCAAAATCGCGTCATGCTCCTGGTCGGAGAAATCGGCGGCGTTGCGCCGGGTCTTTTCCTCCCGGTAGCGGAGGGAGAATTCCTCCGTCAGCTCCAGCAGCTCCCGCACGGCGGGGCCCATGGCCCGCATATCCTCCAGGCACTCCTTGCGGGAAACGGAAAAGGTCTCTTTTTCCGCCTGCATCACCTTTTTGCAGCGATCCCAGACGGCCTTGGCCGCTTCCTTTTCCGCCGCGGCCTCTCCGCCCCGCACCGCGCCGAGGCGGTCAAAAACGAGGGGATACGCGCCGACAGCGTCCCAGTTTCCCTGCTCCGCCAGGGCCGCCAGCTCCTTAAGCCGTGCCGCCGCAGTCAGGAAAGGCCCGCCGTAGCCCTTTTGCAGGGCTGGCACATCCGCGAAGTCCTCCGCCGCGCGGCGAAGGCGGGCGGAAAAATAGGCGCACTTCTCCCCGAAGCGCTGCAGCAGCTCCCGCCCGTAGACCATGTCCGTCGCCATCTCCGGCAGCTCCTCCCACTGCCGCTTCACCTCCCCCAGCCAGCGCAGGGGATAGGCGTGGCTCTGGATCTTATCGTACAGGTCCAATATCAGCGCCGTCAGGGCGTCGTCGCTGCGGCCATAGCCGAAGGTATCCGCCAGGAGCGTACCCTCGCCGCTCTCCGCGCGGCGCTCATAGTACTCCTCCAGCACCCGCTGCAGCGTCCGCTCCCGCAGCAGCGCCGCCTCGTTTTCCTCCAGCGTACGGAAATCCGCCGTGAGCCGTCCGCCCCGGCGGTCTTCCTCCAGAAGATGCACGTTCTCCCGGATCAGGGAGGAGCAGAACGCGTCGATGGTCTTGATCTCCGCGCGGTAGACCCGCAGCAGCTGGCGGCGCAGGTGCCCATCCTCCGGCGTCACGGCCAGGCGGCGGTTCAGCTCCTCCACGATGCGGCCCCGCAGCTCCGCCGCCGCCGCGCGGGTGAAGGTGATGATGAGGAAATCGTCCACGTCGCAGCGCTCCACCGTGATGTAGCGGAACAGCCGCTCCACCAGCACCCGGGTCTTGCCGCTGCCCGCGGCGGCGGAGACCAGCAGCGTGCCGCCCCGGTTCTCCACCGCCTCTCTTTGCTCCGGCGACAGCTGAAAAGCGCTCATACCTCTCCCCCTTCCCCGTTTTGTCTCATCTCCGCCCAGAACTCCTCCGTGGTCACGGGGCGGATATAGCGCAGATGGTCGCCGCCGCGGCCGTCCTCAAAGTGGCAGGCGGCGGAAAAGTCGCAGTAGCGGCAGGCCGTTTCCTCCTCGCTGCGGCAGCAGGGGTCCGCATCCACGGTCCCCGCCGCCATCTCCCGCAAAATGGCGCGGAGCTGCCGCTCCACATGACGGCCGAGAGAACCCAGCATCTCCGCGTCCGCAAGGCTGCCGGAAAGGCTCCCGTCCTTCTTCACCCGCACGGGCAGATAGCAGGGGCTCTCCAGGGCGCTGTGCTCCATGGCCCGCAGCACGGCGGGGTCCGACAGCACCAGGCCGCTGCGGGTCATCTCTTTTTCGAAGGCGTGGCGCAGCGCCTCTTCCCCGATATTGCGGCTCTGTCGCAGCAGCGTATCCCGGGCGGGCATGTACAGCACGCCCGCTGGTTCGATGGGATAGCCGAAGCGGCTCTCGCCCTGTGACTGTAAAGTGAAAAGGTATAACAGCATCTGCAGGTTCAGCCCGTAGCGCACATCCGCCAGGTCAAAGGATTTCCTGCCCGTCTTATAGTCCACTACCCGGAGGTAAAGCCGCCCCTCGTGGAGCCAGCCGTCCACCCGGTCCACCTTGCCCACCACCTGCAGCTCCTTATCCCCCTCGGAAATGGTGATGGCCGGGATGTCGCCGCCGTCGCTGAAGGTGAGCTCAAAGGCGAGAGGCACGAAATCCGACTCCGCCAGCTCCGCCGCGAGACTCTCCACGATGCGCTCCGCCAGCTCCCGCAGGCGGCGGAAGAGATAGCGGAAGCGGGCGTTTTTCTCCTGCAGGCCCCCCAGCTCCTCCTCCGCGTAGCGCTCGGTATACAGGGCGGTAAGCCGGCGCAGCTCCGCTTGCTCCACCTTGGCAAAGCCGCCCCGCTTCTGCGCCTCCTTTGTCACGTTTTCCAGCAGGTAGTGCAGGAATGTGCCGATCTCCGGCGCGTCGAAGGAGGAGACCTCCCGCTTTTTCGCCTTCAGCCCGTACTGCAGGAAATAGGCGTAGTGGCACTGGCGCACCTTGTCCATGCGGGAGGCGGACATGCGCAGGCGGCTGCCGTAGAGCAGCTCCACCGCTTCTCGCGAGAGCCGTCCCCGCTCCACAGCGGCGGCGCGGTCCATGGCCGCGAGAGCCTCCGCGTACGCCTCTTTTTCCGCGAAATACCGCCAGAGCCTGCCGCCCTTCCAGCTCCCTGCCGCCTGCAGGGCGGGCAGGGGCGCCGCGGCGGCGTCCGCCTCCGACGCCTGACGCAGGGACAGCCCGGGAAACAGCTTTTTAAGCCTTGACACCACGAAAGCAGGCCGCAGCTCGCTCCCCGCGACGTCCGCGGTGGGATAGCTCACCATGATGCGCTCCGTGGGCTGGGCCAGGGCGGCGTAAAGGTTCTGCAGCTCCAGAATGAAGCGGCCCTCCGCCCCCGGCGCGAGGCGGATGCCCCCCGCGCTCATCAGCTCCCGATCCTCCTCCGTGAGAAGGCCCGCCGCGCCCACGGGCGCGGGGATGACACCATCATTGGCGCCCATGAGGAACAGGCACTTCACGGTCTTGCGGTCGTTCTGGGTCATGGCGCCTACCTTCACCTGGTCCAGCGCCACCGGGATGGTGCCCACCCGGTACTGGGTCAAAATCAGGCGGAAAAGGCGGCTGAACTCCGCCGTCTCCATGGGGCTGTCCCCCAGGATCTCCACGAACTGGTCCATGACGCCGCAGAGGATGTTCCAAAGCTGGCTGTACTCCTCCGCGCTTTGCAGCTCCCCCGCCTGCTGGAAGCGCAGCACCCGCGTCTCCAGCTGCTGCGGCACCTCCAGCGCCTCTAAAAAGCGGTAGACCGCCGTCACCATGTCCCGGGCGCAGGCAGCGTTTTTCAGCCCCTCCGCCAAAGCCGCGAGAGGCTGGCGCACCCGGCGGCGCAGCTCGTTCACCCGCTGCAGGGCCGCCTGGCTCTCCTCCGTCCAGCGCGCACCGTAGCCCTCCGGATGGGCGGTCCAGTCCGTCTCCCGGATCCACATACTGCCCCGGATCTCCCAGCGGATCACATAGTTCTCCAGAATATCGCACTCCGCGTCGCTGAGGGGACCAAGGCCCGTCTTCAGCCAGCGGAACATATCCTCGTATTCATACCCGCCGCTCACCGCCTCCAGTGCGGCGCAGAGCAGAGTCATCAGCGGCTTTTCCAGAATGTCGCTGCGCTCATCGAGATAGCACGGGATGCCGTAGCGCCGGAACACCGTTTCCAGCGTGCCGCGGTACTCCTCCAGGTTCCGGGCCACCACGCCGATATCCCGGTAGCGGTAACCCTCTCGGGTCAAGCGGCGGATCTCCGCCGCCACAGCCTCCGCCTCCGCGTAGGCGCTGGGAGCGGAAAGCACCGACACCGCGCCGGCGCAGTCACCCTCGTAGGCTTCGTTTCCGCCGAAAAAGTGCCGCTCCAAAAACGGCAGCGGGCCGTCCGCCTGCGGGGCCTCAAAATGCCGCGTCTCCACCTGCGCCCCGTTTTCCCTCGCCAGCATACGCAGCCGCCCGATGGTGGCAGCGGTGTCGTCAAAAATGCCGCTTCGGTCCTGGGGATCAAAGAGCATGGTGACGGTGACAGTGCGGCTCTGGCGCAGCATGACGGAGAGGGCGCGCTCCTCCTGGGCGTTGAAGTAGGAAATGCCGTCGAGGAAAATGTCCGCATCCCGGACATAGCCGGCATCCGGAAGCAGCTCCGCCATACGGCTGACCCGGTCCCGGGCGTCCGCGCCGCCGCTTTGGAGCTTCGCCTCGTACACGCCGGTGATCAGGGCCAGATCCTGCAGCTTCTTCCCCGTCTCGCCGCCGATCTCCTCCGCCCGGGCCATGAGCTGCTCCGGTGTGACGCGGTAGTTGCGGAACTCGTCCGCCAGGCTGATGAGACTGGTGAGGAAGGCGGACTTCAAAAAGGAGCGGCGGAAAAAGCGCAGCTTGCCCCCCACCTCCTGCAGCGTCCGCTGCATGGTCAGCAGCTTTCCGCCGCCGTCCAGCTCCGTCCCGAGGCCGCCCGCGCTGGCCAGCACCCGCTCCGCCAGGCTCTCAAAGCTCAGCACCTCCGCGTGGCGGGAGACAGTGTCGCCGCAGGCGCGGCAAAGCTCCGTCTCCGTCTCGTGGGTGGCGTACTGCGGCACGATGAGGAGCTGGCGGCTGCCGTCCCCCAGCTCCCGTATGGCCTGCAGCACCGCCTCCGACTTGCCCGACCGGGCCCGGCCCGTCCAGATCCGCAGCATATCCCCGCCTCCTTTCGTCCCTATAGCGAGAGAAGTCCCTCCACGGGACTTCTCTTCATTCCTTATGCGCGCATTCCCACTCTTTCAGGGGCTTCAGCTCCTCGTACAGGCGCACATAGCTCCTGTGCCGGGTGGGCTGTATCTTCCCCTCCCGCAGCGCCTGCAGCACCGCGCAGCCCTTCTCCTTGGTATGGCTGCAGCCCACAAAGCGGCAGCCGTCCAGATAGGGCGCGAACTCCCGGAAGGTCTCCGGCAGGCGCTGCTTCAGCTCCCAGCTCATCTCCGCCGTTTCAAAGGAGGAAAAGCCCGGGGTGTCGATGACCTCCGCGCCGCAGTCCAGCTTATACAGCTCCGTGTGCCGGGTGGTGTGGCGGCCGCGGCCCAGCGCCTCGCTCACCTCGCCCACCTTCAGGTGGAAGTCCGGCTGCAGGGCGTTCAAAATGCTGGATTTTCCTACGCCGGAGTTCCCTGTAAAGGCGGAAAGCTTGCCGGCGATCAATCCCTTCAGTTCCTCCAGCCCCTCCCCGGTGACGGCGCTGAGCCGCACCGTGGGAAAGCCGGCGGCGGTGTAGGTCTCATACAGTGCGTCCCCTCTGTCCAGGTCGCACTTGTTGACGCCGATCACCACCCTGCAGCCCTTCAGCGCGGCGATGGCGGCCACCCGGTCGATGAGGTACGGGTCCGTCACAGGGTTCACGTTCGCGCACAGCACCACCAGCTGGTCGATGTTGGCGGCGGCGGGCCGGAGGAAGGCGTTCTTCCGCTCCTCCAGCGCCTCCACCACGCCTTCTCCGCCGCCCAAGGCGCGCACCTCGGCAAAGTCCCCCACGAGCGGGCTGCAGCCCTCCCGGCGGAACTTGCCCCTGGCGCGGCAGGTCAGTACCTCCTCACCGGTGTCCACATAGTAGAAGCCGCTGAGGGCCTTTTGTATCCTTCCTCTCAATGGAAATTGATCTCCTCATCATAGTTCAGCACATCGTCGAAATAGACTCTGACCTGATGGCCGCTGCCCTTTCCGGTGAAGGTATACTCCACATAGCCCATCATGGTGCTGACCGTTTCGTTATAGACTTCCTCCCCGTCGAACTCAATGACCACGTGGATCTGGTCCGACTGCCAGAACGGCAGGGTGTAGCGCTTGGTCACGCTGCTGGGGGGAGGACCTTCGCTGATGACGAAGCTGATCTCCGTCCCGGAGTCCACCGTGTCGCCCGGCTGGATGCTCTGCTCGATGACGGTCCCCTCCGGCTCGTTGGATTCGCGGCTGCTGCTGGCGCCCACCACCAGGCCCAGAGCCTCGGCGTTGCGCTTGGCCTCCGCCTCCGTCTGGCCCAGGAAGGAGACCACTGTCACGGGCACCGGCTCCGGCCCCTTGCTCACCACGATGTAGACGGTGTTGCCCTCGTTCAGGGCCTCCCCGGCGTCGGGGATGGTGGAGACGATCTTGCCCGCCTCGATAGTGGGGTGGTACACCTCATCCTTCTCCACCTTCAGGCCCAGGTTCATGTTGGACAGCAGCACATGGGAGGCCTGATAGTCCTCGCCGATCAGGTCCGGCATCTCCTGGCTGCCGTCGCCGCTGCTGAGGAAGACCTCGATGACGGCTCCGGGCTTTTTCCAGGCTCCCTTGCCGGGGTCCTGCTCCACGATCTGGCCTACCTCGTACCTGTCGCTGACGCGGTTGCCGATGACCTCGATCTCAAAGATGCCCTGGATGCGCTCGTCCGACTTGGCCTCGTCCAGGGTCATGCCGATCAGGTTCGGGACCTCCATCATGCCGCTGCCGCCGCTGAGACTGGACATGAGCACCTTGCCCACGCCCAGCAGGAGCACCAGCGCCAGCACCACCAGGCCCGCGATCATCAGGACGTTGTGCTTCTTGCCCCGGCGCTTGACGGACCGGATGCTGTCATCGTCGTCCCCGTCATCGTCCTCCGGCAGGCGCGAGGCGCTCTGCTTGCGCACCGTGCGGGAAATATGGTTCACCTCCGCCACGGGCAGGGGGCTCGTGGGGTCGTCCGGCTCCGCAGGGTGCAAATCCTTCATGGAGAAGTCCATCTTCACATCCGGGTTCTTGCGGAACTCCTCCAGCGCGGCGATCATCTCGTCGGCGCTCTGGTAGCGGCGGTCGGCGTCGGGGGCCATGGCCTTCATGCAGATCAGCTCCAGCGACTCCGGGATATCCGGATTCACCTCCCGCGGGGAGAGGGGGATGGAGGAGAGGTGCTGCAGCGCCACGGCCACGGCGCTGTCCCCCTCAAAGGGCAGGCGGCTCGTCAGCATCTCATACAGCACTACGCCCGCGGAGTAGATGTCGCTGCGGGCGGTGACCCGCTCGCCCCGGGCCTGCTCGGGAGAGATATAGTGGACGCTGCCCAGGGCCTCCTGGGTCAGGGTGTTGGCGGAATTGGAGAGGCAGGCGATGCCGAAGTCGGCGATCTTCACGCTGCCGTCCCGCAGGACCATGATGTTCTGGGGCTTGATGTCCCGGTGGACGATGCCCCGGCTGTGGGCGTGGCTCAGGCCCCGCATGATCTGGGTGATGAAGTGCAGCGCCTCCACCCACTTGAGCTGGCCGCGCTTCTCCATATACTGCTTCAGCGTGATACCGTCGATGAGCTCCATGACAATATACTCCGTGTCCCCGCCGCGGGAAACGTCGTACACCGAGACGATATTCGGGTGGGAGAGCATGGCGACGGCCTGGGACTCGTCGCGGAAACGGCGGCGGAAATCCGCGTCCTCCGTCAGCTCGCTGCGGAGGATCTTCACCGCCACCATGCGGTTGAGCCGGTGGCACTTGGCCTTGTAGACCACGGCCATGCCGCCGGAGCCGATGACCTCCAGTATCTCATAGCGGTTGTCCAGCATCTTGCCTATGTACTGATCCATGACAGTCCCTCCTTTCAATCCATTCTCATCAGCACAGCCGTCACGTTGTCGGCGGCGCCGCGGCTCTTGGAGATGGCCAGCAGCCGGTTCAGGCAGCCCTCCGTGTCCCCGTTGTGTATCACCTCATACAGGATCTCCTGGTCGGAGACCGTGTTCACCAGGCCGTCCGAGCACAGCAGGATGTATTCTCCCTGCTTGAGGTCGCAGATATACCCGTCGCACTCCTCGGTCTTTTCCGGACCCAGGGCGCGGGTGATGACGTTGCGGTTGGGATGCACCCGGGCCTCCTCCTCCGTGATGTCGCCCCGGGTCACCAGGTCCTCCACCAGGGAGTGGTCCCGGGTGATGCGGCGGATGCCCTCGGGCGAGATGTGGTAAGCCCGGCTGTCGCCCACGTTGCTCACCACCACGCCGCTGTCAAAGCTCACCGCCGCCACCAGCGTGGTGCCCATGCCCCGGTACTCCTCCAGCTCCTGGGCCTTCTCGTACACCGCGTCGTTGGCCAGGGCCACCGCGTAGGCCGAGGCCTGGCGCAGCTGCGAGGGGGTCATGTCCCGCCGGAGGATCTTCTTCATCTCCTCCATGTAGGTGTCCACCGCGATGCGGCTTGCGAGATGGCCTCCCCTGATGCCGCCCATGCCGTCGCACACCACGCAGACCAGATGGTCCGTCGGCTGGTGATACTCCGCCGCGTAGGCGTCCTGATTGTCCCGCCGTACCAGGCCGATGTCCGTCAGCCCCCATACCTGCATCATTGGACCGTCGCCTCCTTTTCTTCTTCCTTCATGGCCTTCCTGCGGAGCTGCCCGCAGGAGGCGTCGATATCGCCGCCGAGCTTCCGCCGCACCGTGGCGGTGAGGCCGTGGCTCTCCAGCCGCTTTTGAAACGCCGCCACCCGGCGGCTGGGCTTCAGCGGGCTCTCCTCCACCTCGTTGAGGGGGATGAGGTTCACATGGGCGGGCATTCCCCTGAGCTTCTTCGCGATCAGGTCCGCCTTCTCGTCGCTGTCGTTCACGCCGTCGATCATGGCGTACTCAAAGGAGATGCGCCGCCCGGTCTTTTGAAAATATTCCCGGCAGGCCTCCAGCAGCGTGTCCACGTCGTAGGCCCGCGTCACGGGCATGATGGCGGCGCGGGTCTCCTGGTCCGGGGCGTGGAGCGAAATGGAAAGCGTCAGCTGCAAGTCCTCCTCCGCCAGGCGGCGGATGCCCGGCACCACGCCGCAGGTGGAAAGGGAGATGTGCCGCATGCCGATGTTGAGCCCGTCGGGATGGTTCACCAACGTGAGAAAGCGGCGGACGTTGTCGTAGTTATCCAGCGGCTCGCCGATGCCCATGAGGACGATGTTCGAAATGGCGAGGCCGGAATCCAGCTGTGTGAACAGCACCTGGTCCAGCAGCTCCGAAGGGGCCAGGTCCCGCACCTTTCCGGCGATGGTGGAGGCGCAGAACTTGCAGCCCATGCGGCAGCCCACCTGCGAGGAGATGCAGACGGTGTTGCCGTGGCGGTACTGCATCAGGACCGTTTCGATGCAGTTGCCGTCCCCGAGCTCCCACAGGTATTTGACGGTCCCGTCCAGCCGGGAGACCTGCTTGCGGGCCACCCTCGGGGCGGTGATATAGCAGCGCCGCCCCAGTTCTTCCCGCAAGGATTTGGGGAGATTGCTCATCTCCTCGAAGCTCGTGACGCCCCGGTGGAGCCAGGTAAACACCTGCTTGCCGCGGAAGGCCGGCTGCCCCAGCTCCTGCAGCAGGGCCGTGATCTCCTCCAGCGTCAGCGATTTGATATCGGTCATAGCGCACTCTTCCTCATTTTGCAGATGTAAAAGCCGTCGCAGCGGTGGCGCTGGGGCCAGAGAGTGATCTCCGCCGCCTCGCCGCCGAAGGGCAGGGCGAAGGCCTCCCGCTGAAACGCCGAATGGGCCTGCAAAAACGCCTCCGTCACGCCCCCGTTCTCCTCCGGCAGGATGGTGCAGGTGGAGTAGAGCAGCACGCCGCCGGGACGGACGTAGGCCGCCGCGTTCCGCAAAATGGCGGACTGCACGGCGGGCAGGTTTTGCAGGGCTTTCGGGTCCTTATAGCGGATATCGGGCTTCTTGCGGATGATGCCGAGGCCGCTGCAGGGCGCGTCCACGATGACCGCGTCCGCCGTGCCCAGCAATTCCTGTTTCGGCTCGCGCCCGTCCGCCTGAACCGTTTCGATGATGGTCACGCCCAAACGCGCCGCACCGCTTTCGATGAGCTTCAGCTTATGGGCGTGTACGTCGCAGGAGAGGATGCGGCCTTTGTTTCCCATTTCCATGGCCGCGGCGAAGGACTTCCCTCCCGGCGCGGCGCAGGTATCTATCACGAATTCGCCGCCGCGAAGCCCCGCCGCCATGCTCACCAGCCGGGCCGCCGGGTCCTGCACGGTGAAGCGCCCGGTCTGAAAAGCCTCCAGCTTTTCCAGGTCGCCGCTGCCGGAGAGCTCAAAGCAGCCCGGCATCCAGGGGTGCGGCTCCGCCGTGACGCCGGCGTCCGTCAGCTCCTGCCGCAGCGCCTCCGGCGTTGTTTTCAAGGGATTCGTCTGGACCGTCATAGGGGCGGGACGGTTGTTTTCCGCGAGGAAGCGCTCCGCCTCCTCCGCCCCCAGCAGGGAGATCAGCCGCAGTGTCAGCCAGTGGGGATGGCTGTAACGGATAGCCATCGTCTCCGCCGGTGTGCGCCCCTCGATGGGCGGGAGCTGCGCCTTGTTGGCCGCGAGCTTCCGCAGCACGGCGTTCACGAGGCCCGCCGCCTGGGGCCGTCCCGCCCGGCGGATCTGCTCCACGCTCTCGCTGACGGCGGCGCTGTCCGGCACCCGGTCCATGAGCAAAAGCTGATACGCCCCCAGGCGCAGCACCTCCCGCACCGCCGGCTCCAGATGGTCCACCCGCTGGGTGCAGTACAGGCCCAGCCGCTGGTCCAGCATGGCCCGGTTTTGCAGCACGCCGTAGCAAAGGCGGCTCGCAAAGGCGGCGTCCCGGCTGTCCAGTCCGTCCCGGGCGATGGCCTTTTTGAGGCTCCCGTCCGACCAGGCTCCCAGGTCCCGGCAGGCGCTCAGCACAAGAAGGGCGGTGTCCCGCGGCGAACGGCTCATCGGCGGTCTCTCCTGCCGCCGCCCCGGCCGAGGAAGATGAGCAGATAGCGCAGCAGCTGGGCAAGGCTCGTCAGCAGCGCCGCCACATAGGTCATGGCCGCCGCGGACAGCACCTTTCTCGCGCCACGGTACTCCTCCTCCGTCAGGAAGCCGCCGTCCTCGATGGTGGCGAGGGCCCGGCGGGAGGCGTTGAACTCCACCGGCAGGGTGACGAGCTGGAACAGCGTCGCCAGGGCAAAGAGGATGATGCCCAGAAACAGCAGCCGCTGGCTATAGAGGATCAGCCCCAGAAACAGGGCGACGAAGGCGAACTGGGAGCCGAAATTGCAGACCGGCAGGATGGCCGTCCGGATACGGACGGGAAGGTACCCCTGCGCGTACTGCACGGCGTGGCCCGCCTCATGGGCCGCCACGCCCACCGCCGCGATGGTGGGAGCATGGTACACGGACTCGGAGAGATATATGGTGTTGCTGCGGGGATCGTAATGGTCCGTCAGCGTCCCCCGGGTCATGGCGACCCCCACGTCCTGGACGCCGTGATAGCGCAGCACCGCCATGGCGGCCTCCGCCCCGGTCATGCCCCGGGCGTTGCGCACGGCGTTATATTTCCGGTAGCTGCCGCTGACCTTCAGCTGCGCCCAGAGGGTGAAGAGGAAGATCGGCAGCAGGAAAAGTAGGTAGCTGTAATCCACGCCACCGCCGTAATAGTAATAAGGCATACAGGTCCCTCGTTTTCTTCAAAACTCAAAGGCGGATGGGATGGCCCCGGAGGTAATCCCCCGCCGCCATGCGGCGGCCGCCCTCCGCCTGCAGCTCCCGGACGATGACGCCCCGGCCGTCGCCGCAGGCCACCTCCACGCCGTCCTTCAGCACCCGGGTGACGCTTCCCGGCGCAGCGGAGGTCTTCTCCCCCGGCTCCGCGCGGAACAGCTTCACCCGCACCCCGGCCAGCTCCGCCGTGGCGCAGGGCCAGGGGATCAGGCCCCGGATCTGGTCGACGACCGCCCGGGCGGGCCTGTTCCAGTCCACCGGGGACATTTCCCGGGAAAGCATAGAGGCGTAGGAGGACTTGCTCTCGTCCTGCTTCCGCCGGGGGATGGCCTCCCCCGCTTCCATGGCCGCCACCACGCTCAGCAGCGTCTCCGCCCCCAGGGCCGCCAGACGCTCCGTCAGTTGCAGCGCGTCCTCCTCCGGCACGATGGGAGTCGCGGCCTGGGCGATGATGTCGCCGGTGTCCAGGCCCTTTTCCATATACATGATGCTGACGCCCGTCTCCGTCTCTCCGTTCAGCAGCGCCCAGTTGATGGGGGCCGCCCCGCGGTATTTCGGCAGGAGCGAGGAGTGGACGTTGATGCAGCCGTGCCTGGGATAGTTTAGAATATCCTCCGGCAATATCTTCCCGTAGGCCGCCACCACGATGAGCTCCGGCTGCAGCTCCTGCACCAGGGCGTAGGCCTCGCCGTCCTTCATCTTCAGCGGCTGGTATACGGGGATGCCTGCTGTAACGGCATATTCCTTTACAGGAGAAAAGCTCATTTTCATGCCCCGGTTCCGGGGCTTATCCGGCTGGGTGAATACGCCGCAAAGCTGGTGCCCCGCCTCCCGCAGCGCTTGCAGGGACGCCACCGCAAACGCCGGCGTGCCCATGAACAGGATCCTCATGCCTTGTCGTCCCCTTCGTAGTAGTGACGGATCTCCGCGTCCGTCAGATAGCGGTCCACATGCTCGTTGAACAGGTGGCCGTCCAGATGCTCCAGCTCATGGCAGAAGGCCCGGGCGGTGAGCCCCTCGTCCTCCACCTCGAACCAGCAGCCGTCCCGGTCCTGGGCCCGGACGCGCACCACCATGGGACGTGTCACCTCTCCGAACTTGCCGGGGATGCTGAGGCAGCCCTCCAGCCCGGTCTGCTCACCCTCGGTGTGGACGATCTCCGGGTTCACCAGCTCGATGACTTCGTCGTTTTCATCCATGACCACCACCACGCGGCGCAGTATGCCCACCTGCGGGGCCGCCAGGCCCACGCCCTGGGCGTCCACCATGGTCTCCGCCATGTCGTCCAGCAGGTCGTGCAGCTTCTTGTTGAATTCCGTCACCGGATGGCATTTCTTCGCCAGGCAGGGTTCCCCCTCCAGCATGATCTTTCTCAGCGCCATAGACTTCTACTCCTTTGTTTTAATCCGGCGCGTTGCAGTCCACCGTCAGGCTCATCCCCCGGTTCTCTTTCTGCCGGTGGAAGGTCACGAGATAGTAGCGGATCGCGTCGCGCACCGCCTTATGGTTCCGCCCCGCCAGCAAAATGCGATAGCGGAAGCGGTTGTTTACTTTCACAACAGGGGCGGGGGCCGGCCCCACCACCTCGTAGCCGGGGGCGAAGGGCGCCGCGGAGAAGGTCTCCTCCAGCGCGCCGCGCAGTTGGTATACCGCCCGCCGCACCTGCTCCTCCTCCGGTCCGGAGACCGTGAGGGTAAAGAGGTCTGCGAAGGGCGGGTCTCCCCGGAGCTTTCTCAGGCGGATCTCGCCTTCATAAAAACGCTCATAGTCCTGCCGGCAGGCGCTCTCGATCACGTCGTTTTCCGGCGTGAAGGTCTGAATCACGGCGCGGCCCGGCTTTTCGCCCCGGCCGCTGCGTCCCACCGCCTGGGTCAGCAGGTGGAAGGTCCGCTCCGCGGCGCGGAAGCTGTCCACATACAGCGACAGATCCGCGCTGAGCACGCCCACCAACGTCACGTTCTCGAAGTCCAGGCCCTTGGCCACCATCTGCGTCCCCAGGAGGATGGGGATCTTCTCCTCCTGAAAGCGGGCCAGCAGCTTTTCGTGGGTGTTCTTCGCGTTGACGGTGTCCGCGTCCATGCGGAGGATCTCCGCCTTGGGGAATTTCTCCCGCAGCTCCTCCTCCACCTTCTGGGTGCCGAAGCCGATGGGCTTTCGCTGCCCGCCGCAGACGCCGCAGCGCTCCTCCGCCGGCTCGCTGTGGCCGCAGTAGTGGCACATGAGCCGCCCGTTAGCGGAGTGATAGGTCAGCGGTACGCTGCACCTGGGACAGTACGGCACCGCGCCGCACTCGCCGCACACCAGCATGCGGCTGCTGCCGCGGCGGTTCAATAAAAGGATGCTCTGCTCTCCGTGGTAAAGATTCCGCCGCAGCTCCTCTTCGAGCAGGGCGCTGATGGTGCCGCCGTTGCCGTTTCTCAGCTCCCGGCGCATATCCGCCGTCACCACCTGCGGCAGCGCCCGCTCGTTGAACCTGCGCCGCAGGAGGAAGTGGTGGTACACCCCCTGCTTCGCCTGATAGGCGCTCTCCACCGACGGGGTGGCGGAGCCCAGGACCAGAGCGGCGCCGTCCTTCGCGGCCCGGTATTTGGCCACATCCCGGGTGTGATACCGGGGCGGGTTTTCCGACTGGTAGCTCCCCTCCTGCTCCTCATCCATAACGATGAGGCCCAGGTCCTGCAGCGGGGCGAACACCGCGCTGCGGGTGCCCAGCACCACCTTCACCTCGCCCCGGCGGATGCGCTTCCACTGGTCATAGCGCTCCGGGATGCCGAGGGAGCTGTGGAGCATGGCGGCCTTCTCCCCAAAATAGGCGGAGAACTTCGCCATGAGCTGCGGGGTCAGGGCGATCTCCGGCACCAGCACCATGGCGGTCCTGCCGCTGTCCACCGCATGCTGTGCCAGCCGGAGGTAGACCTGGGTCTTGCCGCTGCCGGTGACGCCCTGCAGCAGGCTCACCGAGCCTTCCTTTCCCTCCATGAGCCGCACGATGCCCTCATAGGCCGCCTGCTGCTCCTCATTCAATACAATGTCCGGGGCGCTTTCGTCCCGCTCTACCGCCGGGACACGGAGCCGCTCCGCCTCGCTGAAGGCCAGCACCCCCGCCTTTTCCAGGCTCCGCAGGGTCTGCATGCTGGCGCCGGTGAAGTAGCAAAGCTCGCTCACCGCGGCGCTGCCCAGGGTGCAGAGCAGCTTCACCGCCTCATACCGCACCGGGGCGCTGCGCTTTTTCGGCTCCACGAGAGCCATGGCTTCCTCCGCGTCCATGACGAGGGTCGCGACCTTCGCCGCCTTGTCCCCCACCTTGCGCAGGGCCACCGTCTCGCTGACAAGAACGCCCCGCTCGGCCAGGGCCCGCAGGGCGGCGGGCGCCTTCTCGCCGCAGAGGGCCTTCAGCTCCTCCGTCTCCCCTTCGCCGCCGCGGTCCAGCAGTGCCTCCAGCACCGCCCGCTCTCCGGCGGACTTCGCCGCCGCCAGGGCGGCCTCCGCCGTCACGCCGTCTGATAAGCGGTACAGCTCCCGAAAGCGGTACCAGAGTCCAGCGGGGAGAACGGTCTTGAGGGCGTCGTAAAAGGTGCAGAAGTAGCGCTCCTGCAGCCAGAAGGCCAGGCGGATGCCGGCGGCGTCCAGCACGGGCGCGTCGTCCAGCACCTCCAGCAGGGCCTTGCACTTGCGGCCCTTCTCCCGGAGGCCTACCTCCAGGATGAAGCCCTCCGCCGGGCGGTTGCCCCGCCCGAAGGGGACCACCGTCCGCACGCCGGGAACGGCCCGGGCCGCCAGCTCCTCCGGGATGAGATAGTCATAGGGCTGGTCGATAAAATAGGGGACGGCGGAAACCGCGACCTTTGCCGTGCGCACTGTTTCCAACGCCGTTCCCCCCTTTCCGCCGCTTTTCCCGCCTTACTTGAACTGGATGCTCCCGGCGTCGATCTGGCCGGCAGCCACCTCGTTGATGGCCAGGGTCACAGCCTTTTCCTGCAGCTGTACGCCCTCCTGCTCCGCGTCCTCGGAGATCTGGCGGGCGCGGCGCGCCACCACGTTCACCAGGAAATAGCGGTCGGGCACGTGCTTGGTCAGGCTGGAGATAGAGGGATAAAGCATCATATGAGGTCTCTTCCTTTCTTTTTGTCCGGCTTTGGGCCGGTCCGCTTCTATAAAAACAGTGTTTCCTTTATTGCAGCCGGAATTCCGCCGCGCGTTCCTCCGCCCGGCAGTGCTCCGCCGTCATAATGGCGTCCAGTTCGTCCACTGCGTGTCCGATGTCGTCATTGATCACGATGTAATCGTAGGTGTGGGCGCTGTCAAACTCCACCTGGGCCCGGATGAGCCGGCCCTGGATCTTCTCCGCCGTCTCAGTGCCGCGGCTGACGAGCCGGCGCTCCAGCTCCCGGATGGAGGGGGGCAGGATGAAGATGCGGACGGCCTCCGGCATCTTCTGATGCACCTGGTTCGCGCCCTGAAGCTCGATATCCAGGATCACGTCCTCCCCCCGGTCCATGGCCTCCTCCACGAAGCGCTTGGGCGTGCCGTAGAAGTTCCCCACGAACTCGGCGTACTCCAGAAACGCGTCCTCCCGGATCAGGCTGCGGAAGCGCTCCACGGAGATGAAGTGGTAATCCTTACCGTCCGCCTCCCCCTCCCGGGGCGGACGGGTGGTGGCGGAGACGGAAAAGTACAGGTTTTTCCGTCTCTCAAACAGCTTATGCAGGATGGTGCTTTTTCCGACGCCGGAAGGGCCGGAAACGATAAAAGTCTTTCCTCTTCCCATGTCGATCTCCCATTTCGCCGCCGGACAGGGCGGCGCTCCACACTATTCCTCCTGCGGCACGTCCAGTCCCGCCCGGGCGGCGATCTTCTCTGCCGCCAGGGCCGAGAGCACCACGTGCCCGCTGTCCATGATGAACACGGAGGCGGTCTTGCGGCCGTAGGTGGCGTCGATGAGCATGCCCCGCTCCCGGGACTCCTGGATCAGCCGCTTCACCGGCGCGCTGTCCGGCGAGATGACGGCCACCATGCGCTCCGCGGAGACCATGCTGCCAAAGCCGATGCTGATGAGCTTCATACGCCGCCTCCGTCACTCGATGTTCTGGACCTGCTCGCGGATCTTCTCCACCTCGGCCTTCAGCTCCACCACCACGCGGGCGATGGAAACATCGCTGCACTTGGAGCCGATGGTGTTGGACTCGCGGTTGACCTCCTGGATGAGGAAGTCCAGCTTCCGCCCCACGGGCTCCTCCGCCTGCAGCATGCCCCGGAGCTGGGAGACGTGGCTGCGCAGCCGCACCGTCTCCTCGTCCACCGCCACCTTGTCCGCGAAAATGGCGGCCTCGGTCAGAATGCGGCTCTCGTCGATGGTGGTGCTCTGCAGCACCTCCTTCATGCGGCTCTCCAGCTTCTCCCTGTACTCCCGCACCGTCTCGGGGGAGCGCTCCTCCACCTGGGCGGTGAGCGTCTCGATGCGCGTCAGGCGGCCGCCGATATCCTCCGCCAGCTTCCTCCCCTCCAAAGCGCGCATAGCGTTATAGCCCGCCAGCGCCTCCTCCAGCACGGCACAGAGGTCGGCGGAGACCGTCTCTATATCCTCCTCCGCCTTGGTGACGGTGAGCACGTCCGGCAGGCGGGCCAGGTCGGTGGCGCGGCAGTCGCCCTTCACCATCCCTTCGCCCAGCTCACAGAGCCGGCGCAGAGCGGCGATATAGCTTCTCGCCAGGGGCTCGTTCACCTGCACCACGGACTCCTCCGCGCCGGTGGAGTCCACGGTGATGAACACGTCCACCTTGCCCCGTGAGACCGCCTTCTGCACGGCGGACTTGACCGCCTCCTCCGCGAAGGCGTAGCTACGGGGCATCTTCACGGTGCAGTCGAGATAGCGGTTGTTGACGCTGCGCACCTCCACGGTGATATCCCGGCCGTGCAGCAGCTGCTTTCCCCGGCCGTAGCCGGTCATGCTCTTGATCATCCTCAGTTTCCTTTCTCTCCCCACGGGGCGGCGCTGGGCCGTCCCGGTTCATTTCAGCAGGCGCAGGGCAGGCAGTACATCCCGCCGCCGATGGCGTTGCAGCAGATCGCCGCCGCGCAGGCCCGCGCGCAGGTGCTGCCGCCGCAGTCCTCGGTGGTGACGCTGCCGTAGCCCTCCGGCTGGTAGCCGCTGTCCTTCATCATGGACAGGGCCCTGGCGTACTCGGCGTTCCCCGGGTCCATCTGGCAGGCGGTCTCAAAATAGCGCTTCGCCTGGTCCATCCAGCCCCGGCGGTAGCAAACGGTCCCCTTGAGAAAGTTCCACTCGGCGCCGTGGTCGTCGGTGGCGTTCAGCAAGCCCTCCGCCCGGGTCAGGTCTCCCCGGGAGATGGCGATACGCACCTGCTGGAACACCGAGGAATTGCTGTATTCCCCATAGCTGCCGCCGTAGCCCCCGTAGCTGCCGTAACCGCCATAGCCGCCGTAGCCTGCGCCGTAGCCGCCGCTGCGGCTGCCGCCGTAGCTCCCGGCGGAGGAGGCGGCGGGACCGCGGCCGTTGCGCTGGCGCTGGATTTCCTCGTAGGCGGCGTTGATCTCCTTCATCTTTTCCTGCGCCAGGTCCGCCAGGGGGTTGTCATGGTAGTTGTCGGGGTGGTACTTCCGGGCCAGGTCACGGTAGGCCTTCTTGACCTCCTCGTCCGACGCGCTGGGGGATACGTTCAAAACTTTGTAAGGGTCGTTCATACTCTGTCCTCTGTGTTTTTACTCTGATCGCCGCGCCCGCGGGTCCTTTTATGGAAGGTCCCCGCCAGCACCGCGTTTCCCACCTGGTACAGGCCCTCGTAGAAGGTGCTGCGCAGCAGCCCCGTCCAGCACCCGAAGTCCCAAAGCTCAAAGGCCGCCGCCATCTGCCGCACGGACTGGTCCAGCGTGGCGGCGAAGGCGCTTTTGGCCTCCTCCGTCAGCTTCCCTTCCCTGAGTCCGTAGCGCAGCAAAAGAGGGTTGTAGTTCCCGCCGGCGCAGTCCTTTTCCAGGTCGTCCGCCGCGTCCACCAGGTAGATCCACCGCCCCATGTGGTATAAAAGCTGCCGGTACACCCGGCGCTGCCGCTCATCCTCCAGCTCCTCCGCCACGCCCGCCAACAGCAGCGCGAAAGCGTCCGCCGGCTCGTCCAGCGTCTCGCAGCGCGCCCGCTCCAGCTCGTCCAGGACCGCCAGCTGCCGCCGGGTGGCCTCGTCGAAGGCGGGGCAGTCCGCCGCAGAGCGGCGGTACGCCCGGCGGAGAAACCGCTCCGCCAGACGGTATTTGAGCCCCCGCAGCCCCCGGCTGTCCGCCACGCCGTCCCGCACCTGCCAGTAGGCGAGGATGACGCTGCAGGCCGCGGCCTTGCGCAGCGCCGGCGTCTTTTCCGCGGCGCAGCGCTTCTTACAGGGATGCGCCGCGCAGCGGCGGCAGCGCACCGCAGGCGGCTCGCCCGGGGAGAGCAGCACCGCCAGGAAGGTCAGATCATAGTTCAGGATCAGGGAGGCGGTGAAGCCGTATTCCTCCCGCAGGGTGTGACACAGGCCGCAGTACATGGCCTGAAAGGCCGCCTGCTCCTCCGCGGTAAGCCGTCCGCGGGAGGGGAGTACATACCCGAACATCAGTTGAGCGTCCGCACGATGGTGTGGCAGAGGCTGCCCTTTTTCTTCATCCACCGGTCATACAGCACCGCCAGCGCCAGCCCCGCCAGGAAGCCCGCGACAGCGACGGCGTAGCGGGCGCCCTCGCCGGAGACGAGGCCGCCGCTCAGGAAATAGCCCGCCAGAAACAGCGCCACCGGCACGCAGTACACCAGCGCCACGATGCCCAGCAGCTGCCGGGTGCTGCTCTCCACCACCACCTTGTCGCCCGCCTTGGCGCCGATGGGGTTGCGCGCCTGGGCGGTGACGGCGGAGCCGGCGACGCCGCAGCCGGCGCACTCCTCACAGTCGTGTCCGCAGGCGGATTTGCGGGGTACCGCGATCTCCGCCATGCCGTTATCCAGTATCCTCTGCACGGTTGCCGTCTGTATCATAGCCTTACTCGCCTTTCTTTATGTCTGGGGAGTCTCCTCCTGGTCCCGCAGCTCCACAGTCACCTGGTAGCTGCCTATGACGCCCAGGTCCTCCTCCCCTTCGTAGCGGACCACCGCCGTCACCGAATACCGGCCGGGGGCCGAGATGCCGGCCACGTCCGCGATGACCAGGATATCCGCCGCGTCCGCCTTGTCCAGGGCGAGGTTCTTGCCCCGGAGCGTCACCGTCAGGCTCTCGCCCAGCACCGTGGCCGTCATGCCGTCCGGCACATGCTCCGTGCTGAAGTTGGAGGTGGTGAATTCCCGGGTATCGATGCTGCTCTTCAGCGTGATGTTCACCGTCACCTCCGTGACGCCGTCCACGCTGATGACGCCGTCGGGCAGCTGCAGCGGGAAGGTCTTGTTCACACTGCCGCTGATCTCGCCCAGGTCGATCTCCGCCACCAGCAGCTCCTCCAGGTCCTCCACCACGTAGCTCTCGCCCGCGATGAGCAGCCGCTGGGGCAGCACCGTGGCCACCACGTCGCCGGCGCGGAGGCCCGCCACCTCAATGAGGGAGGCCTTCAGGCTGATCTCTTTCTGCTTATAGATGGGGATATTCAGCGGCACCTTCGCCTGGTCGGCGTATATGGTCACGCCCTCCAGGGGCTGGTTGGCGCTGTCATAGAACTGGAAGTCCACCATCTCGTTCACCGAGGCGGTGCAGCCGCTGACGTCATAGCTCACCTTGGCGTAGCTGACCCGGATCACATCCTCCTGCTGGCCGTGGATCTCCAGCGTCTCCACCGTGGTCACCGGCTCCTGCAGGAGATAGCCCTCCGGCACCGTGCCAGTGATGTCGTACTTCAGATCCACCGTCTTCTTATACAGCTCCCCGATGGTCACGTTGATGGCGTACGCCGAGGCGGAATCGATGGTGATCTGGCTCTTCTGCACGTTGCTGGGATACTCCACCGTATAGCCCAGGGAGTAGCTCCCCGTCTCAGTGATGTCCCGCAGGTCCACAATGATCCGAAGGTCCCGGGTGTCCAGATCGTACAGCACGTTCCGGCGGGCCCGCAGCTTCAGGTCCACCGTCTCGGCGGAGCTCTCCACCACCATGAGGCCGCGGTTGGCCAGGGTGCCCTCCTCCCCGATGAAGACCACGGGGACGTCCTTCGCCCGCGCGATGATCTCGGTGGAGTCCACGCTGCCCACATAAAGCCAGATGCAGACGGCCACCAGGATGGACAGGGCGACCTTCACCGCTTTTCTGCCGTCAAGCTTCTTCATTGTCGTCCTCCTTCCGCCACCACTGGAGCCACAGCCTCTTCCACTCCGGCTCGTCCTTTTCCAGCGTGTCCTGCGGCAACAGCTCGTTGCGCAGGATGTTTTCCAGCATTTCCGGCTTCAGGTGGCGCTTCAGCATCCCGCCGATGGCGACGGAGATACCGCCCGTCTCCTCCGAGACGATGACCACCACCGAGTCCGCGTTTTCGCTCATACCGATGCCGGCCCGGTGCCGCATGCCCAGGTCCCGGCTGAGGTTCACATTGGTGGACAGCGGCAGCATGCAGCCTGCCGCCAGGACGCGCCCGTTGCGGATGATCACCGCGCCGTCGTGCATGGGGGCCTTGACGAAGAAAATGTTCTTCAGCAGCTCCCCGGACACCTCCGCGTCCAGCTCCGTCCCGCTGCGGGCCATCTCGTCCAGGCTCATTTCCCGTTCAAAGACGATCAGCGCGCCGGTGCGGCTCTTGGACATATCCTCGCAGGCCATGACGGTCTGCGCGATGGCGGCCTCCACCGTGCCGGTGGGATGGCTTTTCTCCAGGAAGGGGAGCCAGCGGATCTGCTGGCTGCCCACCCGCTCCAATATCTTTCGGATCTCCGGCTGGAAGAGGATGATCAGGGCCAGAACGCCCCACTCCACCAGATGGTTCAGAATATAGTTGATGCCATGGAGCCCCAGCAGAGAGGAGAGCCAGAGCGCCAGAACGAACAGCCCCACGCCCTTGAGCAGGTTGGACGACGGCGTCCTGTGGACAAGACCCAGCAATTTGTACACCAGAAACGCCATGATGGCCACATCCAAGACGTCTCCCAGCGTCAGGTATCGGATCATGTTGCCCAGCACTTCCATGCATTTCACCCCTTATGGCAATAGTTATAATTATTCTATATGATTTTAGTGAAAAAAGCAAGATAAACCCTTGTCGCAAAAGAGTTTCAGCCCGAAATTTCTCTCATTATTTTCAAAAAATTCATAACTTCCGCCTGGGTGTTAAAGGCGGAAAAGCTCAGACGCACCGTTCCGTCCTCCAGCGTGCCGCCGCTGCGGTGCGCCAGGGGCGCGCAGTGCAGCCCCGCCCGGACGCAGACTCCGCGCCTGGCCAGCCGCCGCGCCACCTCCTCGCCGGGAAGCCCCTCCACCGTGAAGGAGAGGACGGAATACTGCCGCCGCTCCTCCGCCGCGGCGAAGACCCGCACGCCCCGTATCCTCTGCAGGCCCTCCGCCGCGCTGTGCAGCAGAAGGCGCTCGTGGGCGTGGATGCGGGCCGGCCCCAGCTCCCGCACGAAGCGGACGCCCTGGCGCAGGCCGGCGATGCCGGGGACGTTGTGGGTGCCGGCCTCCAGGCGCTCCGGCAGCTCCTCCGGCATGGCCGGCTCCCGTGAAAAGCTGCCCGTGCCGCCGTGGAGCAGGGGTTTTGCGATCTCCGCGCTTTGGCACAGCAGCACCCCGGTGCCCTGGGGGCCGTACAGCCCCTTGTGCCCCGGCATGGCGGCGAAGGCCGCCCCCAGGCCGTCAAAATCCAGCGGCAGCGAGCCCGCCGACTGGGACGCGTCGATGAGGAGAGGCACGCCCTTTTCCCGGCACAGCGCCGCCAGCTCCTCCACCGGCAGCACGTCGCCGAAGACGTTGGAAACGTGGGTGCAGATCACCGCCCGGGTGTCCCTCCGGATGGCGGAGGAAAAGGCCTCCAGCGTCCGCTCCGGGGAAAACAGGGGCGCCTCCGCCACGGTGACCTCCGCGGCGCTTATGCTCCCCAGGGGGCGGGTCACGGCGTTGTGCTCATAGCCGGAGATCACCGCGTGGCCTCCCTCCGAGAGCAGGCTGTGGATGGCGATATTGAGGCCGTGGGTGGCGTTCATGGTGAAGACCACCCGCTCCGGGTCCGCCACATGGAACAGCTCCGCCAGCTCCTGGCGGCAGGCATACACCGTTTCCGCCGCGGCCGCGGCCTGCCGGTAGCCGCCGCGGCCCGGGGAGCTCATCTCCTCCATGGCCCGCAGGACCGCCCGGCGGACCTGGGGCGGCTTCTGGAAGGTGGTGGCCGCGCTGTCGAAGAAGATCATGGCCGCACCTCTCTCACTTCCTCGCCGTCTACATAAAATATCTCAAAGGGCGTCTGCCCTGTTTCCTGCAGGATCTGCATCGCCGCGGCATAGCGCCGCCGGGGCAGCTTCAGCGCGTAAGCGCAGCCCTTTTCCGTCAGCCCCGCGGGCGCCCGGACCAACTCCGCCGTCACGCCCCGCTTGCGCAGCTCCGCGTCCATCCGCTGAGCGCGGGTCACGCTGCGGGCGAGCAAAAGGTAATAGTCCACAATTCAAAGCCTCCTTTCCGTTACTATTGTATGACGGACGCCGGCGGCGCGGCACGGCGGAGGCTGGCTCCCCCGGAGGCTTGCGCTTTCCCCGGCAGGGGTGTACAATCGGGGCAGGAAAAAATGCAAGGAGGTCCGGCACATGAAAAAGGCCGTTTCGCTTCTTCTCTCCCTGGCCCTGGCGCTGTCCCTCTGCGTCCCTGTCCTGGCGGCGGGCGAAGGCTTTCAAAAGGTCTATACCTACACGCCGGGGCAGTTCGCCGACGTGCCCCCCGGCAGCTGGTGCGACGCCAACGTGCAGACCGTCTATGAGTACGGCATCATGAACGGCACGACCGCCGCCTCCTTTTCCCCCGGCGGCAGCCTGAGCGTCGCCCAGGCCCTGGTCATCGCCTGCCGCCTGCACAGCATGTACTACAACGACGGCGCCCGGTTCCCCGCCTCGTCCCCCTGGTACCAGCCGTATCTGGACTATGCCAAGCGCTGCGGCATCGTCACGAAGGACTTCGCCGCCTACAACGTCCCCATCAGCCGGGCGGACTACGCCGTGCTTCTCGGCGCTTCCCTGCCGGACCGGGCGCTGCCCCAGATCAGCGACATCGAGGACGGGGCCATCCCGGATGTAAAGACCGGAGCCAGTTACTATGACGCCGTTTACCGGCTGTACCGCGCCGGCGTTCTGACGGGGAACGACGCCAAGGGCACCTTCACGCCAGACAGCCGCATCACCCGCGGCGCGGCGGCGGCCATCGCCAGCCGTATGGCGGACGCCTCCCTGCGCAAGGCCATCACCATGGAGAAGGCCCCCTTCGAGCCGGTGTCGGCAGACAAGCTGGCAAACCGCAAGAGCCTCAGCAAAAACCTGACGGAGGCCCAGCTCCAGGCCGCCTATGACGCCGCGCTGGAGATCGTGACGCCCCTTGCCAAATGCAGCACCGAAGAGCAGCTCCGGGGCATCGCCGCGGCGCTCCGCCGCCTGTTTGACAGCGGCATGACCTATTCCACCTCCGCCCCGCACTACAGCGACGCCTACGGCTACTTCATCCTGAAAACGGCCTCCTGCGCCGGCTGCGCGCGGGCCACGGGGCTTTGCCTGAACATCCTTGGCATCCCCTATGAGCATGTGAACGAGGGCCAGTGGTCCCACCAGTGGTGCCGGGTCAACGTAAACGGCGTCTACTGGATCTGCGACGCCTACGGCCTGTACTGCGGCCCGGAGCCTGCGCCCTACCAGCATCCGTACCTGTAAAACAAAGCCCCACAGGAGAGTCCTGTGGGGCTTTTTGCGCTGCCATATGAGGAAGGCAGGGAGCCGTCGGCTCCCTGCCCCTTGTTCTGCGTTTTTTACCGCGGCTCAGCCGCCCGTTTCGACCCAGTAGCGCTCCAGATTTACGCCTTCATCAGGCTCAAACACCGTGCTTTCGTACACCCCGCCGTTCGCCAGGATGGTCCTCCGGCTGCCCTCATTGGAATCGATGCAGGTCACAAGCACCTTATCGAGGCCCAGAGACCGGCAGTACGGCAGGCAATTCTTCAGCATCCATTTAGCATAGCCCTTCCGCCGCTCCGACGGGCGGACGGAATAGCCGATATGGCCGCCGTATTTTTCGAGGTAGGCGTTGAAGCAGTGCCGCACCTGTATCATGCCGACGATTTTCCGGTCGCTCTGGCGCAGGCAGATAAACTGTGTGGCGACGACCCGGTTCTCCGGGCAGGTCTCCGGCTTCGACATCGCCTCCGTCTGCTGCAGCCACTCCGCCGCGTGCAGGCGGCGCAGGGGACCGCAGCCGTCCATGGAATCGCCGGCGGCGAGAAATTCCTCCCGGTAGGCCTCGACCTCCTCCGCGTATCCTGCCGACGGCAGGACCAGGCGCAGCTCTTCCATACAGCGCTCCCTTCCCTTAGTGGGCCTTGGCGGTGGAGCGGAGCGTCACATCGTGATAGCCGCCCTCCACGATGCTGGTGGCGGAGACCAGGGTCATCTTGGCGTTCTTCCGCAGGTCGGGCAGATTGGTCACGCCCACGTTGCACATGGTAGACTTGACCTTGTAGATGCTCTGCTCCACGTTGTCGTGCAGGCTACCGGCGTAGACCACATAGGAATCCACGCCCTCCTCGAAGGCCAGGCTGTTCTTGCCGCCCAGGTCATAGCGCTGCCAGTTGCGGGCGCGGTTGGAGCCCTCGCCCCAGTATTCCTTCACATAGGTGCCGTTGACAAAGAGCTTCTCCGTGGGGCTCTCGTCGAAGCGGGCGAAGTAGCGGCCCAGCATGAGGAAATCCGCGCCCATGGCCAGGGCCAGGGTCATATGGTAGTCGTGGACGATGCCGCCGTCGGAGCAGACGGGGATATAGACACCGGTCTTTTCATAATACTCGTCCCGGGCCGCCACCACGTCGATGAGGGCGGTGGCCTGGCCGCGGCCGATGCCCTTGGTCTCCCGGGTGATGCAGATGGAGCCGCCGCCGATGCCCACCTTCACAAAGTCCGCGCCGGCCTCCGCCAGGAAGAGGAAGCCGTCCCGGTCCACCACGTTGCCGGCGCCCACCTTGACGCTGTCGCCGTACTTTTCGCGGATGAAGTCGATGGTCTTTTTCTGCCAGCAGCTGTAGCCCTCGGAGGAGTCGATGCAGAGCACGTCCGCGCCCGCGGCCACCAGGGCCGGCACGCGCTCGGCGTAGTCGCGGCTGTTGATGCCCGCGCCCACCACGTAGCGCTTGTCTCTGTCCAGCAGCTCCCGGGGATTGCTCTTGTGGGCGCTGTAGTCCTTGCGGAAGACGAAATAGCAGAGGCGGCCCTCTCTGGAGACGATGGGCAGCGCGTTGAGCTTGTGCTCCCAGATGATGTCGTTGGCTTCTTTCAGCGTGGTGCCGTCCGGCGCAGTGATCAGGCGCTCGATGGGCGTCATGAACTCCTTCACTTTCAGGTCCGGGGCCATGCGGCTGACGCGGTAGTCGCGGCTGGTAACGATGCCCAGAAGCATGCCGTTGCTGCCGCCGTCGTCCGTCACGGCGATGGTGTTATGGCCCTTGCGCTCCACCAGGTCCAGCACGTCCTGCAGCGTATCCTCCGGCGTCACATTGGAGTCGCTGACCACAAAACCGGCTTTGTAGCTCTTCACCCGGGCCACCATGGCGGCCTCGCTCTCAATGGACTGGGAGCCGTAGATAAAGGAGACGCCGCCCTCCTTCGCCAGGGCGATGGCCAGGGTGTCGTTGGACACGGACTGCATCACCGCGGACACCATGGGGATGTTCATGGAGATCGCGGGCTCCTCCCCCTTGCGGAACTTCACCAGGGGGGTCTTCAAGGACACGTTGGCAGGTACGCACTCCTCCGAGGTATAGCCGGGTACCAGCAGGTATTCGCTGAAAGTATGAGACGGCTCGCTGTAATAAAAAGCCATGGGAATCTCCTCCTGTTCAGTCTCTCCGGCGCGGACTTTTCAGGGCCGGAATGTGTATTTTGTGTAATATAAAATTGTAGTCGAAACCCGGTGGAAAGTCAAGAGCCTGTACCAATCCATGGAAGCCGCTGCCTTTTCAGGCGGCCCTATTGGGGACACGGCAAAGAAAATGTCTCAAACGCGAAACGCCCCACGGGGCTTCACCCGCGGGGGCTTATTCTTTGCGGAGACACCGCCGGGGGCGGATCACTTTTTCCTTACGAGCACTGCGAGCTGGACGATCTCCAGCACGGCCAGGCACAGCACCAAAAGCCAGGAAACAGTATTCCAGGCCTGTCCTCCCAAAATGGCGGCCGGGTTCGTGTTCCTCAGATCCGCCAGGATGCCGAGATGATAGTGCGAAGCGCAGGCCAGCATAAAGGCTGCGGTACCCAGGATGAGCGGAATGAAACGGCGCATATATGATCCTCCTTGTCTGCGGTCAGATGGTGTCAGGCGTTCTTACATGGCAGACGACAGCTGTGTTTTATGCCGGTGCACGAGTTGCTACCGCTTTGCCTCAGCGGTACATGCCCCCCCTCCCTCCGCAGGTCTTTTTTCATCGCATTCGGCAAAACCGCGCCTCCCGCTTTGTACAAGCGCACATGATGGACATATCGCGGAGGCAAAAGCAAAAGAGGAGAGTCAAACGACTCTCCTCTTTTGTGTTGGCGCTACCTATTTTGCCGGTCCGTCTCCAGACAAGTATCGTCGGCAGAAGCGAGCTTAACTTCCGTGTTCGGGATGGGAACGGGTGGACCCTCGCCCTAATCAGCACCAACTATTTGATTTTATCTTAAACAGCTCTCGCTGCTTAATTCTGGTACACCTTCAGTCGGAGCGTCGCGAAAGCTGCCGGCGGCAGGTTTCACAGC
>JBJDYT010000006.1:0-102914 GCA_051867635.1 Oscillospiraceae bacterium
GCCAGGGCGATGACGCCCTGGTGGGCGTGGGTGCGGCTCATGCCGTCCAGCTTGCGGCGGTCGGCCTCCACCACCACGACCCCCGCCGCCCGGGCGGTGGAGGCGATGTGGCCCAGGGTCCGGTCCGTCTCGCCCTTGGCCAGATAGATCTTGTCGATGGCGACGCCGGCCCGCAGCGCCTCCGTCACCGCGTTGCGGCCCTCGATGACGCCGTCCGCCTCCGCGTCGGCCAGCACGGTCTTTTTCTTATCCTTATATTCCATAAGAGTCATTTCCCTTTCTGCTGCTCATACTTTTACAAAATAAGAGTATAGCATACTCTTGGGGCGAGGAAAAGGCAAAATTCACAGAAACTTCAAAGAAAGCCAGACGTTTTTCCTTGTGGGGGGCGGAGAAGTGTGCTATAGTGAGCTTATCATCGCAATTTTATCCCCCCGCGCCCCGGCGCGGGACCCGACGTGCGTGCCATGAACCGCCGTCTCCGTGCAAGCGGTCTGACCGGGCGATCCCCGCGTCATCATGATAGAAGGAGTTCCACATGAGCCAGAACGACAACAAAAACAAGAAAAACGGCGGCAACCAGAACAGCAGCCGGCTGCGGGGACTGCTGTCCCTGGTGTGCTGGGCGCTGGTGCTGACCATCCTCTTCAACTACGCCTCGGTCTTTCTCGACGACGAGACCGCCGGGGCGGAGGTCTCCGCGGAGATCGCCTACAGCGAGTTCCTCGACATGGTGGAAAACGACCAGGTGTCTGAGGTCAAGGTGACGGATAAGCTGCTCTACATCACCCCGGCGGAGAGCTACGTCTACAGGGACGAAAAGGGCAACGTGGTGGAGAACGTGACGTTCTACACCGTGCCGCTGGACAACGACACCCTCTTCCCCCTGCTGCGGGAGCGCGGCGTCCGCTATACGGAGGACTATGTGCCGGAGGTCTCTCCCGTGCTGGCCTTCCTCGCAAGCTACATCCTGCCCATCGCCCTGATCCTGCTGCTGTTCAGCCTCTTCATGCGCATCATGCAGAAGCGCGGCGGGGGCGGCTTCGGCGGCATCGGCAACGTGGGCAAGTCCAACGCCAAGGTCTACATGGAAAAGTCCACCGGCGTCACCTTCGCCGACGTGGCCGGCCAGGACGAGGCCAAGGAGTCCCTGGAGGAGATCATCGACTTCCTCCACAATCCCGGCAAGTACACCGCCATCGGGGCGAAGCTGCCCAAGGGCGCGCTGCTGGTGGGCTCCCCCGGCACCGGCAAGACGCTGCTGGCCAAGGCCGTGGCGGGCGAGGCCAACGTCCCCTTCTTCTCCATCTCCGGCTCGGACTTCGTGGAGATGTTCGTGGGCGTGGGCGCCTCCCGCGTGCGCGACCTGTTCAAGGAGGCCGCGAAGGTGGCCCCCTGCATCATTTTCATTGACGAGATCGACACCATCGGCAAGACCCGTGACAGCGGCCGCTTCGGCGGCAACGACGAGCGGGAGCAGACGCTGAACCAGCTGCTCAGCGAGCTGGACGGCTTCGACCCCTCCAAGGGCATCATCGTCCTGGGCGCCACCAACCGGCCCGAGGTGCTGGACAAGGCGCTGCTGCGCCCCGGCCGCTTCGACCGGCGCATCACCGTGGACCGCCCGAACCTGGCGGGCCGCCTCAAGACGCTGGAGGTCCACACCCGCAACATCCACCTGGCGGAGGACGTGAATCTGGAGAAGATCGCCCAGGCCACCGCCGGCTGCGTGGGCGCGGACCTGGCAAACCTGGTGAACGAAGCGGCGCTGCGGGCCGTGCGCAAGGGCCGCAAGGCCGTGAACCAGAACGACCTGCTGGCCTCCTTCGAGGTGGTCATCGCCGGCGCGGAGAAGAAGGGCACCGTCATCACCGAGGAGGAAAAGCGCATCATCGCCTACCACGAGGTGGGCCATGCCCTGGTGGCGGCGAAGCAGCGCAACGCCCAGCCCGTCTCCAAGATCACCATCGTCCCCCACACCCAGGGCACCCTGGGCTACACCCTGCACCTGCCGGAGGAGGAGAAATTCCTCATGAGCAGGGAGGATATCCTGGCGGAGATCCGCACCCTGCTCGCCGGCCGCAGTAGCGAAGAAGTGGTCTTCGGCGTGCAGACCTCCGGCGCCGCCAACGACATCGAGCGCGCCACGGAGCTGGCCCGGAACCTGGTGGCCCGCTTCGGCATGTGCGAGGAGTTCGACATGATGGCCCTGGGCTCCGTGCAGAACCAGTATCTGGACGGCACCTACTCCATGACCTGCGCCCAGGAGACCTACGCCGCGGCGGACCGGGCGGTCATCGCCATTCTCCGCCAGTGCCACACCGACGCCAAGCAGATCCTGACGGACAACCGGGAGATGCTGGACAAGATCGCCCAGTACCTGCTGAAGAAGGAGACCATCACCGGCCAGGAGATGATGGCGATTCTGGAGGGCCGCGACCCCGAGACGGTGGACAACTACGGCGCCCGCCGGGAGGAGGAGCACCGCTTCCGTCCCTCCACGCCCGACGTCATCGAGGCCCCGGCCAAGCACATCTCCATGGTCAGCGAGCCGGTGGCAGCGCCGCAGCTGCCGGAGGAGGACGCGCCGGAGGCTCCCGCCGAAGACGCCCCGCAGCCGGAGGACGTTCCCCAGGCAGACGCTCCTGCGGAGGGCGAAAAGACAGACAGCGAATGACAGAAAACGGAAACGCGCCGGCAAAAGCCGGCGCGTTTTTCCTCCGCTCCCTTGACCGTTCCGCCGCTGTTATGGTAGGATAAGCGGTAAGCGGAGCGGGGGCAGACGTCCGGCAGCGCGGCGGAAAACCGGATATGCGCCTGTGATGGAATCGGTGCTGTCATCTCAGCGGGCCGCAGGCAATCCAAAACTGAATAGGCGGGCATGATGGAATTGGTAGACATGCGAGATTTAGGTTCTCGTGCTTTCCGGCGTTGGGGTTCGAGTCCCCATGCCCGCACCATGTCGTCGCGAACTCCGCATCGTTCGCGACGACTCTTTATTTTAAAAAGTCATCGCTCATCCCCTCCGCCGCTCTCCTTTCCAGCCGCGCCCTGCTCCGCCGGGTCTTCGGTTGGTGAAAGAGCCGTATTTTGCACACATCTCCCCTGAAAACGAGCGCCAGTCTACGCAGCGTGGGTTCCTTTCCTGCTGAAAAGTTATATGATACATAATACATACAGAACGGTTTTATAGGAGGATTCCATGGATCGCGAAAAAACAGGGGCATTTATTGCGATGCTTCGCAGAGAAAAGGGCTATACGCAGAGAGACGTGGCCGACAGGCTGAATCTGAGCGAAAAAACGATCTCGAAATGGGAATGCGGCAATGGATTGCCGGAAGTTGCCTATATGGAGCCGCTGTGCAGCCTGCTCGGAATATCTGTAAATGAATTGCTGGCTGGAGAGCGTATCCCGGTCCTTGACTTATTGAAGAAGATGGATGAAGCAGGAGCAGAGCTCGTCACACAGCTTTCATTCGAGCAGCTGAAGCTGCGGATGCGCAAGCTGTATGGGATGGACATTGACAGAGTGGAACTATCCGGTCGCGGCGCCGGTTCTCTGACATATTTCGTTGCCTGCAAGGGGGCAGAAATATGTCGTGAAATATGCCAGCGAGAATGAAATGAATCACCCTGAAACAGAGCCCGAGGTATGCGCGCATCTTTTGAAAAAGGGTATTCCTGCATGCCGGTTTGTGGCAAATGGGCAGGGGAATATACTCTCCACAGATGAAAACGGAAGAAGGTTTCATGTACAGCGCTTCATCGAAGGGACAGTGCATGACTATCACCGGGCCCCCAAATGGCTCATGCGGGAATCGGCACAAATGCTTGCCAGGATACACCACGCGCTGAAGGATATGCCGGATCTGCCGGTCGGTATCGGCGCAGATTTTTTCAAATACAGAACGCCCGAGGCTGCTTTAAAAAGATATCAGGACACGCTGCAAAAGCGGAGGCCAGCGGCGACGTCCTGATTGCAGAGGAAATCCGGTCGAATATGCGGATTTTGGCGCATTTCCCGCCATACAGATTCGATATCGGGCGGTTTACCTGCGCAAATACACACGGCGATTTCATCATCACACAGCTGATCTGCGGTGAAGGCCGCATAAACGGTGTGATTGACTGGACAACAGCATGCGTGCATCCCATCGTGTGGGAAATCATCCGGTCTTATGTGTATGCATCCCCTTTATGTATCAATGGCGAGATCGATATCGCTGATTTAACGGATTATGTGAGGATCTATTTGGTCCACGGAAAACTCAATTCCTATGACCTGGAAAATATGGCGCAGCTGTTCTTTTACTTCACTGCCGTCTGTGATTTCTATGGTCAGTATTATGATTCTCTGACCAGAAACAGGGCCATATACCTGCAGCAGGCAAAGCTATCGTCAAAGCTGCTGCGATGGTTCGATGCGCATGCGGAGGAACTTCGGGAAGCATTACAGGGGATCGCCATCGAAAATGAAAGGGCATAGCAAAGCGGCAGAAGCGCCGCAAGCGAAAAGCGCCAGGGCTTTACGCTCCGGCGCTTTCTTTTTTACCGCCAACTGCTGCGATCCGTTCTTCTTATAGCCGCCCTTTGCGCAAACGCCGTTTTCATTCAGGGCGCTGCCGGCCAAATATAGCGTTGACAGCACTCTCTGCAGCGTGTATAATACCGCTCGATGTATATTGTTTAATATATATTGTCCGCTTTTAATCGGTGAAAGGATGTGTCTCCATGGCGCCCAAGAATAAATTCACGAGAGAAGAGATGATCGGCGCGGCGCTGCGGGTCGTCCGTGCAAAGGGGATCGACGCCCTGACGGCAAAAGCGCTTGCAGAAGAGCTCGGTACCTCCACCCAGCCGGTTTTTACCTGCTTCACCACCATGGACGCCCTGAAAAAGGAGGTGCGCTCCGCCGCCGAGCGCGTGTACGGCGGATATGCCGCGGCGGGGCTGCAGCAGGAGATCCCCTTCCTTGGCGTCGGCACGCAGTATATCCGCTTTGCCAGAGAGGAGCCGGAGCTGTACCGGCTGCTGTTTCTGACGCCCACGGTGGACGGAGAGAGCGGCGCGTTGGAGGCGATGAAGCGCTCCCAGGCCATCGTGCGGCCGTCTCTGGAAAAAACATACCGCCTCAGCGCGGAGGACGCCGACCGGTATTTCCGGGATCTTTGGCTGGTGGTCCACAGCCTTGCCACCCTCATCGTAACCGGCGGGTGTCCGTATTCCGACGCGGAGATCCGGCAGATCCTGACCGGCTTCAGCGTCAGCATCTGCAAAGCCATCAAGGAAATTCCGGGCTTCACCGCCGGGAATTTTGACCGGGACGCGCTCTTTTGCTCGCTCACAGAGAGGTAAGCGGGCGCGGAATACCGGCCGAAAACAAAAAACAGCAATTTGCACGTTGCTGCAGATCAAAAGAAACGAGGAAAAGCAAATGAAAAAGTACATGCAGAAAAAAACGGCGCTGCTTTGCAGTATGGCGCTTGCGGTCCTGCTGGCTCTGTCCGCCTGCGGAGAGAACACGCCGCCCGCCGCAGCAACGCCCTCTCAGGATACCGCGCAGGACCCGGAACAACAGACGGATCTCACAGAGCCGGAGCGCACGGTTTCTGACACCATTTTGCTGGACGGCAAAGAGACGGCGGTGTTTCTCGACATCAGCGAGACGGAGATCGAATTCTGGGACAGCGCCTCCGGCGGGCAGCTCCTTGCCGTGGCAAAGTATCCCCAGGCGATCCCCGGCGCGGCGGCAGCCTGGGACAGCTGCGACTATACCGACCTTGACGGCGACGGCAACAGCGACATGACCGCCTGGTTCCGCTTTGAGGACGGGACCTCCGCCAGCCTTGTCTGGTTCTTCTCCGGCGGAGGCTTCGTGTATAACGAGGAGTTCTCCCAGCTGCCCGGCAGCACTGCGAGCGGGGACTGACTGTCTTTTTGAGAAGGCAGGCATAGCCATCGCGGAACGGCCCGGGGCCGGCGGGATTGCCTGCCTTCAAAGCCGTCAACGTTTGAATAACTGCCCCGCGGCGCCGCCGCGGGCAGAAATGAGGTGCCCCCATGAAGCGCATACAGATCATTGAGGATGACGACGCCATCCGCGCCGAACTGAAAACGCTGCTCCGCGCCAACGGCTACCAGCCGGTGGACGCCGCCCCCTGCGACCTCATCCTGATGGATGTGAATCTGCCGGGAGAAAGCGGCTTTACCCTCTGCCGAAAACTGCGGCAGACGTCGAACACGCCGGTGATCTTCCTGACCGCAAGGGATACCCCGGAGGACGAGCTGCTGGCTTTTGGCGTGGGCGGAGACGATTTTATCCGCAAGCCCTATAACTCCGCCGTGCTGCTGGCGCGGATCGGGCGCATACTGAAAAGCACGGCGAACGACGTGCTGACGGCCCGGGGGCTGAGCCTGGACCTGCCGGGCATGAAGGCTGTTTTTGACGGCAGCGCTGTGGAGCTGAGCAAAAACGAAGCGCGCATCCTTTGGTGTCTGATGCAAAAGGAGCTGTGTACCCGGGATGAGCTGATCGAGGATCTGTGGACAAACGGGATGTACATAGACGGCAACACGCTCTATGTCAATATCGGCAGGCTTCGGGAGAAGCTCAGTCAGATCGGGGCGGACGGCTTTATCCGCACGGTGCGGGGCGTGGGGTACCGCCTATGAGCTTTCGGGACTATGCCGGTGCAAAAGCCGTGCCCCTGTGCATGGCGGGGATGGCCGGGCTGTATCTGACCCTGGTGTCCTACTTCTGCGGAGTTCCGTTTTCCCTGCTGCTGCTCCTTCTGCTCAGCGCCGCTCTGGCCGCAGCGGCGTGCCTGCTGATTGGCTGGCGGCGCGCCGACAGGCGGCTCCGCACACTGAAGAGCCGGCTGGAGGGACTGCCGGAAAAATACCTCATCGGCGAGACGCTGGACCGGCCCCGGGACGCTGTGGAGCTGGAATACTACCTGCTGATGAAGGAGACCTCCCGCTCCGCCATTGGCGCTGTGGAGCAGGCCAGGGCGGAAAAGCAGGATTACTGCGATTATGTGGACAGCTGGGTCCATGAGATCAAAACGCCCCTCACCGCCTGCTCGCTGATCCTCGCCAACGGCGCGGACCCGGCCAAGCTCCGGCGGGAGCTGCGCCGGGCAGACAATCTCGCCGAAACCATTCTGACCTACGCCAAGCTGCGAACGGCGGAGAAGGACACCCAGATCAGCTCCGCCGGGTTGCGCAGCCTCTGCGACCAGGCCGTCCGCGAGGAGATGGAGCTCTTGATCGCGGCGGATATCAGCGTTTCCATCGAGGGAGACAGCTCCGCCTATACCGACGCCAAGCTGCTGGTGTTCATCCTCAAACAGCTTCTCATCAACTGCGCCAAATACTGCCCCGGCTGCCGGGTCCGCATTTCGCTGGCGGCGGGCAGCCTGCGTCTGGAGGACGACGGCCCCGGCATCCCCGCCCATGAGCTGGCGAGGGTGACGGAGCGCGGTTTCACCGGCGCTGCGGGACGAAGCCACGGGAACAGCACCGGAATGGGGCTGTACATTGTCAGCGAGCTCTGCCAAAAGCTGAACATAGAACTAAAGATCGCCTCCGAGGAGCACCGCTTCACCCGCTTTGTGCTTCGCTTCCCCTCCTGAATCTAACAAAACTGTTAGACTGCCCGCAGACAGCGTTAGAACAAATCAGGCCCCCTCGCGGTACAATGGCTGCGAAAGGTCGGTGAACTGCATGAACACTTTGCTTGAGATCAAAGATGTGACCAAATACTACGGCAGCGGGGACGCCGTGTCCAAGGCGCTGAACGGGGTGAGCTTCCGTATGGCGCCGGGGGAATTTACCGCCGTCATGGGCGCGTCCGGTTCCGGGAAAAGCACCCTTCTCCATGTCATCGCCACCATTGACCGCCCCAGCTCCGGCAGCATCCTGCTGGAGGGAAGGGACGTCTCCGACATGCAGGAGCAGGAGCTGGCGGCGTTCCGCCGGGACCGTCTGGGCTTCATCTTTCAGGAGTACAACCTGCTGGACACGCTGACAGTGGGCGAAAACATCGTTCTGCCCCTGAACCTGCAGAAAAAGCCGGTCGGGGAAACGCAGGACCGGCTTCAGGCCGTCGCCGCTTCCCTGGAGATCACGGACCAGCTCGCCAAGTTCCCCAGACAGCTCTCCGGCGGCCAACGGCAGCGCGCCGCCTGCGCCCGGGCGCTCATCACCCGGCCCGCCCTGGTGCTGGCCGACGAACCCACCGGCGCGCTGGACAGCGCCAACTCCAGAGGCCTGATGCAGACCTTCACGCTGATGAACCGGCGTCTCGGCTCCACCATCCTGATGGTGACCCATGACGCCGTGGTGGGCTCCTACGCCTCCCGGGTCCTGTTTTTGAAGGACGGTAAAATCTGGAACGAGCTGTACCGCGGAGACCGGGACCGGCAGGCCATGTACCATGAGATCCTGAACGCCATGGCGGCACTGGGAGGGGAAGCCGATGTTCGCTAAGCTGGCCCTGCGGAACGTACGCCGCCAGATCCGGAATTATCTGATCTATTTTGTCACCGTGGCGCTGAGCATCGCGCTGCTGTTCGCCGTCAACAATCTCAGCTACAGCGACCGGGTGCAATCGCTTTCCGAGGTATCCTCGGATATGCGCACCATGTTCGCCATGGTCACGGTGCTGTCCTGCCTGGTCACGGCGCTGGTGCTCAGCTATGCCACCGGCTTTATGCTGAAGCTGCGCAAAAAGGAATTCGGGATGTACCTGACCCTGGGCATGACCCGCCGGAACATTCAAACCCTTTTTGCCTGCGAGACGGGGCTGCTGTCTTTCTTCGCCCTGCTTGTGGGCATGGGGGCGGGGCTGGTGATCTTTCAGTTTCTTGTGGCGCTGTTTGCCTCCATCATGGAGCTCCCCTTCGCGGTATCCGCCTACTCCCTCCGGGGCGTGGCGCTGACCCTGGCCGTCAGCGCCGGGCTGTTTCTCCTCTCCACCCTGGCTTCCCTGCGGTATCTGAAAAAGGCCACCGTCTCGGAGCTGCTGAAGGAGGAGCGGGCGGAGAAAAGCGAACGGCATCCGGCGCTCTGGTGCGTGCTGTCGGCGCTGACGGTCACGGGCCTGCTCTGCTGCCTTGCCGTCACCTATCAAAACCTGATGGCGGCTTTCCGCGGCCAGAACGGCGTGGAGCTGCTTTTGTGGCTGACGGCGGACCTGGCGATGGTCTTTCTGTCCCATGCCGCACTGTCCAGGGCCCTGGCGGGAATGCTGCTGCGAAACAAGCGGATCAAAAGCAGCGGCGTCAACACCGTGATCCTGCGGGGGCTTTCCGGAAAGATGACCGTGAATTCCCTGCTGATCGGCGCGCTGGCCACACTGCTGGTGTTCGCCGTCGCCATGTCCAACGTCGCCTTCGAGGAGAAGATCTTCTCGGACCGCTCCGTCAAAAAGGACTGCCCCTATGACGTGATGGCCATGTTCGACCTGTCCGAAGAGCAGGGCGTTTCCATGGAGGAGGGCGAGCGCATCATCGAAAAATACAGCCCCATCACCGGCAGGATCGGCTATCAGCTCTACTCCGCAGGTGAAACGACCCTCTGCAGCAATATCCTGGGATACAAGGAAATGGGCTGGACCGACAAGTTCATGCCCCTGAGCCAATTCAATGCGCTGCTCGCCGGCTGCGGTTATGAGCCGGTGTCGTTGGGGCAGGAATACCTTCTGCTCACCACCGTGCAGGGGATCTGTGATACAGACTTCTCCGGCAAAACGGTGACGCTGCACGGAAAAACCTATTCCTGGGCGGGAAGCAGCAGCTATTACCCGGATCTCGCCCGGCGGGCGTGGCTGTATTTCGTCGTCCCCGACGAGGCGGTGGCGGAGCTGCCGGTGTCGGACGTCTGCGCCGCCTACACGCTGGAAAACAGCCGGCCGGACGCCGAAGCCATGCTGGCGGAGCTCACCTACTGTCGGGAAACAGAGGATGGCCCGGAGGAGCGGTGTGACTTCGACCTTCAGGCGTATGAACGCCTGTATGCCAGCGCCACCGCCGGGACCCTGATCATCGGCACGCTGTATGTCGCCACCGTGTTCGTCTGCATGGCGCTGGCCATCCTCTCCATCAAGACCCTGTCCACGCTGGACGATGAGCGGAGAAGGTTCGCCGTGCTGTACCGCCTGGGCGCGGACGTGAAGCTGCAGAAGGCGGCGCTGCGCAAGCAGATCGGCGCGTTCTTCCTGACGCCCTTTGCGCTGCCCCTGCTGATGACCGTGCCCATCGGCCTGGTCTTCGGGCAGATCTATGAGCTCTGGGGCTTCGCGGGTCTCAGCGGGCAAAAGGCCATGGAGACCGCCGTGCTGATCTCCCTCGTGATGGTGGGCGTATACGCCTTGTATTTCTTCATCACTTACCGCATCGCCTGCGGCCATGTGCTTTGCGACGGCGCCGTGCGGCAGGAGCTCTGAGCCCTATGCCCCGGTAAAAAGCGCAGCTCCCCTTTGACAGGGAGCTGCGCTTTTCTCTGCCGCGCGGGGCGGGCGGCGCCGGCCTCAGCGGAGCACCGTGCTTTCGTTGAGCACCAGGGTGCTGTAAAGGAAGAGCACGTCGCAGTCCGTGAAGTCCACATAGTCGCCCAGAAGGGCGGGGGCGATATAGCGGGTATCCACCAGCGTGATCCTGGAATACGCCTCGATGAGATAGGGCGCGATGGCGGAGCCGAAGGAGTCCCGGAAAATGACCAGTTCCCTCTCCTCCCCGGCGGCGGGGTTTTCCACCGCCAGCACCGCGGAGGCCCCAGAGAGGAAAAACTCATAGGGGTCCCGGCTCCGGAGCTTGGCAAAGTCGTACACCCCGCCGGTCTGCCCCGTTTCGGCATTATACACCGCAGCGGCGGAAATGGCGTCCCCGGTGACGTAGCTGATCCTGTCCGGCGCAAGCGGCAGCGCCGACTGGCCGTAATACACCCCGTAAAAATCCGTCTCCGCCTCATGGACGGTATACGGCTCCCGGAGCGAAACGCCCAGGGCGGCGGCCAGTTTTTCCGCCGCCGGAAAGATCTTCTCCTGCCGCCAGTGGGTGTCGGTGCGGTAGTAAGCGTCGATGGAGAGGGTGTCGGCGATGCCGCAGTACGCCGCATAGGGCATGTTCTCCGTCAGGAGCTGTTCCAGCCGCTCATAATCCATGGACGGATAGCCGTTGGCCTCGCCGAGAAAATACCCCTTGTCCGGGACGATGGATACCACGATCCTGCGGTCGCTTTCCGCGAGATACGCGTCGTATATCCCGCGGAATTTCTCCGCAGCGTCAAGGACGGAGGCCTCGTGCAGCGGATAGACCAGCTTCGCGGCATAGCCGTCCGCGAGGTAGATGCCGTTGCTGTCCTTCAAACGGAAAAGATGGTACTGCGCGATGGCCTTGAGCCTCCGGAAGCTGTCCCGGAGCGGGAACTGGTCAAGGGAATAGCTTTCAAACTCCTCCATGAATTTCCCGCTCAGCAGCGTCTGTGCGGAAAGCTCCGGGAATTTCGCCAAGCTTCTTCTCTCGCTTTCGGAAAAATCCCTCTCCGGGGAGAGCAGGCAGGCCGCTGAAAGGGCAAGCATCAGCGCCGCCACGGCGGCAAGGGTGTATATGCTGTAAGCCTTTTTATGCAAAGCGCTCCGCCTCCTTTAAAATCTGAAATAGAGGAACGGGTTGAAGGAGCCGTCCACGAGATACGCCGTGACGAGGAGGAGGACGGCGCAGAGCAGCACGGGCCGCAGAAGGGCAGCGGCCGTTTCCCCTTTCCCGCTTTGCAGCTTTTCGGAGACGCGCCTGCAAAGGGGGGTGGCGCCCAGGACGCCCGCGGCAAGGAGCACGGCGTAGCTTCTGAGATAATACAGCGTCTCCCGGGTGGCGAGGGGCAGGCCTCCCGCGCCGAACATGGCCCCCAGCTCCGATGCGGCGGAGGCGATGCTCTCGGCGTTGAAGAGCACAAAGCCCGTGACCACAAAGAACAGCACATAGACATGCCCCACGGCGGCGGGCAGGCGCTCCAGCCTCTTTTTCAAGAACAGCTTCTCCCCCATGAGCAGCACGGCGTACATGAGGCCCCAGGCGATGAACTGCCAGTCCGCCCCGTGCCAGAAGCCCGTCAGCATCCAGACGGCGAGTAGGTTGAAAAGCCAGCGCGGCTTTGAAACGCGGTTGCCTCCCAGGGGGATGTACACATAGTCCCGGAACCAGCTTCCCAGCGTCATATGCCACCGCCGCCAGAACTCGGTGATGCTTTTGGAGACATAGGGGTAGTCGAAATTCTCCGGAAAGTGAAAGCCGAACACACGCCCCAGGCCGATGGCCATGTCGGAGTAGCCGGAAAAGTCAAAATAGATCTGCAGCGTAAAGGCGGCGGCGTAGACCCAGTAAAACAGGACGGATTTTTCTCCCGACGCGCGGAACGCGGCGCAGAGCTCGCCGAAGGCGTTTGCCAGCAGCACTTTCTTGCCCAGGCCCAGCACGAAGCGCTCCACGCCCCGGGCGGCCCCCTCGACGCTGTGCCTGCGCTCCGTCAGCTCCGCGTCAATGTCCGTGTAGCGGACGATGGGGCCCGCGATGAGCTGGGGAAAAAGCGCCACGTACGCGCCGAAATCCACCACGTTTCGCCTGGCCTTGGCGTTTCCCCGGTAGACGTCGATGGTGTAGCTCAGGATCTGGAAGGTGTAAAAGCTGATGCCGATGGGGAGGGCGATTTTGGACAGCGGGAGCGAAAGCCCCGTGGCGGCATTGAGATTGCCGACAAAGAAGCCGGCGTATTTGAAATAACCCAAAAGCCCCACGCTCACCGCGACGGAGGCCGCCAAAAACAGCTTGGCGGCCCTCCTGCCCCGGTGCTTTTCAATGAGCAGGCCGAAGATATAGCCCGACAGGATCGAAAACGCCATCAAAAGCACATAGCGCGGCTCGCCCCATGCGTAGAACAGGAGGCTGAAGGCCAACAGCACGGCGTTTTTCAAGCTTCGCGGCACGGCGAAGTAGCAGAGCAGCACCGCGGGAAGAAAGTAAAACAGGAACGGCACGCTTGAAAAGAGCATAAGTCTCCCTTCCCCGCAGGACGCGGGAGCTCAAAATTTCGCGGAGATCCTTTTATACAGAAACGGGCGGCTTAACCGCCGCCCGTTTCTGCTTTTAAGCACTTCTTACTTCTCCAGGACAAGGTCGGGGCTCCCGCCGCAGACGGCGGTAAAAGCCGCTTCCATTTCATCCGCCGTCACCGTGTCGGCAAAGGAGCTGGAAACCATGAAGAGGAGCACCACGTCGCCCTTGGTCATGACCTTCAGGTCGTCCGCTTCCACGCAGATCCATTTGCTCTGATTGATGCCGCTGAGCATATCGTTTGCCACGCTCTCCGCGTCCGCGGCGTCATTGACCCGGACCACCGCCAGAGAGTACGCCTGAGAGCCCATCATGGGCTCGGAGACCGCGGCCTCCTTGACCTTGGACGCGTCGGCGAGACCGAGGTTGTACTGAACGGCGTCAGCGTCTCCCAGATCCACCGCCATGGTCATGAGGTTGAGGCCCACGGATTTCTCCGCGTAGACCGCTTCGATGATCTCCTCCGGTGTGCCGCCGGGCGCAGCGCCCTGTTCCCCGGCGGGTTCCTTGCTGCCGCCGCAGGCCGAAAGGGCGAGGGCGAGCATCGCCGCAGCAAGAATCACTGTGAGAGTCTTTTTCATGTTCAGAATTCCCTTTCTTTTGTCGGCGCTTTGCCTATGATACATGGATCATACCATATCTCCCGCCTGTCCGCAACCGTATAATCTTTGCCAGGCCATATATGCTGCGAGCGCCTGCGAAGCGGCTCCCCCGCGCGGCCCCGCAGCGGACGGAAGCGGTTCACCAGGCCTCTTCCCCACAATCTGTCCCCGCCAGGCAGTCCGCCATGGAGTCCGCGTAGTGCTGCTTGACGAACCTGGTGAAATCCTGGATGTAGGAGGAGGGAGCCGGGTTCTTCCGGGAGGCGAGGTAAAAGGTCCTGCGGCTGCTGCCCTCCGGCAGTTCGAACAGCAGCACCCGCTTTTCCTCCAGAAAGTTCCGGGCGGCCCGCTCGGAGATGACGGAAATGCCCAGGCCGCTGGCCACCAGGTTCTTGATGGACTCCTGGTTGTTGATGCGGGCCGTGACCTGTAGGTTCTCCTCCGTCACGCCGATCTGCTCGAAAAAGCGGTTGGCGCTTTTCAGGCTGCCGCTGCCCAGCTCCCGCAGGATGATGGGCTCCTGCAAAAGCACCTCGATGGGCAGGTCCGGCTGCGCCTGCAGTGCCAGGAAGTGCTCGTTCACCGGGGTGATGATCACCATGCGGTCGCAGTAAAAGGGCGTGCAGACGAGAGCCTCCTCCTTGCACTCCATGCCGATCAGGCCCACGTCGAACTTGCTGCTCAGCAGCCCGTCGATGATGCCCTGGCTGTCGTTCTGGTGGACGAGGAAGTAGGTCTCCGGGTGCAGCTTCCCGTAAGGGGGCAGCACCTCGGGCAGGATGTAGGTGGCTGGAATGGTGGAGGCGCCGATGTAGAGGATGCGCTTCCGGTCCCCCGTCCAGCGGTAAAGCAGGCGGTCGCGCTGCTCCAGGATGCTGCTGGCCAGCTCATAGGCCTCCCACCCCCGGGGCGTCACCTCGATGCTCTTGGTGGACCGGATGATGAGGCAGGAGTTCAGCTCCTCCTCCAGCATCCGGATGTGCGTGCTGATGGTCGGCTGGGAGACATAGAGCCTTTTGGCCGCTTCCGTGAAGCTGTTGTACTTGACCACCGCCACAAAGGATTGCAGCTGCTTAAAATCCATGCGCCCCGCCCCTTTCTGAAGAATTTGTCCTTAGTATACCATTCGCGGGGTGGAAGCGCAAGCATTGAAATCGCTGTTTCCAATGAACAGGCCCAGCTTTGAATACGGCGTATCATCTGCGGCATCGCAATTTTTCTGTAAACGCTCCTGTCTATAAATCCATCGAATCCGTCAATCAAAGTAGCGGCAGGGCCGCCGGCGGAGCGCGCCGCCGCCCGTGATTTTCACGGTTTTCTCCCCTTCCGGCGAAAAAAAGACAGTCTGGTCGGTCAATTGTCTTTCCGCGGGAAATGTGGTACGCTTTCCCTAACGCGCCGGCAGGCGCTTTTTCCCGAGAGGAGTGCTTTTGCTTGAACCAGCGTTTTCGCGAAACCGTGCTGCCCCTGCTGGCAGCCTTCATATGGGGCACCGCCTTCGTGGGCCAGAGCGTGGCGGGGGACTACCTGCCCCCCTTCGCCATCAACGCCCTGCGCTCCCTGGTGGCGGCCGTCACCCTGGCCCTGGCCATTCTGCTCTTCCGCCGGTGGGAGACCGCCCACGGCAGAACGCCGAAAAAGCAGGACCGCCGGGCCATGCTCCTGGGCGGCGTGCTCTGCGGCACGGTGCTGACCGTGGCCTCCAACCTGCAGCAGGTGGGGCTCATCGACACCTCCGCCGGCAAGGCCAGCTTCATCACCGCCCTGTATATCGTCATCGTCCCCCTCTGCGGCCTGTTCGTGGGGCGGCGCGTCTCCGCCAACATCTGGTGCGCGGTGGCCCTGGCCACGGCGGGGCTGTACTTCCTCTGCATTCAGAGCGGCTTCACTATCCAGCGGGGCGATTTCTTCGTGTTCCTCTGCGCCCTGGCCTTTTCCGCCCACATCCTGGTCATCGACCACTTCACGAAAACGGTGGACGGGCTGTACCTCTCTTTGGTCCAGTTCATCACCTGCATGGTGCTCTCCGGCGCAGCCTCCCTGCTGACGGAGGAGGTGAGCCTCGCGGGCTTCCGCCAGTGGATCTGGCCCATCCTCTATGTGGGCGTGTTCTCCTCGGGCGTGGCCTACACGCTGCAGATCATCGCCCAGAAGGGCTCCAATCCCACGGTGGTCTCCCTTCTGCTGAGCCTGGAGAGCGTGTTCGGCGTGCTCTCCGGCGCGGTGCTGCTGCACGAGCGGCTCAGCGGGCGGGAGCTGCTGGGCTGCGCGCTCATGTTCGCCGCCGTCATCCTCTCCCAGCTTCCCGCCCCGAAGAAGAAACGCTCCGCGGCGGAGTCCTCTTCATAAAACGCAGCGCGGGCCGTCCTTTCGGGCGGCCCGCGTCAGCTTGTCAAAGAGTCTCGCAGACTTCGCGGCGCGCACGCCGCGAAACAAGCGAAATCATTTTCTGTCAGGGCGTGTACCTGACAGAAAATACTTTTCGGCCCGCAAACGTGCGAGTTATCCCCTGCAAGGGGACAACTCGTGCGCTGCGGCGAGCCGCAGCTTTCTCGAAAAAGCGGCTGCGCCGCTTTTTCGACAGCCCAGCGCGGGCCGCCCTTTCGGACGGCCCGCGTTTTTTATTGCATCCGTATGATATGCCCGGACATGGCCCGGGCTTCGCCCTCGTCGTGGGTCACCAGCAGCACGGTCTTTCCCGCGCTGCGGCGGCGGACGGTCTCCATGGCCCTTTCCTTCGTCTCCTGATCCAGGCCCCGGAAAGGCTCGTCCAGCACCAGCAGCGTATGCTCCGCCAGCAGCGCCCGGGCGATGGCAAGGCGGCGCTTCATGCCGCCGCTGAACTCCGCCGCCGGGCCGGTCTCGTCCCCGAGGCCCAGCTCCCGCAGCAGCGCCGGGATCTCGCGGACCGCCGCCTCTCCCTCTGCCACAAAGCGGAGGTTCCCCTCCGCCGTGAGCCGGGTCAGCAGCCGGTCCTCCTGGAACACCGCGCTGACGCGCTGGCCCTCCATGCCGCTGATCTCGCCCTCATCCGCCGTCTCCAGGCCCAGGAGGATGCGCAGCAGCGTGGTCTTGCCGCAGCCCGAGGGGCCCATGAGGCAGGTGGTCTCCCCCTCCGGGAGGGCCAGGTCCATGCCCCGCAGCACCTGCTTTTCGCCGAAGGCCTTCCAAATATTCCGCAGCTCCGTCACATCCGCCCCCATTTCTCCTCCGCCAGGCGCAGCAGCCACAGCGCCAGCTTCTCCGTGGCCGCGCTGACGGCCACGATGGTCACCGTCCAGGCAAAGAGCTCCGGCGTGTTGAGATAGATCTTCGCCTCATACAGCTTCTCGCCGAGAGAGCCGTCCGGGATGCCGATGACCTCCGCCGCCACGCCCGCTTTCCAGCAATAGCCCAGCGCCGCCGAGGCCGCCGCCCGGAAGCGGGGCAGTATCTCCGGCAGGTAGAGGTAGCGCACGCGCCGCCCAAGCGGCACCCGGAACACCCGGGCCATCTCCGCGAGCTCCCCTTCCAGCTGCTCCACCGCCTCCCGGATGCTGAGATACAGCACCGGGAACACCATGAGAAAGGAGATCAGCACCGAGAGGTTCCGCGACGAGACCCAAATCAGCGCCACGATGACGAAGGACGCCACAGGGGTGGCCTTCACCGCGGCCAGGAGGGGGGCCAGCAGGTCCCCCACCCATTTCCTCCGCGCCGCCAGCACGCCCAGCGCCACCGCCAGCACCGCCGCCAAGCCGAAACCCGCGGCGATGCGGGAGAGGGAGAAGGCGATGGAACGCCAGAACTCCCCCTCCCCCATGAGGCGCAGCAGCGCCCGGGCCGTGGCGGCAGGGGTGGCCAGCAGAAATTCCTGCCCCACCCACATGCCGGCCAGCTGCCAGACCGTGAGCCAGAGCAGCACGGCCCAGAGCCGTATATGCTTCTTACTTCCCGATGTAGTAGTACTCCTCATCCGGCAGCGTGCCTCCCACAGCCTTGGCGTTCTGCCCGTGCAGCAGCTCGAGGTAGGCGCTGAGCTGGTCCTTCATCTCCTGGCCTCGGATGCAGACGATGTTGCAGTAGGGCAGCGCCTTCTTCGCCACCGCCGCCTGGATGATGTCATAGGATTCGATCAGCGCCGCCGCCTCGTCGGTGTTGGCGTTCACATAGTCCACGGAATCCGCGTACTGCTCCAAAAACAGGTCGATGGCGCCGCCGTGCTCCTCCACGAACGCCGTCCGGGCGATGACGCAGCCGGTGATCAGGGCGCTGCCGTCCCCCAGTTCCTCCCAAAGCTCATTGAGGTCCAGGGCCACCCGGATGTTCTCATTCTGCATCTGCGCGGCGGAGGCAAAGGGCTGGGGCAGCAGGGCCACGCCCTGCTCGTCCGCCGCCAGGGCGGCCACGCACTCCGCGTGCTCGCTCTTCCACTCCACCGCGGCCTCCACATTGTAGGAATCCAGAATGTGCTGCAGGGCGTACTCCGTGGTGGAGCCCTTGCCGGAGGAATAGATGGTGCGGCCGGCCAGATCCTCCACGGAATGCACCGTGTCGCCGTTCTCCACGATATACAGCACGCCCAGGGTGTTCACCGCCAGCACGCGCACCGCGCCCTGGGTGTTGTTATAGAGCGTGGCGCCCAGGTTCGCCGGGACGCAGGCCACGTCCAGCTCGCCGCTGCCGATGCCCGCCACGATCTCGTCGGGGCTGGCCACCAGGGTAAACTCATAGGTGTTGGTGCCGGTGCTGCCCGCGTCGCTCTCGCTCATGAGCTGGACCATGCCCATGCCCGTGGGGCCCTTGATGGCGGCCACCCGCAGCGTGGCGGGATCCGCCGCCGTCTGTTCCTCCTGCTCTCCGTCCTGCTGATCCTCCGGCTGCTCCGCCGCGCCGCAGGCGGTGAGAGACAGGGCCAGCACCAGAGCCAGCAGCAAACTCATCCATTTTTTCATTGTCCTTCTTTCCTTTCCTGCACATTTTCGGGAGCGTAGACCGTCTTGGAGCTGACGCCGCCGATCCGTCCCAGCTTGCCCGCCAGGGCGCTGATGACGTCCTGGGGCGCGTCCACCGCCACGGAGATCAGCGACACGCCGTGCTGCCGGCAGGGCAGGCCCATACGGCCCAGGATATATTCCCCGTACTCATGGAGCAGGGCGTTGAGCTCCTCCGCCGCGCCGCGGTCGGTGACCACGAGGGCGATGATGGCGATGCGTTTGTTCATGGCAGGTCCTTCCTCCCCTTTTTCTTCGGAACGGCACCGGAAAACAAAAACTCCCCTGCCCGCAGGGCAAGGGAGATACGTTCCGTCCGGGCACGGCCCTTTCCGCCGCGTCCCTTCCGCTTCGCATCTTCCGCGCAGGAGCGTATCCTTGCCTGTCAGACCGAATGCCTGTATGTTCCGGCTCGGGGTCAGCGCCGCTTTCCCCTCGCTGCGGCCTATTGTAGCAGAGGCCGCGGTATTTGTCAATGCTTCCCAACTCCGGCGCGGAGGGGCGAAAAAAGCGCGCCCCCGGCAGGGGGACGCGCTTTGCATGCGCTATGCCGCGGCCGCCTCACTGGCGCTCGCTCAGCAGGGTGAAGCCGGCCTTTGTCAGCTCGTCGCGGATCTCGCGGATCTGCTGGGCGTCCCTGGTCTCCAGCCCCAGGGTCAAGAAGCAGCTGGTGATGGCCATGCTGGTGTCGCTGCGGTCGTGGTGGACGCTGACCACGTTGCCGCCGCAGCGGCTGATGATCTCGCTGACGCCCTGCAGCTGGCCGGGCTTATCCTCCAGGGCGATCACCAGGTTGGTGTTGCGGCCGCTCATGACCAGGCCCCGGGTGATGACGCGGCTGAGGATGTTGACGTCGATGTTGCCGCCGGAGACGAGGCAGACAGCCTTCTTCCCCTGCAGGTCCACCTTGTTGAACATGGCGGCGGCCACGCTGACCGCCCCCGCGCCCTCGGCGATGAGCTTCTGCTTTTCGATCAGCGCCAGGATGGCGGCGGCGATCTCGTCCTCGCTCACCGTCACCACCTCGTCCACATACTGCTCCACCATGGAGTAGGTGATGTCGCCGGGGTGCTTCACCGCGATGCCGTCGGCAAAGGTGGAAACGCTGCCCAGAGTCAGCTTCTCATGGGCGCGGATGCTGTCGAACATGCTGGCGGCCTTTTCCGCCTGCACGCCGTAGACCTTCACGTCGGGCCGCAGGCTCTTGATGGCGAAGGCCACGCCGCTGATGAGCCCGCCGCCGCCCACGGGGACCAGCACCGCGTCCACGTCGTCCAGCTGGTCCAGGATCTCCAGCCCGATGGTGCCCTGCCCCGCGATGACCAGCTCGTCGTCAAAGGGGTGGATGAAGGTGGCGCCGGTCTCCTCCCGCAGCCTGCAGGCGTACTCATAGGCGTCGTCGTAGGCGCCCTTCACCAGGCAGACGTCGGCCCCCAGGCGCTTGGTGGCCTCCACCTTGCTGATGGGCGCGCCGTCCGGCATGCAGATGGTGCTGCGGATGCCGCTGCGCGTGGCGGCCAGGGCCACGCCCTGGGCGTGGTTGCCCGCGCTGCAGGCGATGATGCCCCGGGCCTTCTCCGCCTCCGTCAGCTGGCTGATCTTGTAGTAGGCCCCCCGCAGCTTGAAGCTGCCGGTGATCTGCAGGTTCTCCGTCTTGAGATACAGCTCGCCGCTGCTGCCCAGGTTGGGCGCGGCGATGAGGTCCGTCTTGCGGGCCACGTCCTTCAGCACGAAGGCCGCATGGTAGATCTTGTCTAATGTCAGCATACTCTCTTCTCCTCGTCCTCGTTTGACCGCTCCATCGGGTCCTTCCCCTCCGGGCGAAATGGGCAAAAATAAAAGTCCCCGCCTCTCAGCATAAGAGGCGAAGACACAACGCTCCGCGGTACCACTCTTATTGCCGCCGCAGCGGCCTCTCCGCGCAGGCCCATCAGCCCGCTGACCGATAACGGTGTCCGCCGTCTTCCACTACTGCCGCCGCGGCGGTTTCCCGGAAGCTGCTGCGGGGCGATCCGCCACAGTCCGCAGCCCCGCCTTGCACCGTCCGGCGTCTCTCTGCTCCTGCGCGTTACCATGGCCGTTCCCCGTTTATAACGCATTTTTTGTCAGTTTATTCCTCTCCTGCCCGTTTGTCAACTGCCATTTCCGCCAAACCGCAGGGCGGCGGAGGACGGGAGTCTATCATATTTTACCTCTTGTCCCCATAGGTATGGGGAGAGGGGGGATCTGCTCTGCGCCGGAAAATGCCCATTTTTTACAGCGCGCTGCTGCTGACGGGGGTAAACCTGCTGCTGCGGCTGGCGACCACGTCGTTCCACGTCTACATCTCCGGCCGCATCGGCGCGGCGGGCGTGGGGCTGCTGCAGCTGGTCATGTCCGTGTCCATGCTGGCCAGGACCGCTGGTATCGCGGGGATACGGACCACGGCCATGTATCTGGCCGCCGAGGAGCTGGGACGGCGCAGGCGGGGCGCTTTGGGCCGCGTTCTCTCCGGCTGCTTCTTCTACAGCGCCGTCTGCGGCGGGGCGGTGGCCCTGGGGCTTTACTTCGGCGCGCCGTTTCTGGCGGAGCGCTGGATCGGGGACCTGAGGACCGTGGGCGCGCTGCGGCTCTTCGCCGTCTTTCTCCCCGCCACCTGCCTGGGCGGGGTGCTGACAGGGTATTTCACCGCCGCGGGCCGCATCGCCGCCCTCTCCGCGGTGGAGATCGCGGAGCAGCTCTGCTCCATGGCCGTCACGCTGGGTGCCCTCTCCCTCTGGGCGGGGAACGACCCGGCCCGGGCCTGCGAGGCCGTGGTCCTGGGCGGCGGGGCGGGGGCCTGCCTGACGCTGCTCTGCCTGCTCCTGCTGCGCCGCCGGGAGCAGCCCGAAGCTCCCCGGAAGACCCCCGTGCTCCGCCGGCTGCTTCGCAGCGCCGTGCCTCTCGCCCTGGCGGACGACCTGAAGGCGGGGCTCTCCACGGCGGAGAACCTGATCGTCCCCCAGCGCCTCGGCCTGTACGCTGGCGCAGAGGAGCCCCTGGCGGCCTTCGGCACCGTCAGCGGCATGGTCTTCCCCCTTCTCATGTTCCCCTCGGCCATCCTCTTCGCCCTGTCGGAGCTGCTGATCCCGGAGCTGGCCCGCTGCGCCGCCGCGGGCAGCACCCGGCGCATCCGCTACCTGACCCGCCGCAGCCTGCGGGTATCCATGCTCTACGGTCTTTGCTGCGGCGGGCTGCTGTACCTTTTCGCGGAGCCTCTGTGCGGGCTGCTCTACCACAGCGGCGAAGCCGGGAGCAGTCTGCGGCGCTTCGCCTTTCTCGCCCCCATGCTCTACTGCGACATCGTCACCGACGCTGCGACCAAGGGGCTTGGGCAGCAGCAGTACTGCGTGCTGTACAACATCCTGACCTCGGCGCTGGACATCGCGCTGCTGTACCTGCTGCTGCCGGTATGCGGCATGGAGGGCTATTTTATCAGCTTTCTCATCTCCCACCTGCTGAACTTTCTTCTGAGCATCCGGCGGCTCCGCCGCGTCACCGGGGTCGCTTTCCCCCTTCATGTCCCCCTCCTCGCCATGGCCGCGGCGCTGCTGGCGGTCTGGGCCGCGGCCCAGTTCCCTTCCCCGGCGCTGCGGGCGGGCGTGTTTCTCGCCATGACCGTGTGCCTGTGCTGCCTCTTCGGCATCCTGCGCCGGGAGGACCTGCAGTGGCTCCGGGGGCTCATACGGCCCGGGAAGCGGCGGCCTTGAGCCGCCCGAAGCGTGAAAAAAGGGGCGGCCCCTCCGGGCCGTCCCTTTTTATATTTTGTCTCACAGCCTGCCGTACATCCAGGTGTAGTCCCGCAGGCGGGCCGCCAGCTTCTCCGTGGCTTCGCCCGGGAGCATGCGCCATTCCCAGTTGCCGCCGCAGGTACCGGGGGTGTTCATGCGGGCCTCCGCCCCCAGGCCCAGGCAGTCCTGCATCTGGGCCACGAACAGATCCGCCACGCTGCCCATGCCGCCCCGGATGACCCCCCAGTGGAAGCCCTCCCGCTCGTTCAATCCCAGGTAGCGCCTGGCGAAGTCGATGTCCTCCGCGCTGGCCTGGTCGCGCCACTGCAGCGCCGTCTCGTTGTCGTGGGTGCCCACATAGCAGACGCAGTTGCGGCCGTAGTTGTGAGGCAGGTAGTCTCCCGGCTCCCGGGAGTCGAAGGCGAATTCCAGCACCTTCATGCCGGGGAAGCCGGACTCCTCCAGCAGCTGATGCACCTCCGGCGTCAGGAAGCCCAGGTCCTCCGCGATGATGGGAGTGTCCCGGAAGCGGTCCCGCAGCAGGCCCACCAGCTCCATGCCGGGGCCCTTCTGCCAGCGGCCCTCCCGGGCGGTCTCCGCGCCGTAGGGCACGCTCCAGTAGCTCTCAAAGCCCCGGAAGTGGTCGATGCGGATGACGTCGTAGAGCCGTCTCGCCCCCTCGATGCGCCGCAGCCACCAGCCAAAGCCGTCCTGCCGCATTTTATCCCAGTCGTACAGGGGATTGCCCCAGAGCTGGCCGTCCGCGCTGAAATAGTCCGGCGGTACGCCGGCCACCTCCCGGGGAACGTACTGCTCGTCCATCTGGAAATTCTCCGGCCCGCTCCATACGTCCGCGCTGTCCATGGCGACGTAGATGGGCAGGTCCCCGATGACCCGGATGCCCAGGGCGTGGATATAGCTTCTCAGGGCGTTCCACTGCTTATAAAACAGGAACTGGATATAGGTGAACAGGCGGCAGTCGCCCGCGAGCTGCCCGCGGTACCGCTCCACCACCTCTTTCGAGCTGCGGCGGCGGATATCCTCGTCCTCCCACTCCGTCCAGGCCTTCATGCCGAAATGGCGCTTGAGGGCCATGAACAGGGCGTAGTCCGGGAGCCACCCCTCGTTTTCCTTCTCAAACCGGGCCACCGCCTCCTTATCCCGCTCCCAGCCGCGGTCGCAGGCCTTCTGCAGTATGTCAAAGCGGGCGGCGTAGATGCGGCCGTAGTCCACACGCCGGGGGTCGCTCCCCCAGTCCGCGCCCTCCAGCTCCTCCTCCGTCAGCAGACCGTCCTCCTTCAGCAGCTCCAGGTCGATGAAATACGGGTTGCCCGCGAAGGTGGAAAAGGGAGAATAGGGGGAATCGCCGTAGCTGGTGGGGCCCAGGGGCAGGAGCTGCCAATAGCTCTGCCCCGCGGCGTGCAGAAAGTCCGCGAAGGCGTAAGCCTGTTTGCCCAGCGTCCCGATGCCGTATGGGCCGGGCAAGGCGCTGATCGGCATCAGAATGCCGCTTTTTCGTTCCATATCAGGTCGTTCTCCTCTTGCTTTTTTATCCCTTGACCGCGCCGGCCGCCACGCCCTTGATGATGTGCTTCTGGCAGGTCAGGTAGAACACGATGACGGGGATGATGCTCATCAGGATCAATGCCATGGTGGCGCCGAGATCCACGGTGCCGTAGCTTCCCTTCAGATACTGGATGTGGATGGGGATGGTGCGGTACTCGTTGATATCCAGCACCAGATAGGGCAGCAGATAGTCGTTCCAGACCCACATGATCTCCAGAATGCCCACGGAGATCAGGGTGGGCTTCAGCATGGGCAGCACCACCCGGAAGAAGGTGCGCAGGGGCCCGCAGCCGTCGATGGCGGCGGCTTCCTCGATCTCCAGGGGGATGCTCTTGACAAAGCCGGTGAACATGAATACCGCAAGGCCCGCGCCGAAGCCGAGATAGATCACCGGGATCGTCCAGGGCGTGTTCAGGTGCAGCTGATCCGCGGTCTTCGACAGGGTGAACATGACCATCTGGAAGGGGATGACCATGGAGAACACGCAGAGGAAGTAGATCACGCGGCAGAACAGGGAGTCCACGCGCGAGATATACCATGCGGCCATGGAGGTACACAGCAGGATCAGGCCCGAGGAGAGCAGGGTGATGACCGTGCTGTAGAGGACAGACTTAATGAAGGGATAGTTGCCGAAGGTCATGCCCTTGATAAAGTTGTCCCAGCCCGCAAACATCTCGCCGCTGGGCCAGGCGAAGGTGTCGGTCTTGACAAAGGTGTTGAGCTTGAAGGAGTTGATGGCCACCATGACGATGGGCATCACATACAGGATGCAGATCACGGTAAAAAGCACCGTGAGGAGCGTCTTGCTCCGCTTATGTTGAGAAAGCGTCTTGGGCATTACTGCTGCACCTCCTTGTTTCTGGTCGCGCGAAGCTGGAACAGGCCGATGCCGGCCACCAGGATGAAGAACAGGACGGCCTTCGCCTGGGCTACGCCGCGGGAGTTCACATTTTGTCCGTAGAACGTGTTATAGATGTTCAGCGCCAGCATCTCCGTGGTGTGGACGGAGGTGCCGTCGGGGTTGATGATGTAAGGCTGGCCGCCGGTGAGGGCCAGGTTCTGGTCGAAGAGTTTGAAGCTGTTGGTCAGCGTCAGGAACATGCAGATGGTGATGGAGGGCATGACGTTGGGGATGGTGACCTTGAACAGCGTCTGCCAGCTGTTGGCGCCGTCGATGCGGGCGGCCTCCAGCATATCCTCCGGCACGGCCTGCAGGCCCGCAATGTAAATGATCATCATATAGCCCACCTGCTGCCAGCACATCAGGATAACGAGGCCCCAGAAGCCCCAGCGGGTGTCCATCAGAATGGAGGTGTTGTACATGTCGAGGAAGCCGTCGAAGATCATGCTCCAGATATAGCCCAGCACGATGCCGCCGATGAGGTTCGGCATAAAGAACACCGTGCGGAAGAGGTTCGCGCCCCTGATCTTCTGTGTCAGCGCATAGGCCACGGTAAAGGCCAGCACGTTGATCAGCACGAGGGAGACCACCGCGAATACCGCCGTGTAGCCGAAGGAATAGCGGAAGCTCTCATCCTGGAAGGCCTTGATGTAGTTCTGGATGCCCACCCACTCCCAGTTGCTGGTGGTCTTGAACTTGGTGAAGGACAGGAAGATGCCCTGCAGGAAAGGCCACACAAAGCCGATGGCAAAGGCGGCCACCATCGGCAGCATGAAGAGGGGGAAGCTGCGCTGCAGCGGCCGCCTCAGGTGGGCGCTGCTGAGGGCGGAGGTGCTTCTCTTTCTTTTCATCAGATCAACTCCTGTTAATAAATATGGGCACACCCGCGGTCTCGCGCGGCCCCGGGCGTGATATGACAGCAAGCGGGGCGGGCAGCTGCCCGCCCCGCTTCTTGGATCGTGCGTATTTCGTCTGACGCAGAGAGCAGTATCAGCCGTTGGCCGCCTGATACTGAACGCTCCAGCCGTCGATGAAGGCGGTGACGACGGTCGCCCAGTTGGCGTCGGAGGGATCCGCGTCATACTGGTTCATAGCGGCGACGACGGTCTCGCGGTAAGCGTCGACGTTGGGCTGATAGTTGGTGGCCCACCACATGTTGTAGTGGCCGTCAGCAGCGTACTGGTTGGCGATGGCCAGGAAGGGGTTGGCGGACTCAGCAGCGTTCTTGTAGGGCATAACGCCGAAGGTCTCGACTGCCTTGGCAGAAGCCTCGGGATCGGTGACCAGCCACTTCATGAAGGCGATGGTGGCGGCGATGTCTTCCTCGGAAGCGTTGGCGTTGACAGCCCAGTAGTTCTCAGTACCGCAGTTCAGGCCGGCATTCTCCTCGCCATCCACACCGCAGTAGTAGGGGATCATGGTCAGGTCGTCAGCGTTCATGCCCTTCTCGGACAGGCCGCTCCATTCCCAGCTGCCCTGGCTGTAGAACACAGCCTCGCCGTTGGCGAATTCAGCGGAAGCGTCGAAGCCGCCGTTGGCCAGCTGAGAGGGCTCCACGGTGCTGTTGTTGATCATCAGATCCCAGAGGTTGCGGTAGTTGTCCATGTACTTGCCGGTCAGGGTGGCGGGGCAGGACTCCCAGGCGGCGGGATCGTCAACGGACTCATAGTAGTACTCGAGGTTGATCAGGTGGCCGGTGAATCTCCAGCTGGAGGAACCGTCCATGCCGGCGGAGGTGAAGGCGGAGAAGCCCAGCTCGTCCTTGCGGGCGGTGATGTCTTCCACCACGGCCTTCAGGCTCTCGAAGTTGGTGATCTCGTCCACGCTGTGACCGGCCTGCTCCAGCAGGGCCTTGTTGACGATGATGCCGTAGCACTCATAGCAGTAGCCGATGGAGCAGAGCTTGCCGTCGTCATCATACAGCATGTAAGCGTCGGTGTTCAGCTCGTTGGCGATGTCGGTGCCGGTCAGGTCATAGCAGTACTCGCCCCAGGTATCGACGGCGGCGCTGTTGCCGACGACGAACAGGGTGGGCGCGTCGCTCTTGTCCATCTGAGCGGTCAGGGTCTCGTTGTAGGTACCGGAAGCAGCGGTGACGACCTTCACAGGCACGCCGGTCTCCTCGGTATACATGGTGGCCAGCTCCTGCAGGGCCGCGTCGGACTCGGGCTTGAAGTTCAGCCAATAGACGCTGCCGGTAGCGGCGCCCTCGCCTTCGCCCTCCCCGCCGCTGCTGCCGCAGCCGACCAGCGCCAGGGTCATCACGAGCGCCAGGAGCAGTGCAAGATACTTTTTCATGGTGTTCATAGTCTCCTTTTCATCAAAAATTTATTTTTACATTTCGGGAATGTAAAAAACGTCTTTACAGCGGCGCCGCCACGGTGCCGCCGGCGCGCAGGTCCGTGGTGAGCCGCACCTGCCGGTGTCCGGCGCGCCCCTCCACGATATCCAGCAGGATGCGCACCGCCTCCGCGCCCATAGCCTCCTTGGGCTGGATCAGCGTCGTCAGGGTGGGGACGGTGTACACGGACATATCCACGCCGTCGATGGCGATGATGGAGCAGTCCTCCGGGATACGCCGGCCGCCGTCGTGCAGGGCCTTCATGGCCGCCACCGCCATGGCGTCCGCGATGACGAACATGGCAGTAAACTCCGTCCCGCGCCGCAGCAGCTCCTTCGTCGCCTCATAGGCCGCCGCCATGCGGAAATCGCCCGTCCGCATCACCAATTCCTTCTCCAGCGGGATGCCCGCCTCCTCCAGCGCCTGACAGTAGCCCCGGTAGCGCAGCTCGCTGATGGAGTGGTCGTGGATGGAGTCCAGCAGCACCGCGATCTTCCGGTGGCCCTGCTCCGTCAGCAGCCGCACCGCCCGGCAGGCCTCCGCCTGGTCGTCGATGGAGACGGAGGAATAGACCGTTCTTTTCAGGCTGCCGAAGCTGTTGGTAAAGGAGCAGCAGACAAAGGGGATATCCAGCGCTGCCGTCCGCTCCGGCGTATAGTCAAAGCAGCCGCCGAGCAGGATCAGCCCGCGCAGCTTTTTTGAGCGGGCGAGGCTGGCCCCCGCCAGCAGCTCGTCGTCCTCCGTGTTGATCTGGTGCAGGATCAGGGTGTAGCCCGCCCGGTTCACCGCTTCCTCGATAGCGCGGATCACCTCGGTGAAAAAGGGATTTCCCACGCCGCGGACCACCAGGCCGATGGCGTCGGATTGGGTGCGCACCAGATCCCGGGCGCTGTTGTTGGGGATGTAGTGGCACTTTTCCACCGCTTCCAGCACCCGCTGGCGCACCTCGCTGCGCACATCCGGGCGGTTGTTCAGCACCCGGGAGACCGTGCTGACGCTGACGCCGCACTCTTTCGCAATATCCTTGATCGTCAAATCCCGCACCTCTCGCTCGCCGGAAACAGCTCCGGTATCGTTCCCGGTAACGTTTTCAGTTTCTCTGGTGATTATCGTAACAATTCTCCAATCTTTTGTCAACATGTGCAAGTCTTTTTTGTCGAAACTGCTTCATTTTACCCCCTGTTTCTTGCGCTTTTGCCCAATGCCCCGGCATGAACTGGAAGCGCGGGACAGGTATGTTCCGCGGGAAAGGGGGAAAAACTGTCTCCATCAAACTTCTGTCCTGCGGGACAGCTTCAGGAGGCACAGAAAATGCACAGCAGAATAGCGATCAACGGCTTCGGCCGCATCGGGCGGATGGTGTTCCGCGCGGCGAAGGAATTCCCCGACATGGAGATCGTGGGCGTCAACGACCTCTGTACGCCGGACTATCTGGCGTACATGCTGAAGTACGACACCATGCACGGCCGCTTTCAGGGGGAGGTGGACCACCGGAGCGGCGCCCTTCTGGTGGGCGGAGAGGAGATCCCCGTGTTCGCGGAGCGGGACCCCTCCCGCCTGCCCTGGGGCGAGCTGGGGGTGGACTATGTGGTGGAGTCCACGGGCCTGTTTCTCACGAAGGAGAAATCCTCCGCCCATCTCACCGCCGGGGCGAAGCATGTGGTCATGTCCGCTCCCGCCCTGGACGACACCCCCATGTTCGTCTACGGCGTGAACCAGGACAAGTATACGCCGGACATGGCCATCGTCTCCAACGCCTCCTGCACCACCAACTGCCTGGCCCCGGTGGCCAAGGTGCTGCACGAGCGCTTCGGCATCCGGGACGGCCTCATGACCACAGTGCACTCCGTCACCGCCACGCAGAAAACCGTGGACGGCCCCTCCGTGAAGGACTGGCGCGGGGGCCGGGCGGCCACGGGCAACATCATCCCCTCCTCCACCGGCGCGGCCAAGGCCGTGGGCAAGGTGATCCCCGAGCTGAACGGCCGCCTCACCGGCATGGCCATGCGCGTGCCCACCCTGGACGTGTCCGTGGTGGACCTGACGGCGAACCTGGAGAAGGGCGCCACCTACGAGGAGATCTGCGCCGCCATGAAGGAGGCCTCCACCGGCGAGCTGCGGGGCGTGCTGGGCTACACGGACGAATCCGTGGTCTCCTCCGACTTCCTGGACGACACCCACGGCAGCATCTTCGACGCCAAGGCGGGCATCGCCCTGACGGACACCTTTGTGAAGGTGGTGGCCTGGTACGACAACGAGGTGGGCTACTCCTGCCAGCTCCTGCGCCTCATCGGGCACATGCAGCAGGCCGGCCGGCAGTGAAAGCGTTTTTTGCCGGAGAGGGGAAATCTCCCCCCTCCGGCATTATTTTTTGTGCAATTTGCCGATTGAATTTTTGCCGTTTTTAGTGTTAAATGTGCTAAACCGAAGAGGGAGAAGAAGGAACGGCAGCGCGCCTTCAGCGAGTCGGGGACGGTGGGAGCCCGGCGGAAAGCGGATCGTCTCCATGGGCTCCTGAGGGCGCGGGGAACCGGCTTTCGCCGCAGTATCCGCTGACGCTTTGCCCCCGTTACCGGGCTGGGATGTGACAGCATCCTGCAGAGTTGGGTACCGCAAGGTACCAATCAAGGTGGCACCACAGGTGGCTCGTTTTCGACCGTCTGTCCTTGGAACAAATTCCGGGGGCGGGCGTTTTTTTGTACCCGCCTTCCCAAGAAAGGTGGTTACCCACATGTCGAAAGTCCCGTATAAGATCTATCTCACCGAGGAGGAGCTCCCCAAGGCATGGTACAACGTCCGGGCGGACATGCCCCATGATCACGCGCCCATGCTGCACCCCGGCACCCACCAGCCCCTGAGCGTGGAGGAGCTGTCCCCCATCTTCGCCACGGAGCTGGCCAAGCAGGAGCTGAACAACACCGACCGCTATATCGAGATCCCCCAGGAGGTCCGGGATTTCTACAAAATGTACCGTCCCTCCCCCACCGTCCGGGCCTACTGCCTGGAAAAGGAGCTGGACACCCCCGCCCATATCTACTATAAGTTTGAGGGCAGCAACACCTCCGGCAGCCACAAGCTGAACTCCGCCATCGCCCAGGCGTACTACGCCAAGCAGCAGGGCCTCACCGGCCTGACCACGGAGACCGGCGCCGGCCAGTGGGGCACCGCCCTGTCCATGGCCTGCGGCTACTTCGGCCTGGACCTGACCGTGTACATGGTCAAGTGCTCCTCTCAGCAGAAGCCCCAGCGCAAGGCCGTCATCGAGACCTACGGCGGCAAGGTCATCCCCTCCCCCTCCGACACCACCGAGGTGGGCCGCCGGCTGCTGGCCGAGGACCCCGACAGCCCCGGCAGTCTCGGCACCGCCATCTCCGAGGCGGTGGAGGTGGCGACCCGCACCCCCAACACCCGCTATGCCCTGGGCAGCGTGCTGAACCAGGTGCTGCTGCACCAGAGCGTCATCGGCCTGGAGGCCCGCACGGCGCTGTTGAAGTACGACGAGTATCCCGACGTTATCGTGGGCTGCGCCGGCGGCGGCTCCAACCTGGGCGGCCTCATGTCCCCCTTCATCGCGGACAAGATCGCCGGCAAGGCTGATCCCCACATCATCGCGGTGGAACCCGCCTCCTGCCCCTCCCTCACCCGGGGCCGCTTCGCCTATGATTTCTGCGACGCGGGCCATGTGACGCCCCTGGCCAAGATGTACACCCTGGGCAGCGGCTTCATCCCCTCCCCGTCCCACGCCGGCGGCCTGCGCTACCACGGCATGAGCCCCATTCTGTCCCAGCTCTACCACGACGGCTATGTGGACGAGGCCCGGGCCGTCACCCAGACGGAGGTCTTCGCCGCCGCCACCCGCTTCGCCCGGGTGGAGGGCATCCTCCCCGCGCCGGAGAGCTCCCACGCCATCTGCGTGGGCATTCAGGAGGCGCTGAAGTGCCGCGAGACCGGCGAGGCCAAGACCATCCTCATCGGCGTCACCGGCACGGGCTACTTCGACCTCTCCGCCTACACCTCCTACCGCGAGGGCACCATGACCGACGTCATCCCCACGGACGAGGACCTGCAGCGGGGCTTCGACTCCCTGCCCAAGGTGGACTGAGAGCCCCCTGCGCGTTTTCCCCTTCAAACAATACAAGCGGGCCGGAGCTTGCTCCGGCCCGCTTATTTCTCTCGTTTTGCCAGGGCAGGGCGCCTTTACGCCCGCCTGCCGCGGGCTCAGCCCTCCGCCGTTTCCTTTGTGCTTTCCGCCGCGCTCTCCGCTTCCGCCGCCGGCTTTCCGCCCCGCAGCACGTTCATCCAGCCCAGCACCCGCTCCCGGGGCAGCAGGATGTTGATGAGCAGGGCCATCACCACGCCGAAGCCGGTGTCCAGCATGCGGTTGAGGGAGTAGGAAATATAGGTGTCCACCGGCGTGTTGAAGAGGATGATGCACAGCACCACGCCGCCGGGCTGCACCGCGCCGGGCCAGCGGAAAAACCGGCTCGCCAGGATCAGGATGACCACGCCCACGAACAGGACCAGAAAGATCAGGGGATGGGTGCCGCCCTCGGGGTAAAAGCAGATATACAGGCGGAAGCAGGCCATGCCCACAAAGCCGCCGATGATGGTGCCGAACAGCCGGTTGCCCCCGTTGAGCCAGGAGTTCTCCAGGTCGCTGCCCATGCCGAAGATGGCGCCGATGCAGGCGAAGGTGGGGTTTCGCTTGAACGGATAATACAGCACGGCGCAGAGCGTGGCCGCCAGCGCGGTCTTCAGGTTCCGCATCCCAACATGGAAATGGGAATGCCACTGCTTCTCGTTCATCCAGGCCGCCTCCCGTTCCGCAGAAGATTCCAGGGTCTGGAAACATTATACCATCTTAACGGGAGAAGTCCACCCCTTTTAGCCGAATCCGCCGCGTATCGTGCCGCTTTTCCCCGTTTTTTCCCCGGAGAAGGGACTTTTTTCCTCCCGAAGCCGCCCCACGTCCTTGTTCCGAAAACAAAGCCGCAAAAAGTGTCCGCAGTCCGCCGGGCCGCCAACTGAACCCGGACTTGCCATGGATCCGTTTCCGTCGTATGATAGAGACGGAAGGCCGGGCGGGCGCTGCGCTCCCCGGATCTCACCGAAAACAAGGAAAGGAACTTTCTTATGGCTCTTTCTCGTGTCGTCCAGCGCTTTTTGCGCTATGTACAGATCGATACCCAGTCCGCCGATGACGCCGCCGCGGTCCCCAGCACCGAAAAGCAGTATGACCTGGCCAGGCTGCTGCAGGAGGAGCTGCAGGCCATGGGCGCCAAGGACGTCCATATCGGGGAGAGCGGCATCGTCTACGCCACCATCCCCGGCAACTGCCGGCGCAGCGGCGTCCCCACCGTGGGCTTTCTGGCCCATATGGACACCTCCCCCGACGCTCCCGGCGCCCAGGTGAAGCCCCGCATCGTGGAGCGCTATGACGGCGGGGACATCGTGCTGAACGAAGCGCTCGGCATCGTCCTGCGCCCGGAGGCGTACGAAAACATGCTGCACTATGTGGGCGACGACCTCATCGTCACCGACGGCACCACCCTGCTCGGCGGGGACGACAAGGCGGGCGTGGCCGCCATCATGGAGATGGCGGAGCACCTCCTGTCCCATCCGGAGGAGGAGCACGGCACGCTGAAGCTGGCCTTCACCACCGACGAGGAGGTGGGCAGCGGCGCGCAGGGCTTCGACGTAGCCGCCTTCGGTGCCGACTTCGCCTACACCGTGGACGGCGAGGGCATGGGGGAGGTCAACAGCGAGACCTTCAGCGGCGCGGACGCCAACATCGTCATCCACGGCGTGGGCATCCATCCCGGCGAGGCCAAGGGCAAGATGAAGAACGCCCTGCTCATCGCCGCGGAACTGAACGGCATGCTCCCCGCAGCGGAGACCCCCGCCCACACCGAGGGCCGCGAGGGCTACTATCACCTCACCGACCTCAGCGGCAGCGTGACCCGCGCCGAGATGAAGTACATCATCCGGGACCACGACTTCTCCGCCTTCAACGCCCGCAAGGCGCGCATGCGCAAGATCGCGGACTACCTCAACGACTGCTACGGCGAGGGCACCGTGGAGCTGACGCTGCGGGACTCCTATTATAATATGGTCGACGCCATCCGGCCCGTCCACTACATCCTGGACTATGCCAAGGAGGCCATGGCCGCCGAGGGCCTCACGCCCCGGGAGGTCCCCATCCGCGGCGGCACGGACGGCTCCCAGCTCACCGCCATGGGGCTGCCCTGCCCCAACCTCTCCGCCGGCATCGAGAACTGCCACTGCATCTATGAGTATCTGTCCGTGCAGGCGCTGGAAAAGACCGTGGATATCCTGCTCCGCCTGGCCAGATCCTTCGCCGAGGACAGGTGAACCGCCGGACCGCTTCCAAAAGAAAAGGGGACTGCCTTCGCAGTCCCCTTTTTCCCGCGTTTTTCTCACAGCAGCCCGCCCGCCTGCAGCACGCAGACGAAGCAGAAGATGGTCAGCATGGACAGCGTGCTGGTCCAGACCACCAGCTGGCTCGCCAGCTGCTCGTCTCCCCCGATCTCCTGGACCATGACCGTGCTGCCCACCGCCGTGGGCGCGGCGAAGATCGCCAGCAGCGTGGGCATCTCCAGCGCCGTCAGCCCCAGCGCGTCGCGCAGGCACACCGCCGCGCCGATGACCGCCGCCGGCATGAGGACCAGGCGCAGCAGCGCGCCCAGGGTGATCTGGGGCAGCAGACCCCTCACCGCCTTGAAATCCAGCTTCGTGCCCAGCACGAAGAGCATCAGCGGCGAGGCGACCTTGGACAGATCCGTCAGCACCTTGTAGACCGAGGGCAGCTGCCGGCGGATGGTAAAGACCGGCACGCCGTCCACCGTGGGGAGCAGACTCCGCAGGAAAACCACCGCGAAGCCCAGCATCGCGCCGATGATCAGCGGGTTTTTCAGCGTCTGCAGCAGCACCGTGCGGAGGGAGAAGCGGCCCTTCTCCTGCCGCCCGTTGTAAAAGACCAGGGTCAGCACCGCCAGGATGTTGAACACCGGCACGCAGACGGAGGTCGCCACCGCGGCGAAGCCCAGGGCCGCGCCGCCCCCCAGCGCCTCCGCCAGGGGCAGGCCCAGGATGACCTGGTTGGAGCGGAAGGCCGTCATGACGATGACGCCCTTCTGGGTGGGCTCCGGCACGAACAGGCGGGCCGCCAGAACGCCCACCGCCAGGCAAAAGAAGATCCCCGCCACCACGTAGGCGATGAGCCGCCAGTTCACCTGGGAGAGCTCCTCCATCTCATAGACGTTGAGGAAGAGCTGCACCGGCAAAAACAGATGGAACGCCAGCTTGTTGAGCTGGTTGAAAAAGGCGCCGTCCCAGGGCCCGATCCGCCTGACCAGATAGCCCAGCAGGATCATCAGCAGGATGGGCAGGACCGCCCGCAGCGCGAATAAAAAAATCTCGATCATATCTCTCTCCCTGACACCGCGGCTCCCGGCCGCTCCCGTGTCCCTTCGCCATGGCAGAATCGCCGCGGCCGCCGCGTCACACCGGCTTTGCCGCAGGCAGAAGATCCGCCTCCGCCGCGGCGTTTCCCGGCGGAGCGCGCCCGCGGAAACAAGCCCCGGAGCCTTGCTCCGGGGCTTGCGGCTTACTTACGCCGTCTTTTTGTATTCCCTGTCCGCCGGTGCGGCCGATGCGTTCATCCGGGCGAAGAGGCTGGCGGAGCGCTCCTCGCGGGTGTACTGCCGCCGCTCCTTGAAGTTCACGGCGAACAGCCCCACGCCCAGGATCATCCAGCAGCTGAACAGAAAAAGTCCAGCGACGCGATCCCGTGGCTCAGTTTTTTGCCCATAGCACAACACCCCAATAATCCAAAATAAGCTTCTTTTAATCGCGATTAAAAACTCGATCAAAAAACCGGCGCAGCAACGCGCCTCAAATTTTCCGTGTTATAGAATAGCAACAACTTTTTCGTTTGTAAAGAGGGATTTTCCCATTTTGACTAATTTGTTCCTTAACAAACTTCACAGGCCCTTCCCGCCCGGCGGCGGGGCAAATTCCCTCCCGCGCGGATAAAAGACTTGATAATTTTCCGCAGGGATGGTAAAATACCATACGAACTTCCTCCGCGGGCATCTGCGGAGCCGGGCTCGCGCAATGAATGCCGCGAACCATGTCAGGCGGGGAACCGAGCAGCATTAAGCGGGACCGTTCATGTGCCGCGAATCCCCCGGCTTCGCAGATGCCCGCGGAGGAAGTTATTCTATGCATCCGGAAGGAGCGATGGGTCATGTATCAGGCGCTGTACCGCAAGTGGCGGCCCCGGACCTTCGCCGACGTGGTGGGGCAGGCCCATATCACGGACACTCTGCGCCGCCAGGTGGCGGAGGGCCGCACCTCCCATGCCTATCTCTTCACCGGCACCCGGGGCACCGGCAAGACCAGCTGCGCCAAGATCCTGGCCAAGGCCGTGAACTGCGAGCAGCCGGTGAACGGCGACCCCTGCAACCGCTGCCCCGCCTGTCTCGGCATCGACAGCGGCGCTTTTCTGGACGTGCTGGAGCTGGACGCCGCCTCCAACAACGGCGTGGACCAGGTCCGCGCCCTCCGGGACGAGGCCATCTACTCCCCCGCCCATGTGAAGAAGCGGGTCTATATCGTGGACGAGGTCCACATGCTCTCCACCGCCGCCTTCAACGCCCTGCTGAAGATCCTGGAGGAGCCGCCGGAGCATCTCATGTTCATCCTCGCCACCACGGAGCTGCACAAGGTCCCGGCCACCATTCTCTCCCGCTGCCAGCGCTTCGCCTTTAAGCGCATCACGCCGGAGGACATCGCGCTCCGCCTGCTGCAGGTGGCCCGAGAGGAGGGCATCCCCCTCAGCGAGGGGGGCGCGGCGCTGCTCAGCCGCCTCAGCGACGGGGCGCTGCGGGACGCGCTTTCCTTACTCGACCAGTGCGCCGCCTCCGGCGGCCCGGTGGAGGAGGAAAGCATCCTCGACACGCTGGGCCTGGCGGGCCGGGTGCAGACGGCGGAGCTCATGGGCCATATCCTGCGCCGGGACAGCGGCGCGGCCCTGGCCTTGCTGGACCGGCTCTACCGCGCAGGCAAGGATGTCTCCGCCGTCATGGGGGAGCTGACCACCCTGACGCGGGACCTGCTCATCCGCATGACCACCCCCCGGGGCGCGGGCATCCTGCTCTCCGGCGGGTATGACGACGGCACTATGGACGCCCTCTCCCGGGACGTCTCTCCCCGGCGGCTCATGGCCGCGGCGGAGGCCCTGCAGGAATACGCCGTCACCGCCGCCCGCAGCGGCGGCAGCCGGCTGGACGCGGAGCTGTGCCTGCTGCGTCTCTGTGATGAAAGTCTCTGCGGCGGCGAATCTGCCCTCGCCTCCCGGGTGGAACGGCTGGAGGAGCAGGTGAAGCGGGGCGCAAGGCCCGCTGCGGAGCCGCTCCCCGTTTCGCCCCCTGTCCCGGCCGCGCCGTCCGTTCCGGCGGCCCGGAGCCAGAAAAACGAGCCGGCTGACCTCCCCCCCTGGGAGGAGGAACGCCCTCCCCTGCCGGAGGAACCGCCCTTCGCCTACGAGGAGCCGCCCCTGCCGCAGGAGCCCCCCGCGGAGCGGGAGCCGGCGGCGCCGGCGTTCTCCGTCCGCCCGGCCAAGGCGGCGCTGGTAAGCGCCGCGGAGGGGGATACAACGATCTGGCGGGAGCTGCTGGAGCAGTATAAAAACCGCATCTCCCCCATGTACCGGGCCTTCCTCGGCATGGCCAGCGGCTGCCTCAGCGGCGATGTACTCACCGTCACCTGCGACACGGAGCTGACGCAGGAAAAGCTCAGCGACAGCGCCGTGGCCACCGTGCTGCGGGAGGTCACCTCCGCCCACACCGGGCGGGAGATCCGCCTGCAGTTCAAAACCGGCACGGTGGAGGCGGCGGCCGCGCCTAAACCCGGCAGCGTCAGCGACCTCATCGCCCTGGGCGACCAGTTCGGGGGCTTCACCGTCAAGTAAACAGCAAGTACACTATATTGTCAGAATACTATATTATAATGTCGGAAAGGAAACAAAGTATGGGAAAGTATACAGCCCGGGGCGGCTTCTCCGGCGGCATGAGCGGCGCGCAGAAGCAGCAGATGCAGATGCAGAAGATCATGGAGCTGCAGCGGCAGATGGAGGAAAAGCAGAAGGAGATCGAGGCCCGGGAATTCACCGCCACCGCCGGCGGCGGTGTGGTGAGCGCCACGGTCAGCGGCAAGAAGGAGCTGACGAAGCTCTCCATCCAGCCCGACGCGGTGGACCCGGAGGATGTGGAGATGCTGGAGGACCTGGTCCTCTCCGCCGTGAACGAGGCCCTGCGCCAGGCGGACAGCACCATGTCCAGCGCCATGAACGCCTTCACCAGCGGGCTCGGCCTGTAAGGGCCCAGGCCGGAGAGGAGCGCCGCTCCCCTCCGGCTTTTTTTGCGCGCAAAGCAGCTTTCTTGCGTACGAACATGGCGCGTGATAAATTGCCCGGACAAGGCCGCCGGCAGGGGGAAGCGCCAGGCATGGAAAAGCATCCGCAGGGCCACGGCCATACGGATGCTTTTCTGTTTTAAGGACGCCCCGCCGTGTCCCGCAGGGCGTCCTTTTTCTTTTATTCGCTTACAGGGCGGTGATGGTGTAATAGACCGCGGCGGCAAACAGCACCACGCACAGCGCGCAGATGGCGTAAAGCGCCAGGGTCCCCTTGCACAGGGAGACCAGCAGCGCCGCCAGGCACAGCCCGTACACGCCGAACAGCACCGGCTTGTCGCCGTCCGCCTCCAGCATGCGGAACCTGCGCCCCCGGAAGGTGAGGACGCCCTTGCTCCGCAGCGCCCGCCAGCTCAGCACCGCCACAGCCGCCACGGCCGCCAGGGCCAGGAGCATCAGCACCAGGGCGCTGGCGCGGAGGTAGTTGATGGCGAAGCAGCGGCGCCAGTACCACAGGGCGCAGATGGTGGCCGTCAGGCTGGCGGCGATCCAGAAAAACTCGCTGACATACAGCTCATACACCACCGCCAGCAGCAGGGCGATGGGCACCGCGAAGCCCAGCATCCCGGCGGCGGCGGAGTTGACCTTCAGGCAGAGCAGCGCGGCCACGGCCAGAAACAGGCCCGAGCCGATGCAGCAGCCGCCCCAGCCGCGCACCCTTCCCCGGCCGCGGCGCAGCAGCACCACGCCCGCCGCCGCGATGACCAGCCCCACAAAGGGCGTCACGGTCAGCACCCGGGCCGTGGCCAGCATCTGCTGACCCGTTCCCCTGGTATAGAACTGGTGCACCAGCAGCAGGTAGGTCTCCAGCAGGCAGCCCGCCACAAACAGGGCCGCCAGCACGTTCATTTTTTCCTTGCTCTTTGCCTGCGTCTTTTTCAGCGCTCTTTTGGTTTTTGCCATCTATCGAAACCTCCAGCGAAGAGGGTCATCTCATTCCCCCATTTATTCCATAAGCCTTTTTATTTTACCAGAGTCAGATACTATTTGCAAGGATATTTTCTCCATTCCCGTTCTGGCGGGCCCGTTTTTGTTGCGCGGCGGAAAGAAGTATGGTATGCTGAAGGCGGATTTTTCAGCGGGAGGTGCGTTTATGCGCCATATCAAGCGGATCTTGGCCGGGGCACTGCTGGCGGCGGCGCTGCTGCTGGGCGGCTGCGGCGGCGAAGCGGAATACACGGAGTTCTTCGCCATGGACACCTCCATGCGCCTGACGCTGTACGGCGACGCGGGCGCCGCCTCCGCCCGGGAGGAGGTCCTCCGCCTGGAGGAGGCTTTGTCCCGCACCCGGGAGGACAGCCTCGTCTCCCGCCTGAACCGGGGCGAGACGGTGCAGGATAAGGAGCTGGCGGCGCTGCTGCGCAGCTGCCTCGCCTATACCGAAGCCACGGAGGGCGCTTTTGACGTCACCATCGCCCCGGTGGTCTCCGCCTGGGGCTTCACGGAGGACGCTTACCGCGTCCCTCCGGCGCAGGAGCTGCAGGAGCTGCTGACCCACGTGGGAAGCGGGTTCATCACCGTGGACGGCGACACGGTCGCTCTCGCGCCGGGGACCTCCATTGACCTGGGCGGCGTGGCCAAGGGCTACGCCTCCGACCGGGTGGCGGCGCTCTGGGCGGAGGAGGGCGTGGAAAGCGGCCTCGCGGCCCTGGGGGGCAACATCTACTGCAAGGGCGTGAAGGACGACGGCAGCGCGTGGCTCATCGGCGTGCGGGACCCCGGCGACGGCGCGGCCTATGTGGGGACGCTGTCCCTTTCCGACGCCTTCGCCGTCACCTCCGGCGGCTATGAGCGCTGTTTCGAGGAAAACGGCAAGACCTACCACCACATCATCGACCCCGCCACCGGCTATCCCGCGGAGAGCGGCCTGCTCTCCGTCACCGTGGTCTCCCACGAGAGCGGCGCCCTCTGCGACGCCTTCTCCACCGCCTGCTATGTGCTGGGGGAGGAGCGCTCTATCGCCCTGTGGCGGGAGCTGGGGGGCTTTGAGCTGGTGCTGGTGACGGAGGACGGCCGGGTGCTGATCACGGAAGGACTGGAGGAGAGCTTCGACTCTTCCTCCGCGGCGCATCCCTATGAGTATGAGATCATCCATTAAGCGGAAATTCGGCCGGTGGGACGCGCTGGCGGCGGCCTTCGTGCTGCTGCTGGCGGGCCTGTCCTTTCTGCTGTTCTACGGCGGACGCGGCGGCGGCGAGCTCACCGCCACCGTCACGGTGGAGGGGGAAACCGTGGGGGTCTATCCCCTCTCCGCCCTGGAGGAGGAGCTGCTGCTGACGCCGGAGGGCCTGCCCTATCCCCTCTCCATCCGCCTGACGAGGGAGGGCGCGGAGGTGGTCTGGACCGACTGCCCCAATAAGGACTGCCTCCACACCGGGAGGATCACCCGCAGCGGCGAGAGCATCGTGTGCCTGCCCAACCGGCTCACCGTGCGCCTTTCCGGCGGCAGCGGCGCGGCGCTGGACGCCGCCCTGGGCTGAAAGGGGGGCTTTTCAGATGCGGCAAACCAAACGTCTGGCCCTGGCGGCCCTGCTGACCGCCCTGGCCCTGGCCCTGAATTATATGGAGCGGCTGTTTCCCCTGCCCCTGCTGATCCCCCTGCCGGGGGTGAAGCTGGGCCTCGCCAACGTAGTGACCCTCTTCGCCCTGTGCTATCTCGGCGCGCCCATGGCCTTCACCATCCTGGGGGCCAGGGTGTTTTTGGGGGCGCTCTTCGCGGGAAACGCCTCGGCGCTGCTCTACTCCGCCCTGGGGGGCTTTTTTGCCCTCTGCGTCATGTCTCTCGCGGTGCGCTCGCGGCGCCTGTCACTGTACGGCGTGTCCATTCTCGGCGCCGCCGCCCACAACATCGGGCAGATCTGCGCCGCCCTCATCGTGCTGGGCAATACCGCCGTGCTGGGCTATCTCCCGGCGCTGCTCCTGGTCTCCGTCCTCTCCGGCACGGTGACGGGGGCGCTGTCGGCCCTGCTGTTCCGGGCCATGGACGCCACAAAGCTCCGCTGGGACGTGTGAAAAGCGGCGGTGCAGCACTTTTTCAGGAGGATGCGTATGTATACAGACAGCCGGGACAAGGAAGTGCAGCTGCTGAAAAGGCTTTGGACTTCACAGGCGGTGCTGTGTCCCAGGTGCGGACAGGCGGAGCTGCAGCACCTGCACAAAAAGGCGAAGAAGAGCGACTGCGACTGGCGCTGCCCCGCCTGCGGGGAGGTCTACCGGACCATACAAATGCTGAAGGCGCTGCCGGAGGAATAAAAAAGCGATTGACAAAGGGGAGGGGTGCTTCCGCATCCCTCCCCTTCCTCTCGAAAAAGCGGCGCAGAGTTCGCGGCGCATGCCGCGAAAAAAGTGCAATCATTTTCTGTCAGGGCGTGTGCCTGAGAGAGAATACCAAGAGGAGGGATGCGAAACGCGTCCCTCCTCTTATCATCAGTTCATCTGCTTTCTTCTCGACAGGTTCATGGTGCCGTCCTGCATGGAGCCGATCTCGTCCAGGCTCTTGCCCGTGCCGATGGCCACGCAGGAGATGGCGTCATCCGCGATAACGGTATGGATGCCGGTGCGGGCGGTGACCAGCTTGTCAAAGCCGTCCACCAGGGAGCCGCCGCCGGTCATGACGATGCCGTTGGCGGAGATATCCGCCACCAGCTCGGGGGGCGTGCGCTCCAGCACGGAGTGGATGGCCTCCATGATGCGCTCCACCGGCTCCTCAAAGGCCTCCATCATCTCCGAGGAGGACACGCGCACCACCTTGGGAAGGCCGGTCATCAGGCAGCGGCCCTTGATCTCGAGATAGGTCTCCTCCTCCTTGGGATAGACGCAGCCCACCTTGATCTTCATTTCCTCCGCGGTGCGCTCGCCGATGAGGATGTTGTACTTGCGGCGCATATACTTCACCACGGACTCGTTCAGCTTGTCGCCCGCCACCTTGATGGAGCAGGACTCCACCACGCCGGAGAGGGAGATCACCGCGATGTCCGCGGTGCCGCCGCCGATGTCCACCACCATGTGGCCGTCGGGCTTGGTGATGTCGATGCCCGCGCCGATGGCGGCCGCCACCGGCTCCTCGATGAGATAGACCTTCCGGGCGCCGGCCTGGATGCCCGCGTCGATGACGGCGCGCTCCTCCACCTCCGTGATGCCGGAGGGCACGCAGATGATGACCCGGGGCTTGAAGAACTGGAAGCCCGCCACCTTGTGGATGAACTCCTTCAGCATCCGCTCCGTCATGTCATAGTCGGAGATGACGCCGTCCCGCAGCGGGCGGATGGCCACGATGTTGCCGGGGGTACGGCCCAGCATGGCCTGGGCGTCCGTGCCCACCTTCAGGAGCTTGCCCGTGTTCTTATCCATGGCCACCACGGAGGGCTCGTTCAGCACGATGCCTTTACCCTTTACATAAACCAGCACGGAGGCCGTGCCCAGGTCTATACCGATATCCTTGCTCCAAGCGCACATAATTCCTACCTCATATTTTCTCAGAAATCTGTATTGCATCGCGGCGGCGCGTTCCTGCCCCGCCGCATACCGTCCTATTTTGCATTATACAAACACTTTCCCCGTTTTGCAATACCATTCTTTGTCCCATTCCCGCCTTCTATGTGGCGGGGCCTTTGTTAAAATCCCCCAAGGGAAGCGGCCGGGCGGCGCGCCGTCCGGCCGAGCAGGTTTCCATAACATTTTTAAAGGGCGGGCGCGTCAGTCCCGCTCCGCGCTCATGGCGAGCGCCGCGCAGACCACCTCCGCCGCGCCGGCCAGGCGCAGCGCCCGCGCCGCCTCGGCGAGGGTGCTGCCGGTGGTGAGGATATCGTCTACCAGCAAAAGCCGCCGGCCGGCGAAGCGCTCCGGCTCCACCGCTTCGTACACGCCCAGCACGTTGGCCCGGCGCTCCTCCGGCGAGGCGACGCCGGACTGTGGCGGGTTGTCCCGGATCTTGCGGAGCGTCCGCACCGGCTCCGTCTCCCAGAGGCGGCACATGCTCTTCGCCAGCAGCTCCGCCTGGTCGTAGCCCCGCCGGCGCCGGCGCTTTTCGCTCACCGGTACCCAGGTCACGAGGTCGAAGCGGCCGGAGAGCTCCAGCGCCGCGCAGCGGGCCATGAGCTCGCCGTAGCCCGCCGCGTAGTGGTCGCAGCCGCTGAACTTGAAGCGCAGCAGCGACTCGCGCACCGCGCCCTCATAGTACAGCGGCGCGCAGCAGCAGCCGTAGCCCGCGCCTGTGCGCAGGGCCTTCTCCCCGGTAAAGGGCAGGCTCCGTTCGCATTCCGGGCAGACCGCGCCGCCCTCCGTCAGGGCGCCGCAGAAGACGCACTTGGGCGGAAACAGGAGATCCAGCACCCGCCGGCCCAGCTTGCCCGCCATGTCCTCACTCTCCGTTCTTAAGCCGCCATTTCAGCCCGCTGTAGCGCCGCTGCTGGCGGTCGTTCTCCGTCATGCGGCGCACCGCCGCATCGTCTCCCACCAGGACCAGCAGCTCCCGCGCCCGGGTGATGGCGGTGTACAGCACGCCCCGCACCATCAGCGACGGGGCGGCGTTCAGCGCGGCGAACACCACCGCCCTATACTCGCTGCCCTGGGATTTATGTACCGTCATGGCGTAGGCCAGCTCCAGATCCTTCAGCATCTCCGTGTCGTAGACCACGCTCCGGTCGTCGAAGGCCACCACCAGGAATTCGCCGCCCTCGTCCACCTCCGTGATCTGGCCCACGTCGCCGTTGAACACTCCCGTGCCGGCGCTGCCGTCGGCCTTCTGCCAGAGGGCGTCGTAGTTGTTCCGGTTCTGCATCACCCGGTCCCCCAGGCGGAAGACCCAGCGGCCGAAGGCCACCTCGCCCTTTCCCTTTTCCGGCGGGTTCAGCGCGGCCTGCAGGCGGCGGTTCAGCTCCTCCGTCCCGGCGGGGCCCTTTCGCGTGGGACTCAGCACCTGGATCTCTCCCGGTGCGATACCCATGTTCTTCGGCAGGCGGGTCTGGCAGAGCTCCACGATGGTGTCCGCCGCCCGCCCCGGGTCCCGGCGGGTCAGGAAGAAGAACTCCCCCTGCCTGTTGCCGAGGTCGGGACAGACGCCCGCGTTCACCTCATGGGCGCTGCGGATGATGGCGGACTGCTCCGCCTGGCGGAACACCTCCCGCAGGGCGATGACCGGGACCCTGCCGCAGCGGATCAGGTCCGCGAACACGTTCCCCGGGCCCACGGCGGGGAGCTGGTCCGGGTCCCCCACCATGACGAGCCGGGTCCCCGGCTTCAGCGCCGCCAGCAAAGCGCGCATCAGCGGCAGGTCCACCATGGACATCTCGTCCACAATGACCGCGTCCGCCTCCAGCGGCTCCTTCTCCCCCTTTAAAAACGCGGTGGTGCCGGTCTGCTCGTTCCAGCTCATGCCGAGGCAGCGGTGGATGGTCTGGGCCTCCCGGCCGCAGACCTCGCCCATGCGCTTGGCCGCCCGGCCCGTGGGGGCCAGCAGCAGCGTCTCAAGGCCCATGCGGTCAAAGACCGCGAGAATGCCCCGCACCGCCGTGGTCTTGCCCGTGCCGGGGCCGCCGGTGAGCAGGAGCATCCCCTCCTTCGCCGCCAGCTCCACCGCCTCGCGCTGGGCGGGGGCGTAGACCACGCCCTGCTCCGCCTCCACCTGGGAGAGGATGCGCGTGACGTTCTTCCCCTCGTCCGCCGCGGCGCTGAGCAGCAGCCGCAGCTTCTCCGCCACGAAGCTCTCCGCCTCGAACAGGCGGTAGAGGTAGCAGGCTTCTACATTCGCCACCCGGCGCTGGATGACGCTGTGCCGGTCGATGAGCGTATCCAGGGCCAGCTCCGTCCGCTCCATATCCAGATCAATGAGCTGGGCCGCGGCGGCGATGAGCTTCTCCCGGGGGAGGAACACGTGGCCGTTGTTCAGATTGTGGCTCAGCTCAAACAGCACCGCCGCCTGCACCCGGGCCTCGCAGTCCCCGGCGAAGCCCAGGGACAGGGCGATGGCGTCCGAGCGGGCGAAGGCCACGCCGCAGTCCTCCGTGGAGAGCAGGTAGGGGTTGTCCTGCACCCGCTCCAGCGCCGAAGCGCCGAAGCGGCGGTACAGCTGCATGCTGAGCGTCACGGGCAGCTCGTACCGGCCGAGGAATTCCATCAGCTGCCGCACGCCCATGCGCTCGCGGAAGCTCTCCGCGATCTCCTGGGCGCGCTTGGCGGTGACGCCCTTGATGCAGGTGAGCCGCTCCGGCTCCTCCGCGAGAACGGTGAAGGTCTCCGCGCCGAAGCGGCGGACGATCTTCTCCGCCGTGGCGGGGCCCACGCCCTTCACCGCGCCGGAGGCGAGGTAGCGCTCGATCTCCTCTTCCTCCTCCGGCAGCAGGCACTCCGTCTCCTCCGCGTGGAACTGCGTCCCGTGCTGGGGATGCTCCTCCCAGACGCCATAGGCGCTCAGCCGCTCCCCCGGCGCCGCGCCGGGGACGCAGCCCACCAGGGTCAGCAGCTCCCCCGTCTCCTCCGCCAGGCGCAGCACGGCATAGCCGTTTTCCTCGTTCTGGAAAACGACCTGCAGCACCGTTCCTTCCACTCTGCCGCGCTCCGCCATGCGTCTCTCCTTCTATCTGCCGCTTCGCAGCGTCTCCGTCAGTTCCTCCTCGCTGCAGAGGAGCAGCAGCGGGTCCTCCCGCTGCAGGATCCGTGCCATGCGGCGCTGCTCCTCCTCCATGCCGCAGTCCAGCAGCACCGTCCTTGCCGCGCCGCCGTACTGCCGGCGCATCTGCTGCAGCTCCCCCGCCGCCTGCTCCATGGCCCGGGTACGGCCGCTCACCGGCAGCACCAGGTACACCGTTTCGCAAAGCTCCCGCCGGGGCGCGAACACCGCCTTCAGCACCAGCCACAGCACCGCCGTGAGTCCCACGGCCGCCAGCAGCGCGATGACCATATCCTGCAGCAACTCCATCTTCATCACCTCACGACAGTGTATGCCGCGAAGCGCCGCCGTGTCAGGCGAAAATATGCACCACGCCGGAGGTCAGCAGCGTCACGATGCCGCCGGCGATGAGCACGCCGGCAAAGATCACCGGCACGGCCTTTTTCAGCCGCATATCCAGCAGCGCCGCGATGAGCGCGCCGGTCCAGGCCCCCGTGCCGGGCAGGGGGACGGCCACCAGCAGCAGCAAGCCCCAGGTCTGGTAGCGCAGCACCTTCCCGCCCTTTTTCCAGGCCTTTTTCTCCAGTTTGTCCACCCAGCCGCCCAGGCGCGGGATGTGCCGCCGGATCCAGCGGAACACCCGCCGCACGAACAGGATGATCAGCGGCACCGGCAGCATGTTGCCGATGAGCGCGGCGAGAAAGGCCGCCGGCACCGGCAGGCCCAGCGCCACGCCGAAGGGAAGCCCCCCGCGCAGCTCCAGCACCGGGGCCATGGACACCAGCATGGTCAGCAGGAACTCGCCCGCCGCGCTGCTGTGCAGCCACAACGACAGGGATTCAATCATAGGACAGTATCCTCTTGAGGTATTGGCCGGTATAGGAGCGCTCGCACCGCGCCACCTCCTCCGGCGTGCCGCAGGCCACCAGCTCTCCGCCCCTGTCGCCCCCCTCGGGGCCCAGGTCGATGAGGTAGTCCGCGGATTTCACCACGTCCAGGTTGTGCTCGATGACGAGGACGGTGTTGCCCCCGTCCACCAGCCGCTGCAGCACCTCCAAGAGCCGCTTGACGTCGTCGGTGTGCAGGCCCGTGGTGGGCTCGTCCAGCACATACAGGGTCTGGCCTGTGGCCCGCCGGGACAGCTCGGTGGCCAGCTTCACCCGCTGGGCCTCGCCGCCGGAGAGGGTGGTGGAGGACTGGCCCAGCTTCACATAGCCCAGCCCCACGTCGCAGAGGGTCTCCACCCGCCGGGCGATGTGTGGCACCGGGGCGAAAAAGGTCCGGGCCTCCTCCGCCGTCATATCCAGCACCTCCGCGATGTTCTTGCCCTTGTAGCGCACCTCCAGCGTCTCGCGGTTGTACCGTGTGCCGTGGCACACCTCACAGGGGACGTAGAGGTCCGGCAGGAAGTGCATCTCGATTTTGATCAGGCCGTCGCCGCCGCAGGCCTCGCACCGTCCGCCCCGGACGTTGAAGCTGAAGCGGCCCGGGCCGTAGCCCCGGCTCTTGGCCTCCTGGGTCTGGGCGAACAGGGTTCGGATGTCGTCAAACACGCCGGTGTAGGTGGCGGGATTGGACCGGGGCGTCCGGCCGATGGGGCTCTGGTCGATGCAGATGACCTTGTCCAGCTGCCGGACCCCCTCGGCCCGGTCGAATTTACCGCAGCGGAGCCGCGCCCGGTTCAGCTCCGCGGCCAGCTTCTGGTAGATGATCTCGTTGACCAGGGAGCTCTTGCCGGAGCCGGACACGCCGGTGACCACCGTGAAGGTTCCCAGGGGGATGGACACGTCGATGTGCCGGAGGTTGTTCTCCGCGCAGCCGTAGAACTTCAGGAACCGGCCGTCTCCCGGCCGCCGTGTTTTCGGTACCGGGATCCGCTTCTTGCCGGACAGGTACTGGCCCGTAATGGACCGGGGCTCCGCCATGATGTCCTCCAGGCTGCCCTGGGCCACCACCTCGCCCCCGTGGATGCCGGCCCCGGGGCCGATGTCCACGATGTAGTCCGCCGCCCGCATGGTGTCCTCGTCGTGCTCCACCACGATCAGGGTGTTGCCCAGGTCCCGCAGGTGCTTTAAGGTGCCCAGCAGCTTGTCGTTGTCCCGCTGGTGCAGGCCGATGGAGGGCTCGTCCAGAATATACAGCACGCCCATGAGGCTGCTGCCGATCTGGGTGGCGAGACGGATGCGCTGGCTCTCGCCGCCGGAGAGGGTGGCCGCCGCCCGGCTGAGGGTCAGGTATTCCAGGCCCACGTTCTGCAAAAAGCCCAGGCGCTGGCGCACCTCCTTCAAAATAGGGGCGGCGATGAGGCTCTCCGTGGGGCCAAAGCTCAGCTCCTCCGTAAAGTGCAGAGCCTCCGTCACGGACTTGCGGGTGTAGGCGTCGATATCGAGGCCCCCCACGGTGACGGCCAGGGCGGAGCGGTTCAGCCGCTTGCCCCTGCACTCCGGGCAGGGACACTCCGCCATAGTCTCCTCCAGCTCCTTTTTCACGCTGTCGCTCTGGGTCTCCTGATAGCGGCGCTGGAGATTGTTGCAGATGCCCTCGAAGGGCTGGTACAGCACGCCCCTGCCCCGGGGCTGGTCGTATTCCAGCTCCAGCTTCTCGCCCCCGGTGCCGTAGAGGATGATGTCCCGGATCTCCTCCGGCAGCTCCTGAAAGGGCGTGCGGAGGCTGAAATGATACTTCTTCGCCAGAGCCTCGAAATACATGCGGGAGATCCCGTCGCTGCGGATATTGTTCCAGCCGCTGGCGGTGATGGCCCCCTCCAGGATGCTCAGCCGCTTGTCCGGCACGATCAGGTCCGGGTCCATCTTCAGTTGGTAGCCCAGTCCCGCGCAGACGGGGCAGGCGCCGTAGGGGTTGTTGAAGGAAAACAGCCGCGGCGTCAGCTCCTCGATGGAGACGCCGCAGTCCGCGCAGGCGTAGTTCTGGCTGAACAGCAGGTCCTTCTCCTCCGCGACCAGGTTCACCAGCACCGTGCCCCCGGAGAGGGCGGCGGCGGTCTCCACGCTGTCCGTCAGGCGGCGGGACAGGTCCGGCCGGATCACCAGCCGGTCCACCACGATCTCGATGCTGTGCTTTTTGTTCTTTTCCAGCTTGATCTCGTCCTCCCCCAGATCGTAGAGGAGGCCGTCCGCCCGGACGCGGACATAGCCGCTGCGCCGGGCGTCCTCGAACACCTTCACGTGCTCGCCCTTCTTGCCCCTGATGACCGGGGCCAGCACCTGCACCCGCGTCCCCTCCGGCAGGGCCAGCACCTGGTCCACGATCTGGTCCACGGTCTGCTGGCGGATCTCCTTGCCGCACTTGGGACAGTGGGGCGTGCCCACCCGGGCCCAGAGCAGGCGGAGATAGTCGTAAATTTCCGTCACCGTGCCCACGGTGGAGCGGGGGTTCTTGCTGGTGGTCTTCTGGTCGATGGAGATGGCGGGGGACAGGCCCTCGATGACGTCCACGTCCGGCTTGTCCATCTGGCCCAGGAACATCCGGGCATAGGAGCTGAGGCTCTCCACATAGCGCCGCTGGCCCTCGGCATAGATGGTGTCGAAGGCCAGGCTGGACTTGCCGCTGCCGCTGATCCCCGTGACCACGGTGAGACTGTTCCGGGGGATCTCCACGTCGATATTCTTCAGGTTGTTTTCCCTGGCGCCTTTGATGATGATCTTATCCTGCATGCTTCTCCTTTTGTTATACCTGCTGCTCTTCGTCGTCTCTTCTGCCCCGGCGGCGGCGTGCGCGCAGCGCCTCCCGGCGGCCGCTCTCCTCCCGGATGCGCTGCTTTTGCAGCTCGTCCTCGATCTCCAGATCCCGGCAGCCTGCCCGCCGCTCCAGGTGGTGGGTCAGCTCATGGTGCAGGGTCTGGCGCAGCTGCTTCTCCCACACCCGCCGGGGGGAGTGGGCGAACCGGGCCGCGAAGGAACCGTAGTAAATGTTGACATAGCACCCCATGGCGCCGCCGGCGAAATACTCCCCCAGCAGCACCATCGTCTCGCCGTCCGGCCCCCGGGGGCGCATCTCCTCCTCCCGGAGGCAGACGCCGCCGTTGAGCCCCTCCAGGATCTGGGGCGGCAGCTCCGCCATCAGCCCCTCCAGGATCTCGCCGACCTCGTCGATGCTCAGGATCATATGCTCAGCCCTCCGTCACCACGTCCGCCGTCGAGGCTCCCACCAGGGCCATCAGCGCCCCCGGCTCCACCTCCACCTGCGCGCCGATGCGCCCGGCGCTCACCACGATGGTGTCCCAGAGCAGGGCCGTCTCGTCGAACACGGTGGGGAAGGGCTTTTTCATGCCCACCGGGCTGCAGCCGCCGTGGATATAGCCCGTCAGGGGCAGCAGCTCCTTCGCCGGCAGCATGGCGATGGACTTCTCCCCCACCGCCTTCGCCGCCTTTTTCAAATCCAGCGTGGCTTCCGCCGGGATGTCGAACACATAATAGCCCCCGCCGGCGCCCCGGGTCACCAGGGTCTTGAACACCTGGCCGGGGTCCTTGCCGATGAGCGCCGCCACGGCGACGCCGTTCATCGCGCCCTCCTCGGCATAGCGGTGGGCGGTATAGGGGACCTTCTTCTGCTCCAGCGTCCGCATGACGTTGGTCTTTTCCTCTTTCTTCGCCATAGGGCCCTCCCCCCTATTTCAGGATGATCACCGCCGCCAGCACGCAGGCGATGCCCAGGGCCACGGTCAGGGTGATAGGCTCGCCGAGAAACACCGCGCCGGCGATAGCCGCCACCACCGGCTCCACGCTCACCATGATGGAGGCCTTGCCGGGGTCCACCCTGGACAGGCCCTTGGTATAGAGGAGGTAGGGAATGACGGTGGAGACAAAGGCGAAGGCGATGCCGCTGGCCAGCATGGGCGGGTCTGTGATGATACCGTGCATCTCCTCCACGTTCAAAAGCGTCAGCGACGCCAGTCCCGCGAACACGAAGGTATAGTAGGTGCAGGTCATGGGAGGATAGTGCTGCAGGGCGAAGGGGCTGACCACGCTGTAGCTGGCATAGGTCACGGCGCTGCCCACGCCCAGGGCAAAGCCCAGGGCCGTGGTGGCGAAGTCCCCCGCGAACACGCCGGAGATGCAGGCGCAGCCGAACACCGTCATCAGCAGGGCCAGCAGGCGCTTTTTCGTGATGGGCGTTTTCCAGACGAAGCGGGAGAGGACGATGACAAAGCCCGGGGCGGTGTAGAGCAGGACGCTGGCCACCGCCATGGAGTGGTACTTCAGCCCCGTGAAATAGCAGATGCCGAAGAGGTATACGCTGACGATGCCCGTGAAGGCGAAGATGGGCAGGTGCTTGAGCTGCACCTTGAACACGTCCCGCTCAAAGAGCAGGAACAGCACCGTCAGTGCCACCAGGGCGCCGAAGTTGCGGATGAACACCACCGTGAAGGAGGAGTAGCCCCCCGCCAGGATGATCTTGCTGAACAGGCCCATGAAGCCCCAGGAGGTGCCGGCCCCCAGGATGCACAGGTACGGCGTATACTGTTTCACTTTTTCCATGTCAAATCACTCTCTCTATATTCTTCGGTGTCTTCCGGCCCCGCCGGGAACATCCCACTTGCTGTGGGCGGCTCATTTCTTCTGCTCGCGCAGCTCTATGATCTGGTCACGCAGCTGCGCCGCCAGCTCGAATTCCAGCAGCCGCGCCGCCGTCCCACGCGGCAGGCCGCGCGGGAGCCCTGCTTCATTTCACTTCCTCGGGCGGAATAAATCCGCCCATCGGCAAGGTTTTGCCTGCCGGCAAAACGCTTGGACGCCGCCTGCGCGGCGGGGAAAGAGGCTCACTTTTTCTGCTCACGCAGCTCTATGATCTGGTCGCGCAGCTGGGCCGCCAGCTCGAATTCCAGCAGCTTCGCCGCCTCTTTCATCTGCTTCTCCAGCCGCTGGATGGTCTCCTCCCGCTCGGCGTCGCTGAGCTTGCGCTTACCCGTGCGGCGCTGGGCCTCCTCGGCGCTCCGGGAGATCTCCAGGATCTCCCGCACATCCTTGCGGATGGTCTTGGGCACGATGCCGTGGGCCCTGTTGTACGCATCCTGCAGGCCGCGGCGGCGCTCCGTCTCCTCCATGGCCCGGCGCATGGCCTCCGTCACCCGGTCGGCATAGAGGATGACCGTGCCCTCCGCGTTTCGCGCGGCGCGGCCCATGGTCTGGATGAGGGAGGTCTCGCTGCGGAGGAAGCCCTCCTTGTCCGCGTCCAGCACCGCCACCAGCGACACCTCCGGCATGTCCAGGCCCTCCCGCAGCAGGTTGATGCCCACCAGCACGTCGAACTCGCCCAGCCGCAGGTCCCGTATCAGCTCCATGCGCTCCAGCGTGCCCACGTCGCTGTGCATATAGCGGGTGCGCACGCCCATGGAAAGGAGGTATTCCGTCAGGTCCTCCGCCATCTTCTTCGTCAGGGTCGTCACCAGCGTGCGCTCGTTTTTCTCCGCCCGGAGACGGATCTCCGCCATCAGATCGTCGATCTGCCCCTCCACGGGCCGCACCTCCACCACCGGGTCCAGCAGGCCCGTGGGGCGGATGACCTGCTCCACAATCTGTCCCGCCCGGGTGCGCTCATACTCCCCCGGGGTGGCGGAGACGTAGATGCGCTGGTGGACGCGCTGCTCGAACTCGTCAAAGGTCAGCGGCCGGTTATCGAAGGCGCAGGGCAGGCGGAAGCCGTACCGCACCAGAGACTCCTTTCTGGCCCGGTCGCCGTTGTACATGGCCCGGACCTGGGGCAGCGTCACATGGCTCTCGTCGATGAGCAGGAGGAAATCCTCCGGAAAATAGTCGATGAGGGTCATGGGAGCGGAGCCCACGGGCCGGCCGGACAGCACCCGGGAGTAGTTCTCTATCCCGCTGCAATGTCCCAGCTCCCGCAGCATCTCGATGTCGTAGGTGGTGCGCTGCTTCAGCCGCTGCGCCTCCACCAGCATGTCGTTTTCCTCGAAGTAGCGCAGCCGCTCCTGCAGCTCCTCCTCGATGGTGCGGATGGCCTTCTCCATCTTCTCCGGCGCGGTGACATAGTGGCTCGCGGGGTAGATGGCGATGTGGCTCATGGTGCGCAGGGTCTGCCCGGTGACGGGGTTGAACTCGCTGAGCCGGTCGATCTCGTCGCCGAAGAACTCCACCCGCACCGCCGTGTGCTGGGCGTAGGCGGGGAAGATCTCCACCGTGTCCCCCCGGACGCGGAACTTGTCGCGCTCAAAGGCCAGGTCGTTGCGCTCATAGCGGATGCCCACGAGCCGCCGCAGCAGCTCCTCCTGGGCGTAGGTCTGTCCCTGCCGCAGGGAGATGACCATGCTCTCATAGTCCACCGGGTCGCCCAGGCCGTAGATGCAGGAGACGGAGGCCACCACAATCACGTCCTTGCGCTCATACAAAGCGGAGGTGGCGCTGTGGCGCAGCCGGTCGATCTCCTGATTGGTGGAGGCGTCCTTCTCGATGAAGGTGTCCGTGTGGGGGATATAGGCCTCCGGCTGGTAATAATCGTAGTAGCTGACGAAGTATTCCACGGCGTTGTCCGGGAAAAACTCCTTGAACTCCGAGCAGAGCTGGGCCGCCAGGGTCTTGTTGTGGGCCAGCACCAGCGTGGGCTTCTGCGCCCGCTCGATGACCTTGGCCATGGTATAGGTCTTGCCGCTGCCGGTGACGCCCAGCAGCACCTGCTCGTCCAGTCCGCTCGCAAGGCCCTGGGCCAGGGCCTCGATGGCCTGGGGCTGGTCGCCCGTGGGCTCAAAGGGCGCCACCACATGGAATTCCGGCATAGCCTCTCCTTTCTTCCCCGCTCTCAGCCAAGCAGGCCGTTCTGGCGGAGAGAAACAAAATCGTCGTCCGCGACGATGATATGGTCAAACAATGTCACGCCCACCGACTGCAGCACCTGCTGGACCTGCAGCGTCACGGCGTTGTCCGCCTCCGAGGGCAGGGCCACGCCGCTGGGGTGGTTGTGGGCCAGCAGCACCGCGCTGGCGCGGCAGAGCAGGGCGTTCTCCACGATGCGGCGGATGTCCGCGTGGACGAAGTTCACATCCCCCGTCCCCAGCTTCTGCACCGCCAGGAGCTTCCCCTTCATATCCAGGCACGCCTGGTACATGACCTCCTGCCGTTCCCCGGCGAAGCGGTCCAGGAAAAAGGCCCCGGCCTTCTCCGTGGAGTTCAGGATCGTCTCCCCGGAGGCGGCGGAAAGGCGGATGCGGCGGTAGAGCGGCAAAATCAGGCGGATGAGCGCCGCGGCGTTCTCCCCCACCCCCGGCACCCGGGTCAGCTCCTCCACCGGCGCGGAAAACACCGCGTCGAGGGAGCCGAAGCGCTCCAGCAGCGCGTGGGCCGTGGGATTGGTGTCCTGCCGGGGGACGGCGTAAAACAGCAGCAGCTCCAGCACCTCATGCTCCGCGAAGGCGTCCAGCCCGTTTTCGAGAAACTGGCGCTTCTTCCGGCTGCGGTGTCCGTCGTGTGTGCCCATGGCGCGTTTTCCCCTCCCCCCGCCGCATGAGCGGCATATTATTATACCACACTATATTTTAATGAACAAGCGCTGTTTTTGCCCGAAGCTTTCTCCTTCCCCGCACCGCCCGGGGCTTTGCCGCATAGCATGGAGGGAACGCCATGCTTCAGGAGGAACGCATATGTACAAAGACGAGGTCAATCGCTCTCCCTTTACCCAGGCGGCGCTTCTGCTGCTGCGCCGCCCCCAGGCGGAGGCGCAGCTGCACGGCAGCGACAAGCACCCCGCGCTTCGCGGCACGGTGCGCTTTTATCAGACGGAGGCGGGCGTCCTGGTGGCGGCGGCGGTGGAGGGCCTGCCGGAAAGCGGCGCCGCCTGCCCCTCGGATATCTTCGCTTTCCACATCCACAGCGGCGGCCGCTGCGCCGGGAACGCCCAGGACCCCTTCGCGGACGCCCTGACCCACTACGACCCCGGCCACTGCCCCCATCCCGGCCACGCGGGGGATATGCCTCCGCTCTTCGGCAGCGGCGGCAGGGCCCTGCAGCTTTTCATGACGGACCGCTTCACCGTGGAGGAGGTAGTGGGAAAGACGGTCATCGTCCACGCCAAGCCCGACGATTTCACCACCCAGCCCTCCGGCGCCGCCGGGGAAAAGATCGCCTGCGGCGTCATATACTATGCCTGACGCCGAGACGGAAAATAACTCCCGCGGACGGTTGACAAGGCTTCCCTCAGAGACTTATAATCGTAGCAGAACAAGTGCATATGCTGTCCGGTAGGTAAGGCTACCACAGGGATATGGATTGCTGCCGCGAAGTGGTGGAGACACCATGAGAGGGTTTGAACAGGCGTTATCGAAAGCCAAGGTACCGTCTAACGCAATTACACCGCCTTGTGAAGCTAAAGCTTGAACGGTCAGGAAGCCGCCCCGGGGCGGCTTTCGTTGCTCGCTCACAGGGGCCGCCTTCGGACGCCGCTTGTGGGCGCTTTTTTTGCTGTTTTCCGGGCCCGCCCGGAGCGCCCTATACGCAGGAAAGGAGGTCGCGCTATGGAAGAACACGAAACCGATATCCGGACCCGGCCCGCAGAGGGCCCCGGGCCCGAGGAGGAAGCCCCGGAAAGTCCGGAGACGGTGGAGGAGCTGACCCGCTCCGAACAGATCGAGGAGCTGCTGGAGCAAAAGCAGTATGCGCGCCTGCGGGACCTGCTGGTGGAGATGGAAGCGCCCGACATCTACGCCCTGCTGGAGGACCTGACGGAGCGGCAGCAGTCCATTGTCTTCCGCCTGCTGCCCAAGGAGCTGGCGGCGGAGACCTTCGTGGAGATGGACGGCGAGGTGCAGGAGATGCTCATCCGCGGCTTCTCCGACACGGAGCTGCGGGAGGTGCTGGAGGAGCTGTACCTGGACGACACGGTGGACATCATCGAGGAGATGCCCGCCACGGTGGTCAAGCGCATCCTCCGCCAGTCCGACCCCGAAAGCCGCCGGGCCATCAACGAGCTGCTGAAATACCCCCGCTACTCCGCCGGCTCCATCATGACGCCGGAATATGTGGACCTGCATGAGAACACCACCGTGGCGGACGCCTTCAAGCGCATCCGCCGCATCGGTCTGGACCGGGAGACCATCTATATCTGCTATGTGACGGACGAGAACCGGCACCTGCTGGGCCTCGTCTCGGTCAAGACGCTCCTGCTGGCGGCGGAGGACGATATCATCGAGGATATCATGGAGTCCGACGTCATCTCCGTGGACACCCTCACCGACCAGGAGGAAGTGGCCCGGATGCTGAGCAAGTACGACTTCGTGGCCATCCCCGTGGTGGACACGGAGAACCGCCTCGTGGGCATCGTCACCGTGGACGACGCCATCGACGTCATGGAGGAGGAGGCCACCGAGGATATCGAGAAGATGGCCGCCATCACCCCCACGGACAAGCCCTACCTCCGCACCGGCCCCCTGGAGACCTGGAAGGCCCGCATCCCCTGGCTGATGATCCTGATGCTCTCCGCCACCTTCACCAGCATGATCATCTCCCACTTTGAGTCGGCCCTGGCCGCCTGCATCGTTCTCAACTCCTATATCCCCATGCTCACCGGCACCGGCGGCAACAGCGGCACCCAGGCCTCCGTGGCCGTCATCCGCGCGCTGTCCCTGGACGAGGTGGATTTTTCCGACCTCTTCCGGGTGGTCTGGAAGGAGAGCCGGGTGGGCGTCCTCTGCGGCCTGGTGCTGGCCGCCGCCAACTTCGCGAAAATGCTGCTGTTCGACCGCATGCTCATGGGCGACGACTCCGTCACCGTGGGGGTGGCGGCCACGGTGAGCCTGACGCTGGTGCTGGTGGTGTTCGTGGCGAAATTCGTGGGCAGCATCCTGCCGCTGCTGGCGAAAAAGCTGCACCTGGACCCCGCTGTCATGGCGAGCCCCTTCATCTCCACCATCGTGGACGCCCTCTCGCTGCTGATCTATTTCCAGTTCGCCCACTGGCTGCTGGGGGTGTAGGGAACGCGCCGGCGCTTCGCTTTGTTTTTTCAAATATACCGCGGCCGAAAGGCTGCGGTATATTTTTATCGGCACGGTACAAACTATCTCCGGCGAAAGCCAAATCTATTCCCAAAGGAGATCCTCCTCATGAATAACAACCCCAACACTTCCATCCATTGTACCGTGGACCAGTGCGCCCATCACTGCGGCGACGTGCAGTACTGCGCCCTGCAGTCCGTGCAGATCGGCACCCACGAGAGCAACCCCACCCAGCAGCAGTGCGTGGACTGCCAGAGCTTCAAGCGCAAGTAACCCTCTCCTCTTTCGGCGAAAAAAGGGGACCGGACCCCGCCGGGTCCGGTCCCCCCTGCTGTATACCGGATAAAACGGAGGTATCCCGCCATGAAAAAGCGTTCCTGGAGGCTCGCCCTGGCTGCCGCCGCCGCGGGGACCGTCAACGGCCTGTTCGGCGGAGGCGGGGGCATGGCGCTGCTGCCGCTGCTGAGCCGGGAGCCGGCGCTGGAGGGCCGCGCCCTCTTCGCCAACTCCGTGGCCATCATCCTGCCGCTGTGCCTCGTCAGCGTGGCGGTGTCGGCCTGCTTCGAGCCGCTGCCCCTGAAGGAAGCCCTGCCCTACCTGCTGGGCGGCGCCGCCGGGGCGGCCGTGGGCGCAAGGCTGTTTTCCAAAATGCCCCCCGCCTGGCTCAAGCGGCTGTTCGCCCTGTTTCTGTTTTACGCGGGGGTGAAATATCTGCTGTGAAGTTTATCGTTCCCCTGCTCGCGGGCTGCGCCGCCGGGGTGCTGGCCGCCTGGGGCGTGGGCGGCGGGACGCTGCTGCTCCTGTGCATGACGCTACTGCTGGGGGTCCCCCAGCGCACCGCCCAGGCCATCAACCTGCTCTTCTTCCTCCCCACCGCCGCCGTGGCCCTGCTGCACCACCGCAGGGACGGCTATCTCAGGCCGGAGGTCCTGCGCCGCACCATCCCCGCCGGGACGCTCTGCGCGGCGCTGGCCGCCCTGCTGGCGCGGCACATCGACACGGAGGCCCTGCGCCGGCCCTTCGGCGTATTTCTGCTGCTGGCGGGGGCCATGCTCCTGCTGCAGAGCCGGCGGAAAAACGCCGACGGGGAGAATACGCCCTCTTAGCGGAATCTTAACACATTCTTAGCGCAAAGCGCCCCGGAAATATGCTATACTGCTTTTCAGAGAACGCGCCGCTTTTCCGCCCCTATGCCGCCTCTTCCGGGAGACGGCATATGTTCTATCCCGCTGTCCCGGCCCCGCCGGCAGGAGGTGCCCCTATGGCTTCTGAGAAAAATCCCGCTCCGTCGCCGGAGCGCCGCTTTCCCCTGCGCTGGAACGACATGATGGTCTCCGTCACCGTCTTCACCGGCGCCATCATCTGCTGCACCGTCCTCAACCAGGCCACGGCCGAGAGCGCGGACAGCGCCCACGTGCCGCTGATCTTCGTGCTGGCGGTGGCCCTGATCTCCCGCATGACGGACGGCTATTTCTGGGGCGTGCTGTGTTCCCTCATCAGCGTGTTCTTTGTGAACTACTATTTTACATATCCTTTTCATGCCTTCAACTTCACCCTCTCCGGCTACCCGCTGACCTTCCTCTCCATGCTGGCGGTGTCCCTCATCATCAGCGCCGCCACCACCCAGATCAAGCGGCAGGAGGCCCTGCGGGCCAAGGCGGAGCAGGAGCTGCTGCGGGCGAACCTGCTTCGGGCGGTCTCCCACGATATCCGAACGCCCCTGACCTCCATCATCGGCGCCTCCTCCACGCTGCTGGAGCACGGGGAGGCGCTGGACGAGGAGCAGAAGGCCATCCTCCTGAGCGATATCAACGAGGACGCCCACTGGCTGGTCCGCGTGGTGGAGAACCTGCTGTCCATCACCCGCATCAGCGGGCGCACGGAGATCAGCAAGGAGCCGGAGCTCATCGAGGACGTCATGGCGGAGACGGTGCTGAAATTCCAGAAGAGCTATCCCGACATCGAGGTGGAGGTGGCGGCGCCCGGGGAGGTGCTGCTGGTCCCCATGGACGCCATTTTGATCGAGCAGGTCATCTTCAACCTGATGGAGAACTCCGCCCGGCACGGCGGCACCACCACCCGCATCCTGCTCTCCGCGGAGGAGGTCCGGGGCCGCGCCCTGGTCCGCGTCGCCGACAACGGCCGCGGCATCGCGCCGGAAAAGCTGGAGGCGCTGTGCAGCGGCGACTACGGCCAGCTCAGCAGCGGCGCGCCCGACGCCAGGCGCAACATGGGCATCGGCCTCTCCGTCTGCCGCACCATCATCCACGTCCACGGGGGCGAGCTGTCCGCCCGGAACCTGCCGGAGGGCGGCGCGGAATTCTCATTCACACTACCTTTGGAAGAGGGGGACTCTCATGAAGATCAGAGATAGGATCCTCATTATCGAGGACGAACAGAACATCAGCCACTTCATCTCCGCCATCCTCAGCAGCAGCGGCTACGACGCCATCATCGCCCACAGCGGCACGGAAGCCATCAGCATGATCTCCTCCCACTGTCCGGACCTGATCGTGCTGGACCTGGGCCTGCCGGACATGGATGGGCTGGAGATCCTGAAAAGCGTCCGCTCCTGGTCCTCCCTCCCCATTGTGGTGGTCTCCGCCCGCACCCATGAAAGCGACAAGGTGGAGGCCCTGGACCTGGGGGCCGACGACTACATCGCCAAGCCCTTCGGCACCTCGGAGCTGCTGGCCCGCATCCGGGCCGCCATCCGCCACACCCGCACCACCTCCGCCAACGCCGGCATCGCCCAGACGGGGAAGTTCTCCACCGGGGAGCTGACGGTGGACTACGACCAGCACACGGTCCTCGTGGGCGGGGAGGACGCGCATCTGACGCTGAACGAGTACCGCATCGTCTCCCTGCTGGCCCGCCACGCGGGGAAGGTGCTGACCTACGACTACATCATCCGGGAGCTCTGGGGCCCCAACGCCAAGTGCAACAACCAGATCCTGCGGGTGAACATGGCCAACATCCGCCGCAAGATCGAGAAGAACCCCGCCGCCCCCCACTACATCTTCACCAAGGTGGGGGTGGGCTACCGCATGGCGGAGGGCGACTGACGCGCCCGGCGCAGGGCCATGACATAGCGCAGCAAAGACCGCCGCGGCGCTCCGCGGCGGTCTTCCTTTTACCCCGTATACGTCTCCAGCGTCACGCCGGTATAGTACCACTGGAGGATCTCCTGCCAGCTTTTGCCCTGCTTGGCCAGGGCGTTGGCCCCGTACTGGCTCATGCCCACGCCGTGGCCGTAGCCCTGGGTGGAGAAGGTCAGCAGGCCGTCCGCCGCCGTGACGCTGAAGCAGGCGGAGCGCAGGCCCAGCGCCCGCCGCAGCTCCACGCCCCGCAGGGTCACGCCCCCCACGGTCAGGGTGCTGACATAGCCCGAGGCGTCCCGGACGATGTCCTTCACCCAGCCCGACGCGTCCCCGGTGAGCTGCGCCTCGGGCCAGACGGCGAGGATGGCGTTTCGGAACTCCTCCTCCGTGAAGGAGACGGTGGTGACGTAGTTCGGCACGTCCTCCGCGCTCTCCGGGCTCTCCACCCGCTGCAGATAGGGGACGGAGGCGCTCCAGGCCGCGGCCGCGTCCTCCGTGCCGTCGGCGGAGGAGGAGTGAAAGGCCGCCAGGATGGGCTCCCCGCCGTAGAGGATGGCCACGCCGTCCGTCTCCTCCTCCGCCGCGCGGAGCTTCTGCCAGTTCTCCTCCGCAAGAGCGCCCCAGTTGCTCCGGGCCGTCTCCTCCCGGATGTAGGCCTGGCAGCAGGAGGGCTGGTCGCAGAGGTCCGCCCCGCTCTCATGCTTGCCGCTGGAGCCGTGGGCCAGCTGATAGAGGGTATAGGTGCGGGCGGCCACGGTCTGGGCCTTCAGGGCCTCCGGCTCGAAGCCGGCGGGCATCTCCGCCGCCACCACCCCCACCAGGTAGTCGTCCAGGCGCAGCTCCTCCACTTCCCCGTCGATCTCCACCCGCAGCGTCCGCGCCCCGTCGACGGACGCCGCCGGCCCCTCCTGCTCCCCCACCGGCCCCTCCTCGTCCTCCACCGCGGCGGCGGCCGGGAACCAGAGCAGGGGCAGCAGAAACAGCAGCACCCCCAGCACCGCCGTGAGTCCCACGCTTTGCTTCAGCATCTTGTCCCTCCTTTTCTTTCGTTTTGTCCCTCCAGCCTATGCCCGCGGGGCTGGAAATATGTGTTTCTTCTCGTGGACAACGGTCCTTTTGCGTGCTATGATAGGGGGCAGAAAAAATCGTCCGAGGAGGCGAACGTATGGCAAGACGCATCCTGCTCTCCCTCACCGCGGCCGCGGCAAGCGCCGGGGCCTACTGGCTGCGCCTGCAGCAGCTCCTCACCGCTTTCGAGCCGGAGACCGGCCTGCCCCTGCCGGCAAGCCGCTGGAGCTGCTACCTCTGGGGCCTGCTGGGGGCGCTGCTGCTGCTCTCCTTCCTGCTTCTGCTGCCGGAGAAGGGCGCGCCGCGCCTGTTCGGCGGCCGCCGCGTCCTGTTCGGCACGGTGCTGCAAAGCGCGGGCGCGCTGCTCCTGGCCGCCGGCGCCGCCTGGCAGCTTTACCTGCAGTATCCCGCCCTCAAATCGGCGGAGGCGCTGCTGGCGGCGCTGCTGCTGCTCTCCGCCCTGGCCCTCTTCGCCGGCGTCGCCGGCTGTCTCGGCCGGGAGGGGACGGGGCCGCTGCTCCTGCTGCCCATGTGCTGCGCCGTGCTGCAGCTGCTGGCGGCCTACCGCAGCTCCGCGGCGGAGCCCACCATGCTTTACTACGACATGCGCATCCTGGCTTTCGCCGCCGCGGCCGTGGCCGCCATGGGGCTCTGCGGCCTCGCCTTCGGCGCGGGGGGACGGCGCGTGTTCCTGCTCTCCGCCGCCATGACCCCGGCGCTCTGCGCCGCCGCCCTGGCGGACGGCGTCTCCATGCCCCGGGCCCTGGGGCTCATGGGCTGCGCCCTGGCGGCCTACGGCTTCTTCCTGGCCGTCCTCTTCGGCCTTCCTGTGGAGAAGCGCCCCGCCTACGAGCTGGTGGAGGACCCCTTCTCCACAGGCCCCGTCCCGGTGCGGCCCTCCGCCCCGGAGCCGGCTCCCCCCGCCTTCACGCCGGAGCCGGAGGAGGAAACCCCCGCACCGTGGCCCGCCCCCACGCCGGAACCCCCCGCCCCGGCGCCGGCGCCTCCCGCCCCGGCGGAGGACGATTTCGACCTGGCCCGGGTGGACCGCCTGCTGGAGGAGCTGGAGCGGGAAAAACGCCAGAAATAAGAGAAGGGAGCGAAAGCCGCCGCTTTCGCTCCCTCTTTTTCCCCAAAGACGCAGAAAAGCCGGTCCTTCGACCGGCCTTTCCACTATGTTTTGGAAGATTGATGAAAAGAAGTTATTGTCTCTTGCAAGAATGATGATACAGGACGCTTGTTAAAAAACAACGGGGCAGTTATTACAAAAGTATTAAATCTTCGCCACTTTTTTGCGATCTCTTCCGCTCAGGTCCGGAGCGCGGCGAAAAAGTCCCCCAGCAGCGCCCGGCACTCCTCCTCCAGCACGCCGCCCACCAGGGCCGGCGCATGGGGGAAGTCCTCCATAAACAGGTTCAGCACGCCCCCGCAGGCCCCCATGGCCCGGTCCCGGGCGCCGTAAAAGACCCGGGCGATGCGGGCGTTCAGAATGGCCCCGGCGCACATGGGGCAGGGCTCCAGCGTCACATAGAGGCTGGCCCCCTCCAGCCGCCAGCTCCCGAGCCTGGCGTTGGCGTCGGCGATGGCCTCCATCTCCGCGTGGGAGGCGGCGGACCGCTTCTCCTCCCGCCGGTTGCGGCCCCGGCCCACGATCTCGCCGTCCAGCACGATGACGCAGCCCACGGGGACCTCCCCCGCCGCGGCGGCCTCCCGGGCCAGGGAAAGCGCCTGCGCCATATAGAACTCGTGGTCCATGTCCCGTCCTCCCTCACATTTTTCCCGCGGCGGGTTTATCCGGCGGCATATTTGTCCAGAATTTCCGTAAAATAACAGTGAGGCATCGCCTCAAGGAACGGAGGAAACGCCATGGCCCGCAAGTCAAACCCGCCCACGGAGCTGCAGCTGCTGAAGGAAGAGCTGCGCCGGACCCAGCAGGAGCTGGCCCTTGCCTACCAGCGCTTCAACGAAGCCGCCGAGCCGGAGCTGGTGGAATCCTGCATCTATGAGATCAAGGCCATCAACGCCCGCTTCGGCTATCTCTACCGCGCCATCAAGGCCCAAAGCGGAGAGGACATGGCCGCCGCGGCAGGCCCGACAGGGGGTGTGCGCACATGGGTGTGAGCCGCGCCGCCGTGCTGGTGGTGCTGGGGCTCATCCTGGCGGCGGTGCTGCTGCGCATCTTCGCGAAGCCCCTGCACCTGGCGCTGAAGCTGCTGCTGAACACGCTGCTGGGCTTCCTGGCCCTGTTCCTCTTCAGCCTGCTGGAGCCGCTGCTGGGGGTAAGCCTGGGGCTGAACCTTTTCAACGCCGTGGTCATCGGCATACTGGGCCTCCCGGGCTTTTTGCTGCTGCTGTTGCTGCAGTGGATCCTGTAGCGCCCCCCGTTTTTTCCTACATAGCCCCGCCCGGCTGCCGTCCCTCCGCGGGCGGCGGCCGTTTTTTCAGCCGCCGCGGCGCTCAGCGCTGCGGCGTCTCCGTGTCCCAGCCGTACAGCGGATAGCGGCGGATGGCCCCGAAGAGCTTCTTCCGCAGCCCCGGATAGTCCTTCTCCAGCGTCCGCAGCAGCTGCTTGACCTCCTCCCGGCGGGTGCCCCCGTCCGCGGGACAGGTGTTGCGCACCACCGGCAGGCCCAGCCGCTCCGCCGCGCTGCGGACCTCCCGCTCCTCCACGTACAGCAGCGGGCGGATCTGGGTGATGTCCGTGCGGTCCAGGTACGTCACGGGCTGGAAGCAGCCGATGCGCCCCTCGAAAAAGAGGTTCATCAGCAGCGTCTCCACCGCGTCGTCAAAATGATGCCCCAGGGCGATCTTCCGTATGCCCTGCTCCCTCAGCGCCGTGTGCAGCGCCCCCCGGCGGAACTTGGCGCAGAGCGAGCAGGGGTTTTTCTCCTGCCGGGCCTGGAACACCACCTCGTACACCGGCGCCTGCACGCGAGTGTACGGCACCTCCAGCTGCTCGCACAGCGCCGCCACCGGGGAGAAATCCATGCCGGGGAAGCCCATCTCCAGCGTGATGGCGGACAGCGTGAAGGGGACGGGATAGAACTCCCGCAGCCGCGCCAGGGCGGCCAGGGTCAGCAGCGAGTCCTTCCCCCCGCTGACGCCCACCGCCACGCGGTCCCCCGGCTCGATCATATGGTAGTCCTCCACGCAGCGGCGGACCAGGCCCAGAATATGCTGCATAGCGCGCTCCTTTCTCCCGGGAAGGCGAATTTTCATTTGCGTTTTCAGAAAAACGGAGCTACAGCGAGAAAACGGGAGATTTTCCGAGATGTTTCAGCCGTAAATCAAAACGAAGTTGACAAACGGGAACGCTCCGTGGTATAAATATATTCGCTGTCCCGATTTTATCAAGGGACGCCTTCTTTGTAAAGCAAGACATTTTAAAATAAAAACGGAGGAATCAACCATGTCCACTTTCATGGCGAACAAGGCCAACATCGAGCGTAAGTGGTACGTCATCGACGCGGCGGGCAAGCCCCTCGGCAAGACCGCTGTCGCCGCCGCGGACCTGCTGCGCGGCAAGCTCAAGCCCACCTACACCCCCCATGCCGACTGCGGTGACAACGTGATCATCGTCAACGCCGGCAAGGCGGTGCTCACCGGCAAGAAGGGCGAGCAGAAGATCTACCGCACCCACTCCGGCTGGGTCGGCGGCCTGAAGGAGACCAAGTACCGCATCCTGATGCAGGAGCAGCCCGAGCTGGCCATGCGCGTGGCCGTCCGCGGCATGATGCCCCGCAACACCGTCACCAAGGACTCTCTGAAGCGTCTGCACATCTACGCCGGCGAGAACCACGAGCAGCAGGCCCAGAAGCCCGAGACCTGGGAAGTTAAGTAAGGAGGAAACGAAGAATGTATCAGTCCAAGAAGCCCTATCTCTACGGCACCGGCCGCAGAAAGTCCTCCGTCGCCCGCGTCCGCCTGTTCCCCAACGGCACCGGCTCCATCACCATCAACGGCAAGGATATCGACGAGTATTTCGGCCTTGAGACTCTGAAGATGCTGGTCCGCCAGCCCTTCGGCGTCACCGGCACGGAAGGCAAGTTCGACGTGGTCGCCACCGTCTGCGGCGGCGGCGTGTCCGGCCAGGCCGGCGCCCTGCGCCACGGCATCTCCCGCGCCATGCTCCTCGCCGGCGAGGAATACCGTCCCCTGCTGAAGAAGGCCGGTTTCCTGACCCGCGACCCCAGAATGAAGGAGCGCAAGAAGTACGGTCTGAAGGCCGCCCGTCGTGCTCCCCAGTTCTCCAAGAGATAACCTCTCCCCTGCAAACGCAAAAGACGCCGTCTTCGGGGCGGCGTCTTTTTTTGCGCCCTCAGCGGAACGGACGCGCTGTTCCGCCGGGAGGCATACAGGAAAACGCAAAAACGTCCGGCTCCGGGGCCGGACGTTTTTTGCCGTGTTCTCTTTTTGCGGGCCGGTTCCGCCCGTTTTCTGCGCGAAAAGCCGCTTCTCAGCTTCTGGCCAGGCCGTCCACCTGCAGCACCACGCCGCTGATATAGGACGCCTCCTCGGAGGCCAGGAAGACGAAGGCGTTGGCGATATCCTCCGGCTGGCCCAGACGGCGCAGGGGGATCTGGGCGATAAGGGGGGCGATGACCTCCTTGGGCACCGCCCGCATCATATCCGTCGCCGTGATGCCGGGGGCCACCGCGTTGACGCGGATGCCCTTGGGGCCCAGCTCCCGGGCCAGGGAGAGCGTCAGGCCGTTCACCGCGAACTTGGACGTGGGGTAGGCCACGCCGCTGGGCTGGCCGTAGACGCTGACCATGGAGGAGGTGTTGAGGATGACGCCCTTGCCCTGGGGGATCATGCAATCCGCGGCGGCCCGGGCGGCGTTGAACACTCCCCTGACATTCAGGTCCATGACCTTCTCAAAAGTCTCCTCGGTATAAGAGGCGAAGGGTGTGCTGTCGGAAACGCCGGCGTTGCTCACCACGATATCCAGATGCCCGTACTTGCGCTGGACCTCCGTAAAGGCGGCACGGACCGCCTCCAGGCTGCCCAGGTCGGGCCAGATGCCCTCCACCGGCGCGCCGGGAAAGGCCTCCTTCAGCTTGGCCACGGCCTTTTCCGCCGTCTCCTGGCGGCTGGCGGTCAAAACCACGGCGGCGCCCTCCCGCAGGAAAGCCTCCACCGTGGCAAAACCGATGCCGCGGCTGCCTCCCGTCACGACAGCGACCTGATCCTTCAATCTCATGTTGTTGTGCCCCCTTCCTGTTTGATTTCTTCCTACAGTATAAATGCCCGCTCCGCGCTTGTCCATACCAAAAATTAAAAATTTAACAAAGTTTTTTTCACCCCGCCGGGAAAGACGGGAAAAAACGGCGTCCGCCGTATGGCGGACGCCGTCTGTGCGCTTTTCATGCGAGTCCCGGCAGGGAGGAAAGCCGCGGCAGGCCCAGCGCCTTCAGCTCCGCCGCCGCCCGGTCGTAGCGCGCATAGTCGATGAGGGCGTCGGGTTCGTGGGCGTCCATGCCGATGACGGCGGTGTTCCCCTCCTGAGCCGCCACCTCCCAGAACGCCCGGCAGGGATAGCCCAGGCCCGGGGCCGCGCCCCGCTCCTGCAGCCGCTGGCCCTGCAGGTTGTACTCCAGCGGGACGCCCAGCTCCCTGGCCCGCCGGCAGAGCCTGCGGCTGACTTCCCTGGCGGTGTCGTCAAAGGCGGGATAGGACATGAAGGCCAGATCCGGATGGGCCAGATAGGCGAACAGGCCCGTCTCCATGCCCAGGATGGTGTTTTCGCAGTAGCGCAGCAGCTCCTCCGGCCGGGTGGCGGAGCCGTAGTACATGCCCGTCTCGTCGGAGAGCTCGTGGTGGTTGCCCAAGATGAGGTAGTCCAGCCCCTGGCGCTCCTTCATCTCCCGCAGCCAATCGAGATAGGCCGGGAAGTACTCGCACTCAAAGCCGATGTAGATGCGGATACGGTCCTGATACTTCTCCCGCAGCCGCCGCAGGGACGCCAAATACCCCTCCAGCTCCGCCACACGCATCCGCACCCCTGGGTTTGCAAAGCCGCTTTCGTAGGGCCAGGGCACATGGTCCGAAAAGCCCAGCACCCGCCAGCCCGCCTCGATGGCGGCGCGGACATAGTCCTCGTCGGCGCCGGAGGCGTGGCCGCAGCGGGCCGTGTGGGTGTGATAGTTGGCGACTCTCTTTTCTTCCATTCTCTGTTCCTTCCTGCTCGTTTTGCGGGGCGGGAGGCGCCGCAGCGCGCCTCCCGCCCCTTACGCTTAGTCAGTCCTGCTCCTCGTCGTTGAAGCGGCCCGGCATCCGGTTGAAATCGTCCTTGGTGATGGCCACGTCCTTCAGGCTCGTGGGCAGCCCCTGGGCGATCTGGGGATACGTGTTTTCCGTGTCCGACGTGCGCTGTATCTCATAGGTGCCGTACATGTTCACCAGGTCGAAGCAGCTTTCCGGCTGGCCGTAAAACGGCTCCACCGAAGGCGTTTCGCAGTAGGGCATGCCCTTGTCGTGCTTCTCCCCCGCATTGGTCTTGTTGTCCCGGCTCACGCGTTTTTCACCTCCCGCGCGTAGTATGCGCAGGAATCGCGGCGAAATGCCTCCTCAGGCCAGGGCCGGCGGATAGGCGCCGCTTTCGTGCAGCGCTTTCAGCGCCGCCTGCACCAACGGCTTATCCTCCCGGTAGGTGACGCCGAACCAGCGGTCGGCGGAATGCAGCACCTCCACCGAAAGCTCGCCTGCCTGCAGCAGCCGGTCCACCATCACCGGCAGCAGGCACTCGCTCTTGACATCCTCCGGCGGCAGGGCGCGGAGAAACTCGTGGAAAAACGCCTCGATCTTTTCAAAGATCCAGGGGGTGAAGCACCAGAAATTCATGGAGACCACGCTCTCCCCCGGCACGGCGGGGCCGTCCTCGCCCTTCGAGGTGTCCCGAATGGCGCCGTCGGCGCAGAGCTTCAGCTTATAGGTCTCCACCACCGCCCGCAGCCGGTCCCCCTCCGTCTGGCAGACGCCCCGGGTCACGGTGCCGTTCTCGCTGACGGTGTTCTGCAAAAGATAGCCCACCATGGCGGCGTGACCCTCCGCCGGCATGCGCTGCAAAGCGCCGTAGGCCGCGGCGAAGGCGCTGCGGCCGTAATAGTCGTCCGCGTTGATGACGATAAAGGGCTCCCGCACCGCCTCCCGGGCGGAGAGCAGCGCATGGCAGGTGCCGAAGGGCTTCGTCCGCTCCGGGGGAATGCGGTAAAAGCCGGGGATGCTGTCGTAGGTCTGGTAGACATAGCGCACCTCCACCGCCTTGCCCTCCGCCGTGCGCAGACGGCTCAGCAGCGTCCCCACCATGCCCCGGACCAGGGACTCGATCTCCGGCTTGATGATCAGCACCACCTTGTCAAAACCCGCGCGCACCGCGTCAAAGATGGAGTACTCCATCAGCATCTCGCTATGGGGGCCGACGCCGTCCACCTGCTTGTCGCCGCCGTAGCGCGAGCCGATGCCCGCCGCCATGATGACCAGCGCAGCGTTCAAACAAACCACCTCCTGTATATGGCCGCCGGCGGCCTTCCGCCGGCTTTTCTTCCGTCGTATCGTTTTCACTGTACTATATTTCCCCCGGCTTTGCAAGCGAGGGCTTGACAAATTAAGAATTGGGCCTATAATACGAAAATGAATCTCATTTTCAGTTTAGGAGGGAGACCATGCCGGAAAGCAGGACCTACGCCACCCACCAGCACAAGGCCATCCTGGCTTGCATCGAGCAGAGCCGGCAGGGCTGCTTCACCGCGGCGGAGCTGGCGGAGCAGCTGCGGCAGAGCGGGGAAAAGGTGGGCCTCGCCACCATCTACCGCCAGCTGGAGAAGCTGGAGAAGACCGGGGTGGTGCAGCGCATCGACACGGACGAGGGGGCCTGCTGGCAGTGCTGCGAGCAGGCGGACCACGACTGCTTCCTGCTCAAGTGCGAGCGCTGCGGCCGCATCACCCATGTGGACTGCGCGCAGCTTGGCCCGCTGTACCGCCATGTGCGGCAGGAGCACCACTTCGCCGTCAATCCCCGCCGCACCATGCTTTACGGTCTTTGCGGCGACTGCCGGGAGGAACGCCATGCGTAAGCGTCTTGTTTCCCTGGCCCTGGCGCTGCTGCTGTGTCTCTCCCTGGCCGCCTGCGGCGGCGAGGCTCGGCAGGAGGACAGCGGCAAGCTGCAGATCGTGGCGACGCTCTTTCCCTATTACGACATGGCCCGGGCCATCGCCGGGGACCGGGCGGAGGTGACGCTGCTGATCTCCGCCGGGCGGGAGAGCCACAGCTACGAGCCCACGCCCCTGGACGTCATCCGCATCGGCGAAGCCGACCTGTTCCTCTATAACGGCGGCACGGACGAGACCTGGGCCTCCGAGGTGCTGTCCTCCATGGACCACGGCAGAGCCATCGCCATGATGGAGCAGGTGGAGAAGCGGGAGGAGGAGCTGGCGGAGGGCATGCAGGCGGAGCGGGGCCATGACCACGACCATGAGGAAGGCGACGACCACGACCACGGAGACGAGGACGGCCACGCCCTGGAGATCGAGTACGACGAGCACATCTGGACCTCTCCCGTCAACGCCATGACCATCGCCGCGGTCATCGCGGAGGCTTTGACGGAGCTGGACGGCGCGGGGGCGGACTGTTACGCCGCGAACCTGGAAATCTACCTGGCGGAGCTGCAGGCGCTGGACGAAGCCTTCCGCGAGACGGTGGCCCAGGGCAGCCGGAATCTCATCGTGCTGGGGGACCGCTTCCCGCTGCTCTACTTCTGCGAGGAGTACGGCCTCTCCTACCGGGCGGCCTTCCTGGGCTGCTCCACGGAGACGGAGCCCTCCGCCGCCACCATGGCCTATCTCATCGACCGGGTGCGGGAGGAGAAGATCCCCGTGGTATACTATCTTGAAAACAGCTCCGGCCGGGTGGCGGAGGCCATCGCCGAGGCCACCGGGGCCGAGCCCGTGGTCTTCTGCTCCTGCCAGAGCGTCACTCCGGAGGATTTCCGCGCCGGGGAGACGTACCTCTCCCTCATGTGGCGGAACGTGGAAGTGCTGCAGAAAGGACTTGCCTGATGGATATGGAACCGAACGTACTGCTCTCCTGCCGGGATTTAAGTCTCGGCTATGAGCATCAGCCGCTGGTGGAGCATCTGACGCTGGACGTCTGCGCGGGGGACTACCTCTGCGTGGTGGGCGAAAACGGCAGCGGCAAATCCACCTTCTTAAAGAGCGTTCTGGGGCTCATCCGCCCCCTCTCCGGCGAGATCGTCCGCTCCCCCGCTCTCGCCGCCAGCGGCGTGGGCTACCTGCCCCAGCAGACCCAGTCCCAGCGGGACTTCCCCGCCACGGTGAAGGAAGTGGTGCTGTCAGGCTTCCTCAGCGCTCGGGGCTTGCGCTTCACCTACAGTCCCGCGGAGCTCTCCGCCGCCATGATGCACATGGGGAAGCTGGGCATCCTGGAGCTGCAAAACGCCTGCTACCGGGAGCTTTCCGGCGGGCAGCAGCAGCGGGTGCTGCTGGCCCGGGCCCTCTGCGCGGCGAGTAAGCTTTTGGTGCTGGACGAGCCGGTGACGGGCCTGGACCCCGCCGCGGCCCAGGACCTGTACAAGACGCTGCGCTATCTCAACGAAAAGGAGGGCATCGCCGTGCTCATGGTGACCCACGACCTGAAAAACGCCCTGAGCGAGGCCGGGCACATCCTGCACATCGGCCAGAAGCGCTGGTTTTACGGCACGGCGGAGGAGTTCCTCCGCTCGGAGGCGGGCCGCCGGTTCGGAGGTGAGCGGAGATGAGCCAGCTTCTCACCATGTTCACCTATCCCTTCATCCTCCGGGCCTTCGCCGTGGGCATTCTGGTATCCCTCTGCGCGGCGCTGCTGGGGGTGCCGCTGGTGCTCAAGCGCTACTCCATGATCGGCGACGGCCTGTCCCACGTGTCCTTCGGCGCGCTGGCCATCGCGGCGGCGCTCGGCTGGGCGCCGCTGGCCTTCTCCATCCCCGTGGTGGTGGCCGTGGCCTTTTTGCTGCTGCGCATGACGGAGAAGAGCCGCGTCAGCGCCGACGCCGCCATCGCGGTGTTCTCCGCCTCGGCTCTCGCCATCGGCATTCTGGTGACCTCGCTGACCACGGGCATGACCACGGACGTGGCGAGCTACATGTTCGGCAGCATCCTCGCCATGGACCGGGGCGACGTGATATTGAGCGTTGGGCTCTCCTGCGCGGTGCTGCTGCTGTTCCTTTTCTTCTATCACCGCATCTTCGCCATCACCTTTGACGAGAGCTTCTCCCGGGCCACGGGCATGCGGGTGGACCTGTATAACTCCCTCCTGGCCGTCCTCACCGCCCTGACCATCGTGCTCGGCATGCGCATGATGGGCGCCATGCTCATCTCCTCCCTGGTCATCTTCCCCGCCCTGACGGCCATGCGCCTTTTTAAGAGCTTCCGCTCGGTCGTGATCTGCGCGGGGGCGCTGTCCGTGGTCTGCTTCTCCGCGGGGCTGACCGCGTCGTACCTGCTCTCCCTCCCCGTGGGCGCGGCGGTGGTGGTGTGCCACCTGGCGGCCTTTCTGCTGGCCTCCCTGCTGCAGCGGCTGCGGGGCCGGTGAAGGGGCGCGTTAGCCGGAAAAAACGCTTTTTCGGCAAAGAAAATGCTTGCAATCCGCATAGAACTGTGCTATTTTAGATAAAGTAAGTAAGACGTAAGCTTGAGAGTGGACCTTCGGTCCACTCTTTTTCATGGTTTTTTCAAAGCCTTACCGGGAGGATAAGAGATGAGCAAGATCACCGAGCTGGCAGCCGCTCTCGCGGCGGACGCCGTGGCGGAGCAGGGCTGCGAGCTTTGGGACGTGGAATACGTCCGGGAGGCCGGCACCTGGTACCTCCGCCTGTATATCGACAAAGAGGGCGGCGTGAACATCACCGACTGCGAGGCCATCAGCCGCAAGGTCAGCGACCTGCTGGACGAGGCGGACCCCATCCCCGCCAGTTACACCTTCGAGGTCTGCTCCGCCGGCATCGAGCGGCCGCTGAAGCGCCCCGGCGATTTTGAGCGTTTCATGGGCGCGGACATCCTGCTTAAGACCTATTCCCCGAAAGGCGGCCGCAAGGAGTTCCCCGGGGTCCTGCGGGGCTATGAGGACGGCGCCGTGACGGTGGAGGTGGAGGGCGAGACGCTCCGCTTCGAAAAGCCGGAGATCGCCCTGGTCCGTCTCCGGGCGGACATCTGAGACGGCGGACAGAGACAGAACAGTTTTATTTTCATATCAGTTTCATAAAGGAGACAGACCCCATGAAGTGTGATGAGATTTTCCTGGCGCTCGCCATGCTGGAAAAGGAGCGCGGCATTTCGCAGGAGTTCATGATGAACAAGATCATCCAGGCCCTGACCACCGCCTACAAGCGGGACCACGAGGGCGTGGAGAACGTGATCGTGGACGTGGACGAGGAAAAGCACGACCTGCGCATGTACATCCAGAAGGAAGTGGTGGAGGAGGTGGAGAACCCCGGCACCCAGATCTCCCTGGCCGACGCCCGCCCCTATAACGCCAAGGTGGGCCTGGGCGAGACGGTGAATATTCCTGTGGAAAACGTGGAGTTCGGCCGCATCGCCGCGGGCAACGGCAAGCAGGTCATCATCCAGGGCCTGCGGGAGGCCGAGCGCGGCATGGTCTACGACGAGTTCAACAGCAAGCAGCACGAGATCCTCACCGGCGTCGTCACCCGCATCGACCCCCGCACCGGCGCGGTGTCCCTGCGCATCGGCGGCGGCGCGGAGGCCACGGAGGCTCTGCTCACCGCCGGCGAGCAGGTCAAGGGCGAGGTCCTCACCGAGGGCCAGCACATCAAGGTGTACGTGGTGGAGGTCCGCCGCAGCACCCGCGGCCCCCAGGTCCTCATCTCCCGCACCCATCCGGGCCTGGTCAAGCGCCTGTTCGAGCTGGAGGTGCCCGAGATCTTCGACGGCCTGGTGGAGGTGAAGTCCATCGCCCGGGAGGCCGGCAGCCGCACCAAGATGGCGGTGGCCAGCGCCGACCCCGAGGTGGACCCCATCGGCGCCTGCGTGGGCCCCAAGGGCCAGCGCGTGGGCAACATCGTGGAGGAGCTGCGGGGCGAGAAGATCGACATCATCCGCTACAGCGAGGACCCCGCCGCCTTCATCGCCGCGGCCCTGGCCCCCGCCGACGTCGTGGACGTCATCATGGCCCCGGAGGGCAAGAGCTGCCGCGTCATCGTGCCGGACGACCAGCTGTCGCTGGCTATCGGCAAGGAGGGGCAGAACGCCCGCCTGGCCGCCCGCCTCACCGGCTACAAGATTGATATCAAGCCTGAAAGCTACGACGGCGAATGAGCCGCGGAGCCTGAAAGAAAAGGAGGTGTGCCCTCCCCATGCAAAAAGTGAAGAAGATCCCCCAGCGACAGTGCGTGGGCTGCCGGGAGATGAAGGGCAAGAAGGAGCTGATCCGGGTGGTGAAGTCCCCGGAGGGCGCCATTTCCCTGGATTTCTCCGGCCGCAGCCCCGGCCGCGGGGCCTATGTCTGCCCCGATCCGGCGTGCCTGGCCCGGGCGCGGAAGTCCCGGGCGCTGGAGCGCGCCTTTGACACCGCCATCCCGGCGGAGGTCTACGACGCGCTGGAAAAGGAAATGGAGGCGCACCGTGGATAACATCCTTCGTCTCATCGGCCTGGCCAAGCGCGGCGGCAACCTGGAGGCGGGCGAGGAGCCCGTGGGCGCCGCCGCGAGAGCCCGGGACGCCCGGGTGATCCTGGTGGCGGAGGACGCCGCTGAAAACACCCGCCGCCGGGTCCGCCACTTCGCGGACGCGGGGCAGTGCCTCTGGCTCTCCGTCCCCTATGACAAGGACGCCCTGGGCCGCAGCGTGGGGCGCACGTCCTGCGCCATGCTGGCCATCACGGACGTGGGCCTTGCCAGCGCCATCGTGCAGAAGCTGGCGGAGCGCGACCCGGAGACCTACGGCATTTCCGCCGAAAAGCTGGCGCTGAAGGCCCGGCGGGCCGCAGAGCGCCGGGAGGAGCAGCGCCGGCATGAGAAGAACCTCCGCGCCGGCAGAAAGCGTCCCAAGCCGCCGGCGGAGGAGCCCGTCTCCCGGCCGGCCGCACCGGTGGGCGGCGCAAGGCCCCCCGCCAGGGTGCGGAGCAGCGCCGGCGGCAGAGCCTCCCCGGGGCCGAAGAGCAAAGGGCCGTACCGCAAGAGCGCCGAGGTCCGCTTCCCCCACAGCCGCCCGGTGAAGAAGGGCAAGGGCTCCGTCAAAAAATGACGCCGCGGCCGGCAGCGCCAAGGCTTCAGGCCGCCGCCCACGGGCCGCGCGGCAAACCAAGATGATACTACGATCCCGATCAGGAGGTGCGTTTTATTGGCAATCAAGTATAAAGTCAGCGATCTTGCCAGGGATTTCGGCAAGACGGCGAAGGAGATCTCCGCCATCCTCAACAAGTATACCGGCGCGGCCTATCCCTCCGGCAAGGCGCTGGAGGAGCGGGAGCTGACGCTGGTGTTCGAGCGTCTGACCCAGGATCATCCCGTCACCATCGACGTGATCTTCTCCGAGACGCCCAAGCCCGCCGCTGCGGCGCAGCAGGCGCCCAAGGCCCCCGCCCAGCCCCAGAACCAGAATCAGGGCCAGGGCGGCGCGAAGCCGCAGCCTGCCCAGCCCCAGAACCAGGGCCAGAACCAGAACGGGCAGCGGAAGAATCCCATGCCCCAGCAGGCGCAGCCCGCCCAGGCCGCCCAGCAGCCCGCCTCCCGCGTGCCGCAGAAGAAGGTGGTGGACACCCGCAAGGCCGCCAACGTGAATCTCGACAAGTACGACGAGAAGCTGCAGGATATGGCCGACCGCTCCGGCGGCGGCCGCCGCAACATGGAGCAGGGCAAGGAGAAGTTCCGCAACAAGCAGCGCGACCGCTCCTTCGTCTCCGGCAAGCGCCGGCAGGAGGAGGCGGAAAAGCTCCGCCGCCTGCAGCTGGAGGTCATCAAGAAAACGCCCCTCACCGTCCAGATCCCCGACGAGATCTCCGTGGGCGAGCTGGCCAGCCGCATGAAGAAGACCGGCGCCGAGGTGGTGAAGGCCCTGATGAAGATGGGCGTTATGGCCTCTCTCAGCGAAATGATCGACTACGACACCGCCGCCCTGGTTGCCATGGAGCTGGGCTGCAAGGTGGAGAAGGAGGTCGTGGTCTCCATCGAGGAAAAGCTCATCGACGACCATGCCGACGCGGAGGAGGATCTGCAGCCCCGCGCTCCCGTGGTGGTGGTCATGGGCCACGTGGACCACGGCAAGACCTCCCTGCTGGACGCCATCCGCAACGCCCATGTGGCGGCGGGCGAGGCCGGCGGCATCACCCAGCACATCGGCGCTTACCAGGTGAAGGTGAAGGGCAAGCCCATCACCTTCCTGGACACCCCGGGCCACGAGGCTTTCACCTCCATGCGCGCCCGCGGCGCCATGTGCACGGATATCGCCATCCTGGTGGTGGCGGCGGAGGACGGCATCAAGCCCCAGACCGTGGAGTCCATCAACCACGCCAAGGCCGCGAACATCCCCATCATCGTCGCCATCAACAAGATGGATAAGCCGGACGCCAATCCCGAGCGCGTGAAGCAGCAGCTCACCGAGTACGGCCTGGTGGCCGAGGACTGGGGCGGCGAGACCATCATCTGCCCCATCTCCGCCAAGACCCAGATGGGCATCGAGAACCTGCTGGAAATGGTGACCCTCACCGCCGAGGTGGCGGAGCTGAAGGCCAACCCCAACCGCGCCGCCTCCGGCACCGTCATCGAGGCGCGCCTGGACAAGGGCCGCGGCCCCATCGCCACGCTGCTGGTGCAAAACGGCACCCTCCACGCGGGCGACATCATCATCGCCGGCACCTCCGTGGGCCGCGTCCGCGCCATGGTGAACGACAAGGGCCAGCGCATCGACCAGGCCGGTCCCTCCGTGCCTGTGGAGATCACCGGCCTCAGCGAAGCGCCCTCCGCCGGCGCGGTGTTCAACGCCGTGGCGGACGAGCGCCTGGCCCGCGAGCTGGCCGAGCAGCGCAAGGAGGAGGAGCGCACCCGCGCCGCCGCCCCCGCCGCCAAGGTCTCCCTGGACGATCTGTTCAGCCAGATCCAGGCGGGCGAGATGAAGAACCTGAACATCATCGTCAAGGCCGACGTGCAGGGCAGCGTGGAGGCCGTGACCGCGTCGCTGGAGAAGATCAGCAACGACGAGGTCCGCGTCCGCGTGATCCACGGCGGCGTGGGCGCCATCAACGAATCCGACGTCATGCTCGCCGCCACCTCCAACGCCATCATCGTGGGCTTCAACGTGCGGCCCGACAACGCCGCCCGGGACAGCATCGCCCGCAACAAGGTGGACGTGCGCATGTACCGCGTGATCTACGACGCCATCGACGAGATCAAGGCCGCCATGAAGGGCATGCTGGCCCCCAAGTTCCGGGAGTCCGATATCGGCCGGGCGGAGATCCGCCAGGTCTACCGTGTCTCCGGCGTGGGCAACGTGGCCGGCTGCTACGTGCAGGAGGGCAAGATCCAGCGCAGCTGCCAGGTGCGCATCGTACGGGACGGCATCGTGGTCCACGAGGGCCAGCTGGCCTCCCTGCAGCGCTTCAAGGACAGCGTCAAGGAGGTCGCCTCCGGCTACGAGTGCGGCCTTTCCATCGAGAAGTTCAACGACATCAAGGAAGGCGACATCGTGGAAGCCTTTGTCATGGAGCAGATCGAACTGTAAATCGTGCCAGTCGGGGCGGGCGGCGTCGCCCGCCCCGCTTTTTCACCAAGACCAACCACGGAAATACCCCCCTCAAAGGAGGAAACGCATATGGCAAGCAACCGAATCAATCGCATCAACGAGGAGATCCAGCGGGAGCTGGCCTCCCTCTTCCGCACCATGAAGGACCCCCGCCTGCAGGGCGGCCTCGTCTCCATCACCCGGGTGGACACCACGGGAGACCTGCGCTGCGCCCGGGTCTACGTCAGCGTGCTGGACAAGCAGACGGAGAAGGACGTCATGCGCGGCCTGCGCTCCGCCGCGGGCTATCTCCGCCGGGAGATCGGCCGGAGCCTGCAGCTGCGCTACACGCCGGAGCTGCAGTTCATCGCGGACGACTCCATCGCCTACGGCGCCCACATTCTGGAGGTGCTGCGGGACCCGGAGAAGGTCAAGCCCGCGAACCCCGAAAACGAACACATCGTGCTGGAGGACGAATAACGCCCTCCAGCCTCTTTTGAAAGGAGCGCCGCCATGGAGATCTCTCCCCAGGCCTTTGCCGAGCGTCTGCTCGCGCAGGACCAAATCCTTATCCTGACCCACCGCCGGCCCGACGGAGACACCGTGGGCTGCGCCGCGGCGCTGTGTCTGGCGCTGCGCCGGGCGGGCAAGACCGCCTGCGCCCTGGAAAACCCCGACATCACCTCCGTCTACGCCGACTATCTCGCCCCCTTTCTGGCCCCGGCGGACTTTGCGCCCCGCTTTATCGTGGCGGTGGACATGGCAAGCCGGAGCATGTTCCCGGAAAACGCGGCGAAATACCTCGGCGCGGTGGACCTGACGGTGGACCACCATCCCTCTCAGGAATTTTTCGCCCGGGAAACCTGTCTCGACGCTTCCGCCGCCGCCTGCGGCGAGATCGTCTATGATATCTGCCGCGCCATCGCCCCCCTGGACGGGGAAATCGCGAGATATCTCTATCTCGCTGTGTCCACGGACACGGGCTGCTTCGTCTACTCCAACGTCACCGCCCGCACCCATGCGGTGGCGGCGGCGCTGCTGGCGCAGCCCTTTGACGCCGCCGCCGTGAACAAGCGCCACTTCCGCACCAAGACCCAGACCCGCCTGCGGCTGGAGGCCGCGCTGATCGACGGCATGGAGCTGCATGACGGCGGGCGCATCGCCGTGCTGCAGCTGCCGCTGTCCCTCATGGCGCGTCTCAACGCCACAGAGGCGGACGCGGACGACATCGCCTCTCTGGCGAACCTGCTGGAGGGGGTGGACTGCGGCGTGATCTTGCGGGAGCTTACGGAGGGCAAGTGGAAGATCTCCCTTCGCACCGGCAGCCGGATCAACGCCAGCCGGGCCTGCGCCCTGCTGGGGGGCGGCGGACACGCCGCCGCCGCGGGCTGCACGGTGGAGGGCACGGCGGAGCAGGCCAAGGCCGCCATTCTCGCCGCCGTGGCGGAGGTCGCCCATGGCTGACGGCATCCTCATCATCGACAAGCCCGAGGGCTGGACCAGCATGGACGTCTGCGCCAAGCTCCGCGGCATTTACCACGAAAAGCGCGTGGGCCACGCGGGGACCCTGGACCCCATGGCCACCGGCGTCCTGCCGGTCTTTATCGGGAAAGCCACCCGGGCCGTCTCCTTCGCGGAAAACGGCCGGAAGGAATACGTCGCCGGGCTGCGTCTGGGCCTTGTGACCAATACCCAGGACTCGACGGGGGAGGTGCTCTCGGAGCGCCCCGCCGCCGTGACGGCGGAAGAGCTGCGCGCCCTCCTGCCCCGCTTTACCGGAGAGCTGATGCAGCTGCCGCCCATGTTCAGCGCCGTGAAGCGCAACGGCAAAAAGCTCTACGAGCTGGCCCGCAAGGGACAGGAGGTGGAGCGAGCGCCCCGCGCCGTCACCATCTATGAGCTGGAGCTGCTGGAGCAAACGGGGCCGGAGACCTTCCTGCTCCGCGTCCTCTGCTCCAAGGGGACATACATCCGCACCCTCTGCCACGATATGGGCCAGACCCTTGGCTGCGGCGGCTGCATGTGCAGTCTCCGCCGCACCATGGCGGCGGGCTTTACGCTGGAGCAGGCCGTGACCCTGCGGCAGGCGGAGACGGAAAAGGACGCCCTTCTCCTGCCCCTCGACGCCTATTTCCGGGACTATCCCGCCCTGACGCTGAACGAAGGACAGGAGCGGCGCTGCCGCTGCGGCAATCCCGTAACGGTGCCGGAGGCGGCGGACGGGGTCTACCGCCTCTACGGCGCGGACGGGCGCTTCCTGGCCCTGTCCCGGGCGGAGGGCGGAACGCTCCGCTCCATCAAAAACTTTTTCGGAGAATGAGCCATGCAAAAGAAAGTCATCGCGCTGGGCTTTTTTGACGGCGTCCATCTGGGCCACCGCGCGCTGCTGGAAAGGACCGCCGCGAGGGCGAAGGAGCTGGGTCTGACCCCTGCCGCCTTCACCTTTGACCGGCCGCCCAAGGAGGCGGTGTCCGGCGTTCCCGTCCCCCTCATCAACTCCCCCGCCGACCGGGCGCTGCTCATGCGCGCCTGCGGCATGGAGGAGGTCATCGTGGCCCCCTTCGACCGGGCCATGATGACCATGGAGTGGGAGGATTTCATCGAAACGCTGCTGCTGGGCGTCCACCACGCCGCCCATCTGGTGGCGGGACACGACTTCCGCTTCGGCTACTGGAACCAGGGCACGCCGGAGAAGCTCGCGCAGAAATGCCGGGAGCTTGGCCTCGGCTGCGACATCATCCCCGCCGTGCAGGTGGACGGCGTCACCGTCAGCTCCACCTATATCCGCGCGCTGCTGGAGAAGGGCGAGACGGAGGCCGCCGCCCGCTTCCTGGGCCATCCCCACCTGCTGACCCAGACCGTGGCCCACGGCCGCCGCATCGGCCGCACCATCGGCATCCCCACCATCAACTTCCCCGCGCCGGAGAAGCTGCTGCTCCCCGCCGACGGGGTCTACGCCACCACCGTGGCCCTGCCGGACGGCCGCCGGCTCAGCGGCGTCACCAACGTGGGCTGCCGCCCCACCGTCAACGGCACAGGCCGGACGGTGGAGACCTTTTTGCTGGACTTCGACGGAGACCTCTACGGCGAGACGGTGCGCCTTTCCTTCTTCCGCCGCCTGCGGGGGGAGGAGAAGTTCCCCTCTCTGGAGGCGCTGCGCGCCCAGATCCAGCGGGACATCCGCGCGGCAAAGGAATCCCTCGCCGCCGCGGGCGAAACAGGCTGAACGACCGCCTTTACCGGGCCGCCGGACTTTTGTCCGGCGGCTTTTTTTCGCGCCTTTGGCCCCGCCGGCCGGGGAATCTTCCCCGCGGCTATTTCCCGACGCTTTTTGCCCGCCCTTCCCGCTACAATAGGCGGAGAAAGGAGGGACAAGCCATGAAACGACTGCGAAAAAAGGAGCCCTCTTCCGCCCTGCCCTCCCTCCGCTTCTGCCTGCTGCGCTTCCTCATGGGGGCCATCCTCAGCGCCAACCAGCTTTTCGGCGGCTACGCGCCCTTTGCGCTGGGCTTCGTCTCCGCCATGGGCGCGGGCAGCGGAGGGCTCGCGGCTCTGGCGGGGGTCTTCGCCGGCGGGGCGCTGTTCATGGATTTCTCCCGGGCGCTGCGGCTGGCGGCGGTGGGCATCCTCCTCTTTTCCGCCAACTCCACCTTCGCCGGGACGCGGCCCGCCCGCCAGCCCCTGTTCCGCCCGGTGCTGGCCTCCCTCCTCATGGGGGCGGTGGAGGCCATCTACCTCGTCACCGGCGAGGCGGGGCTGGTGGAGTCGGCGGAGGGCGTCACCGCCGTGGTGCTCTGCGGCCTCGCCGCCTATTACTTCCCCGCCGAGGCGGAGCTCCGCGCCCCGGACACGCCGAAGGAGCGCCTTTCCTCCGCCGTGCTGCTGGCGGCGCTGCTCATGTCCCTGACGGAGGTAACGCTGGTTCGGGGCGTCTCCCTGGGGCGGGTGCTGCTGGGGGCCTTCGCCATGTACATCGCCTTTCAGACCCCGCCCGCCACCGCGGCGGCGGCGGGGCTGGGCCTGGGCCTGGCCGTGGACCTGCGCATGGGCGGCGGCTCGCTGTTCTTTGCCGCGGCCTACGCCCTGGCCTCCCTCTTTCTCTCCTCCCGGCGGGAGAGCGGACGGCTTATCGCCGCCATCCTCTACGGCCTGGTGGTGTCTTTCTTCCTGCTGCCCGCCTCCGTCTCCCTGCGCCTGCCGTTGGTGGAGGAGACGCTCTGCGCGGCGCTGCTGTTTCTGCTGCTGCCCCTGCCCCGGCGGGGCGGGAAATACCTCTCCCCCCAGGACGGCGAGCCCTCCCCCTCCCAGCGGCTGCGCCGCCAGCTGGAGCAGACGGCTCTGGCCTTCCGGGAGCTGGCGGACAGCTTTCCCCGCGCCGCGGCGGCGGAGGAGAACCCCTCCGTCCTCTTCGACCGGGTGGCGGAGCAGGTCTGCCAGGGCTGCGGCCTCTGCGACGTCTGCTGGAAGAAGGAGTACCAGGCCACCTACAGCGCCTTCAACGACGCCACCGCCGCCCTGCTGCGCCGGGGCCGGGCGGAGCCGGGGGACTTTCCCGGCTATTTCAGCAGCCGCTGCCCCCGCTTCGCGGACTTTCTGGACGCGCTGAACCGGGAGCTCAGCGCCTTTTTGCTGCGGCGGCAGTACCGGCTCCGCCTGCGGCAGGCCCACAGCAGCGCCCGGGGCCAGTATGTGCAGCTGTCGGACCTGCTCTCCCGCACGGCGGAGGAGCTGACAGCCCGGGCGGTGGGCGCGTCGCGCAAGGCGCCCCTCGCCTATCAGGTGGGAAGCTCCCTGCGGCCCCGGCGGGACCAGCAGGTCAGCGGCGACAGCGTGGCCTGGTTCGAAAGCGACAGCGGCCGCATGCTCTACCTTCTCCTCAGCGACGGCATGGGCAGCGGCCGGGAGGCCCAGCAGGAGTCCGCCACGGCGGTGCGCCTGCTGGAGCGATTCCTCCGGGCGGACATGCCGGCGGAGGCAGCGCTGAGCACCCTCAGCTCCGCCTACTTCCTCCGGGGCGAGGAGGGCGGCGGCTTCACCACCATCGACCTGCTGGCGCTGGACCTGCAGACGGCGGAGGCGGTCCTTTACAAGTACGGGGCCGCGCCCTCCTACCTGCGGCAGGACGGGCAGGTGCGGCGCATCACCGGCGGCAGCCTCCCGGCGGGGCTGGAGAAGGAGGGGCAGACCCCGGACGCGACACGGCTCCACCTCGGGCGCGGCGCGGTGCTGCTGCTCATGAGCGACGGCCTTTCCGAGCGGGAGGACGACCGCTGGATCACTGAGCTGCTTCAGGCCTGGGACGGGCACAGCCCCCAGTCCCTGACGGCGCTGCTGCTGGCGGATTCGCTGCAGCACGGCGGCGAAAACGACGACTGCGCCGCGCTGGCGCTGCTGCTGGGCGGCGGCGATACGGAAGTATAAAACCGCCCCGCCGCGGCAAGAATGACAGCAAAGACGACGCCGCTGCCGCGGCTTTGAAAAGGAGCGATTCGATTGGTCAAAGGTGTATCCCGCCGGGTGGTCGTGGTGGACTCCCCCGACCCCCAGCTGTTTGAACAGGCAATCTTCATCGTGCGCAACGACGCCTTCGGCCGAAGCGGCGTTTCCTCCCAGCAGGTGGTGGCGGAGGCCGTGGAAGCGGCCTCCCGCTATGTCCGCGGTACGGAGCGGAGCCGGAGGTTTTCCCTCCGGCGTCTCCCGCCCTGGGCCTACGCCATGGGCGGCGCGGGCGGCATCGGGCTTTTATGGCTGGCGGTGAGCCTGCTGTAGTCTTCCCTCTCCTCTCTGTTTTCCTCCCCCTTGCGGGCGTGTGCCGACGGCACGCGCCCGTCTTTTTTTCACCGGCCGCGCGATGGCCTCCGCCCTTGGCAAGGACGGGCCGGGTGTGGTATAATGCCGCCGTATGATGAAAATTTTCGGAAAGCAGGTGTCGGCCTCATGCGCATCGGCTCTGTCAAGATCGCCTCCCCCCTGGTCCTGGCCCCCATGGCGGGGGTAACGGACCTGGCCTTCCGCTCCGTCTGCCGGGAAATGGGCGCGGCGCTGAGCTGTACGGAGCTGGTCAGCTCCCGGGCTCTTTGCTATCAGGATAAAAAAAGCCGCCAGCTGCTGCAGCTGGCGGAGAATGAAAAGCCCGCGGCGGTACAGCTCTTCGGCAGCGACCCCGCCTGCATGGCGGACGCGGCGGAGATCGCCCTGGAGGCCTCCGGCGCGGACATTCTGGACATCAACATGGGCTGCCCCGTGGGAAAGGTGGTGACCAGCGGCGACGGCAGCGCTTTGATGCGTGACCCGGAAAAGGCCGCCCGCATCGCGGAGGCCGTGGTAAAGCGGGTGCAGGTCCCCGTGACGGTAAAGATGCGCCGGGGCTGGGACAAGGGCAGCATCAATGCCGTGGAGCTGGCGAAGCTGCTGGAGGGCGTGGGCGTGGCCGCCGTGGCGGTACACGGCCGCACCCGGATGCAGATGTACGGCGGCGCCGCCGACTGGACCACCATCCGGGAGGTGAAGGAGGCTGTTTCCATTCCCGTCATCGCCAACGGCGACGTGTTCACCGCGGAGGACGCGGTGCGCATCCTCCGCTTCACCCATGCCGACGGCGTCATGATCGGCCGGGGCTGCTTCGGCAACCCCTGGCTGTTTGCCCAGGCCGCCGCCGCTCTCGCGGGAGAGCCGCTCCCCCCGCCGCCCACGCTCCGTGAGCGCTGCGAGACGGCGGAGCGGCAGTTCGCCCTCTCCGCCTCCGTCAAGGGGGAGCGGATCGCGGTGCTGGAGGCCCGGCGGCACTACGCCTGGTATCTCAAGGGCGTCCGCAACGCCGCCTACTACCGGGAGAAGATCGTCCACATGGAGACCATGGAGGATGTGCACCGGATCACCGCCGGTATCCTGCGGGATTTGGCATAATCGTCCATTTTCTTTTTCCCGCTTTTGTGTTATCCTGTCTCTCGGCAGGTGCCATCACCCTGCCGGCAGGCTCTCATATAAGCCTGTCAACTAAAAAAATGGGAGAATTGCATATGAAACGTTTTTCCACCAAAGACCTAACGGCCGCGGCCGTCGTGGCGGCGCTGTACGCCGCCCTGTCCCTGCTGTCCGACATGCTGGGCCTCGCCTTCGGCCCCATCCAGTGCCGCCTCTCCGAGGCGCTCTGCGTCCTGCCGCTGGTGCTGCCCTCCTCCGTGTGGGGGCTGACGCTGGGCTGCCTGCTGACCAACATCCTCAGCCCCTACGGGCTGCTGGACCTGGCGGTGGGCACCTTCGCCACCTTCCTTGCCGCGTGCCTGACCCGCCGCTGCCGCAGCCAGTGGACCGCCGTGCTGCCCCCGGTGCTGTGCAACGGCGTCCTGGTGGGCGGGCTCATCGCCTTCCAGACCGCGCCCGCCGCCACCTTCCTCGCCGCCTTCCTCTATAACGGCCTCACCGTGGCCCTGGGCGAGGTCTTGTCCTGCGGCGTGCTGGGACTGATGCTGCTGCGCCTGCTGCGCGGCCGTCTCTCCCATCTGCTGCCCGGGCACGGCGCATAACATGAAAAAACGCCGGCGGCGCTGCCGCCGGCGCTTCCTTTTGTTCCCCGTCACTTTTTCCCCGCAAAGCGGCGGCGGAAGCGGGGGAAAAGCGAATTTTCCGGCCGTTTCTTCCCCGAAAAGGGCTTGACAAGCCCCCGGAAACAGGATAAAATAAGTAGGCTCGCTTATCAGCGGGCTAATCCTTGCTCACATTTGGCTATGTGGGCCATCAGACCAGAAGGAGGTGCAAAAAATGGCTAAGATTTCTGCCAACTATGAGGTCGTGTACATCGTCGACCCTGCACAGGGTGAGGAGGCAATTGCCGCCACCGTGGCGAAGTTCAAGGACCTGGCGGAGCAGCACGGGACCAACGTGGAAGTGGACGAGTGGGGCAAGCGCAAGCTGGCCTACGCGATCAACTACAAGACCGAGGGCTACTATGTTCTCATGTCCTTCACCAGCAGTCCCGAATTCCCCAAGGAGCTGGACCGCGTGCTCGGTATCACCGAAGGCATCATGCGCTCCATGATCGTCTGCAAGGGCGAATAAGGAGGCGGGCGCGACATGCTGAACCGCATCATCATCATGGGCCGCCTGACCAAGGACCCCGAGTTGCGCAGGACCCAGAACGGCACCGCTGTGACGTCGTTCTCCCTGGCGGTGGACCGGGACTTCAAGAGTCAGTCCGGCGAAAAAGAGACCGATTTCATTGATGTGGTCGCCTGGCGGAATACGGCGGAGTTCATCTGCCAGTATTTCAGCAAGGGCCGTATGGCCGTTGTGGAGGGCCGGCTGCAGCTGCGAGATTGGAAGGACCAGAACGGCAACAACCGCCGCAGCGCGGAAGTCGTTGCCGATAACGTGTATTTCGGCGACAGCAAGCGCGACGGCGCCCCCATGGGCGGCGCCATGCCCGGCTCCGCCCCCGCCGGCGGCTACGGAAGAGCCCCCGCGGGCGGTATGCCCTCCGCTTTCGCCGAGATCGACGAGGAGGACGGCGAGCTGCCGTTCTGATCGAACGCCGAAGCGTTCCACCATTCTAACAAGGAGGAAACTTTCATGGCTATGGAAAATGAAAACCGGCCTGCCCGCCCGATGAACCGCAACCGCCGCAAGAAGGTCTGCCAGTTCTGCGTCGACAAGGCCACCTATATCGATTACAAGGATGCCGCCAAGCTGCGCCGCTACATTTCCGAGCGCTCCAAGATCCTGCCCCGCAGGACCACCGGCACCTGCGCCATGCATCAGCGCCAGCTGACCGAGGCCATCAAGCGGGCCCGTCAGATCGCCCTGCTGCCCTTTGTCACCGAATAAATCGACATGGATAAGCCCCGCCCGGACCGCACGGTCCGGGCGGGGCTTTTTTGCGCCGCGGCGTCATACCCGCAGCGTTATCTTCGGGGCAAGCCAGACAGGCTGCTCCTTTCCCGCCCGCTCTTCCCCCTGCGTTAAATGCCCTGCCTCTTTCCCGGCCGTAGGAGGGGCCGCGGCCGAAAAACCGCCCGGAGCATTTGACGCCGTACACCCTACAGCCGGCTTCGCCGCCGGCGCCGTCAGGCCTTTTTCATCTCAAAGTGGATCAGCAGCGACAGCAGTGCCCGCAGCAGTATCACGGCCCCGAGAATGACCAGTTCCTGAAGGTTCCTGACCAGGACCGTCTTGAGTATCTCCGCCGCCATTTTGAACTCCAGCCCGGAGGCCATCCCTTGGGCCAACTCAAACTTGAAGTCGCACTCGCTGCGGCCGAACAGCCCGGCCAGATACTTCCAAAAGGCCTTTACCGTTGCCACGGTCACGATAAATATGCCCATCAGCTCACAGAGCTCGATGATGGCCGGCAATATGTATTCGATAAGCTCTTCTAACAAGCGGCACCAGCCTTTCCCTCTCTCCGGCGGCTCCGAAGGCCGGAGAACACCGCCTATCTTTTTAAAAACTCCGCACAGGGGGAGCTCAGGAGGAGGCCCGTTTCGCACCTGGCGCGTCCTTGGGAAGGAACCGCACCATGACGAAGCAGAGGACTATGCCCGCGGCGCACACAAGCCACGCCCGCTGGATGCTCTGTGCAAAAATGTCCCTGAGCTGGCGGACCAGCATCTCCGCTTCCGCGCGGTCTGCCAGACAGCAGGCTGCCTTTGTCGTCTCCTCCTCTTTCAGTAAAAATGCGTAGTCGCTCAGCAGGCTCCCCGCCGTATCCGAGAGTCCGGCGGTCTGCGCGAGGCGCGCCCCGGACAGAGTCGTCCACAGTCCCGTAAAGGCCAGATTGGCAAGGGAGCTGCCTATCGTGCCGCCGATTTTCTGTATAAAACCATTGGTCCCGATAGCCATTCCCACCTCGTCCTGCGGCACATTGTTCTGGAGGAACAGGGTAAAGGCATACACGAGATGTCCGGTACCGGCGCCGATGCAGGCGTAGCAGGCCCCCACTGCAAAGGGCGGCGTCCCAACCTTGGTGAAAATCAACCCTGCGAAGCCCAAAAACGTGACTACAAGCGCCGCTTCCGTGACGGCCCGCAGCCTCCCCGTCTTGGCAACGATGCGCCCGGAGACCACAGACGCCACCGTCATCGCCACGAACTGGACCGACATCAGCAGGCCATTGTCGAGGGAATCCAGGCAGAGGACCCCGGTGCCCAGAAGGGTCTTGAAGGTATTGAGGGGGTAGGTCGCCACATACAGTCCGAAGACCGCCGCACAGCAGACCAGAAAGAGACGGTTTTTGAACAGGGACAGCGGGATCACCGCGCCGGAGTTCCCTCTCTCCACAAGGACAAAGGCGGTCCCCAGCACCAGGGCGGCCAGCAGGCAGTGCCACGCCTTCGCTCCGGGCAGCAGGACTTCCGGTCCGTTGACCGCCAGGACGAAGGCCGCGCTGGTGAGACTCAGGAGGAGGATGCCCCACCAGTCGACCCTCTCGCGGCGGGAGAGCGCCGGCCGCGGCATGTAGGCCTGAAGCATGAGCAGCGGGACGGCACCGATAACAACGCCGATCCAAAACACCCAGCGCCAGCCCACCGTACCGGCCAGTATGCCCGCCAAGGGCGGAAAGATCGCCTGGGAAAGGCCCACCATGGTGGAATAGAACGCCACATATTTGGCCCGGGTCTCCGCCGGATTGATCTCCCCGAGAATAGCGACGCCGGTGGACAGGATACTCCCATAACCAAAGCCGATGACCGCGCGGGCAATGGTAAACTCCGCCATAGATCGGACCAGCGCGCTGTACGCGGTACCCGCAAGACAGCAGGCGATCCCCGCCATATAGGCAAATTTTTTGCCGAGCAGCTGGCTCAGGCGGCCGGAAAGCGGCATGGCCACGGCGGCAAGCAGGTAGAAAAGATTCCATGACAAGGCGTAGTACCTGCTGCCGTCCGCAAACGCCACGATCATATCCGGACTGACAGCCGTTACGACAGCGTTCAGATACGCGGAGAAGAAGATCCCCAGCAGGGTCGCGACATTCACCCGCAGGCGCAGAGCCGTATTCTCAATCACCATAGCGATCCCCGTTTCGTGCAGCACAGCCCATAGCTCCCGCCATGGGCTGTGCTGTCTTTTGGTGTCCGGCCGACGCCGGCAGATCAGTAATTCAGGCCGTCAAAGCGGACGATGGCGCGTCCGTGAACCCGCAGGTTCTCAATGTCCTCGATCGCCTGCAGGAAGTCCTCAAAGGCGTAGTCGGTGTGTTCGTTGATCAGCTTGCCTCGCTTGGCCAGGTCCACCACCGTCTGTAGATCCTCCATGCTGCCGCCGCGCCAAAGGCGGACGTCACAGCCGGTCTTGTTGCCCATGGTCGCCCAGCTGATGGGGAACGTACCGCCATACATGCCCGTAATGCTGACACGTCCGTTCATTTTCACGACCCGCGCCGCCAGGTCCATTGTCCACTGGTCGCCCTTGTAGTCCAGCACCAGGTCCACGCCCTTGCCGCCGGTGAGCTTCATGATCTCCTCATAGGCCCCATCGCCGGTCCTGACGACGTAGTCCGCTCCCTTCTTCCGGCTCATCTCGATGCGCTCGTCCGCGGTCGCCACCACGATGACCGTGCAGGCGGTCAGCAGCTTGCAGTACTGCAGCGCAAAGCCCGCCAGCGCACCGGAGCCAAACAGCAGGATAACGGACTTTCCGGTAAGCTTATAAAGGCTGCTGCGGACGGGGCCGAAGGATGCCAGGCCCGCGTCGCCCAGGGAGCACCACTCGCGGGGGTCCAGGTCGCCCAGAGAGACCAGCTCGCGGGGGCGAACGATCATGTACTGCGCCATGCCGCCCTGCTGCGCAAAGCCGCGGACCTTGTGCACCTCACAGAAATTGCTGTTGCCGTTCAGGCAGTTGGGGCAAAGGCCGCAGCTGGTGTTGGCGGAGGAGACAACCGCCTCCCCGACCTCAAAGCCGCAGTCCTCGGTGCCGGGTCCTTTCTCCACGACCCAGCCGGCGTTTTCATGGCCCGGAGTTATGGGGTTCAGGGGGAATTTCTTGTACTTTCCGCGGACGATCGCCACATCCGTGCGGCAGACGCCGGCGGAAGCCATCTTCAAAAGCAGCTCGCCGGGGCCGGGGGTGGGGATAGGGATCTCCCTAATCTCTGCTGCTCTGCCGTCGTCATAGACGCACCAAGCCTTCATCATGCCTTCCATATGTAATCCTCCGATCCGTTAAATTTGATTGTTGAAAGCGCCGCTCAGCGCAGCGTGCGCACAGCGTGGAAGCCTTCGTTTTCCGCATCCCAGACCTTCCTGGGCTTTTCCGCGTTGCCGATCGTCTTGAGGCACTTGACCTTGCCCCACAGCTCGTCCTGCAGCGTGTGATCGGAACGAAATCCCACCGCGATGACCACATGGTCGCAGTCCAGCCGGAACTCCTCGCCGTCCTTTTCACAGATGACTCCCTGCTCATCGATGCATTTGACTGTAGTGCGCAGGCGCAGGTCGATATGGGAGTTGGCCAGCATGTTGCGCAGGCTCTGGTCGCAGTTGAACAGATGTGTCGCCGTCTTCAGCACGTCATCCATGGCCTCGATGCAGGTCACTTCGCAGCCCATGCGCTCAAAATGCAGGGCGCCCTCGCAGCCTACCAGGCCGCCGCCGATAACGCAGACCTTGCCGGACAGCTTCACGCCCTCGCGCAGCAGTTCTACGCCGTCCTTGACGATGGAGCAGTCGATGCCGGGAATACGGGGCTTAATGGAGTTGGCGCCGTAAGCGAGGATGACCGCGTCCCAGTTCCCCGCGATGATCTCCTCCGCGGTGGCCGTCTTGTTCAGGATGACCTCCACGTTCTGCGCCTGGTCCAAGCGGTGGATCATGTTTTCCATACTGACGTACATGTCCCGCTTGAATTCGGGCATACCCGCGGCGCGCAGATCGCCGCCAAGGTACGGCCGCTTCTCCCAGATGGTCGCGTGATGGCCCATCCAGTTGGCCATCAGCGCGGCTTTCATGCCGCCCGGGCCCCCGCCCACGATCAGGATGTTCTTGGGATCCCTGGTCTTCTCCAGCGGATAGTCCACTTCATGGGTGGACATGGGGTTGATGGCGCAGGTGCGGTGCTTGCCATTGAAACCAGTGTTCAGGCATTCGTTGCAGCCCAGACAGTAGTTGATGTCACGCCACTTGCCTTCCTTCACCTTGTTGGCCCAGTCACAGTCAGCCAGCAGCTGCTTGCCCAGAAGGACCACATCCAGACAGCCGTCCTCAATGGCCTTTTCCGCCACCGCCGGGTCGTTGAGCTTGCCGTGGCCGAGGATGGGAATATCCCCCATGATCTCCTTGACCTTCTTGTAGGCCTCCAGATTGATACCTTTCTCCTCATAGGTCGTGGGGATCTGGAACCAATACTTCTCATAGCAGCCCCGGTCCAGGTGCAGGGCGTCGAAGCCGCCGTGCTCCTTCAGCAGGCGGCACATTTCAAGGCCCTCCTCCAGGGTGCGGTACTCCGGGTCCTCCGGGTAGCAGTGGTCGATCGTGATCTTCAGGATGATCGGATAATCGGGACCGCAGGCGGCGCGGACCGCGTCGATCATCTCAAAGAGGAACGTCATTCTTCCCTTCAGATCTCCGCCATAGCGGTCAGTGCGCTTGTTCCACGCCCTGGTCAGGAACTGGTCAGTCAGATAGCCGCCGTAGGCGTGCAGTGAAACGCCGTCGCAGCCCGCAGTCTTTGTCCAGGCACAGGCCTGGGCCACGGCCTTGATGACGCGCTGGATCTCCTCCACCGTAAAGGGGGTGCATTTCACGCCGGGGAAGAACTTGGCCTCCACATCGCTGGGGGCGTGGGGCGGGCGCGTGGGGTCCTTATGTCCGACACGACCAAGGCCGGGGCTGATCTGGGCGAAAAACTTGCCTCCCTCCTGGTGGACCCGCTCTGCGCACATGGACAGACCGCTGATCTGCTGGTAGTTCTCCATCGTGGAGTTGGAGCGTGGTTCGAATTCAGTGGTGGCCAGGGTACCGCCTGTAAAGATGAGGCCCGTACCGCCCCTGGCGATGCGGGCGAAGCTCTCTGCGTTTCTGTCGATGAAGCTGCCGTCCACTCCGACGCGGCCGCCCATGGGGGCGAGGCCAATGCGGTTGGGTAAGGTAACGTTCCCGATCTTGACTCTCTCAAAAAGTCTCATGTTGCTGCTCATGAAGATACCTCCGACATATTTGCTCTTGGCTCAAAATTTCCGGTATGTGCCGTCTGCGAGGATAGGCCTGGGAGGCCAGGGACGGGTGAACTGCTCGCAGCCGCGGTAACCGCCCTGCTGTGCTGCAGTCACGACATAGAAGGACTGGAAGCGCCACTCGCCGTCATCCTCCCGGATGACCTGCGCCTCGTAGCGCCCCAGGGTGTGGCACTCGGACTTTCTGGGATAGTCCTTGAAGTGCTGCCACGCGTAGAAGTACGCGTGAACGATGGCGCTGTCGTCGCTCTCGAAAAGGATCTGCACGTTGGTGATCAGGTGCGTCCCGGTCATGACGGCGCCCTTGGCGGCGCGGAAGTGCTCGCGAATCTGCTCGCGCCCGACATACCAATCCTTGAAGTTGTCGCCCCACTTCAAAACACCGTGTTCCGCAAAACAGGAGGCCTGTCCGTCCGGATCGCAGGTGTCCGTGCTGTTGGCATAGTGGTACAGTGCCTCGCAGATGGACTCCCGGTCCTCCAGGCGCCGCAGCCGTTTCTCCACTGTCTCCGCCGGCGCTCCCGCCATGGTACACATTTTCATATCCACAATATGTTTCATTTTCTGTACGACGCTCCTTTTCTTTCGCCGGTTTTTCAAACGGAATCTGCGCGGAACAGCTCACAAACCACCCTACGCTTCAAAAATAACACGGCATTTCCACCCTTACAATTGCACGATAGGGCCATCTTGACGGCCCGGCGGCCAGAGGAAAAATGGCTCTTTTGGGTAATGGACGTGCCCTTGGATATTTGAGAAAATATTAACGAATCTACGGGCCTCCTCTCACAAGCTGTCCCTACACCGCTTACTGTGACCCGCGCGGTCTCCCGCCGCGGAGGCATTCTGTATTTTAATGTTCACCTGGAGGAATTCTTGTGTTCAGATTTGATTTGACCGGAAAGGTCGCGATCGTCACCGGCGGCGCCACGGGCATCGGGGTCGAATACTGCACGACTCTGACGGAGCAGGGCTGCGACCTGGCCGTCTTTGACGTGGATATGGAGTCGGCGCAGCAGACCGCGGCACGCCTGGGGCAGGCCACTGGCCGTCACGTATCGGCATACCGCTGCAACGTCGCCGACGAGCAGGAAGTCCAGAGCGCGGTGGCCAGTGTAGTGAAGGACTTCGGTAAAGTTGATATATTGGTCAATAATGCCGGTATATTGCGCTACAGCGACAAACTGGAGGATTGGAACAGCGTGATCGCCGTCAACCTCACCGGCACCTGGCTCATGGGCCGTGAGGTAATTCGGCAATCCATGCAGGAAAACCGGCGCGGACGAATCGTCAACATCTCCTCCATCAGCGCCACGCTGGTCAGCGGCTCCGGCGCGCCGAGCTATTCCGTATCCAAAGCAGGCGTCATCGCCCTGACCAAGGACCAGGCCACCGCCTACGCGGGCCAGGGCATTCTGGTCAACGCCATCGCCCCCGGCGCTATGTCGCACGGCGGGCAGGGCAGGCAGTCCGCCCTGGCATCCAACGAAGATACATTTAAAAAAGGCCGGCACCCTATGAAGCGAAAAGGACAATACGGTGAACTCAGCGCCGTGCTGCTGATGCTGGTCAGCGACGAGAACACTTACGTCAATGGCCAGTGCATCATGGTGGACGGCGGCTGGAGCAACGTCCTTTGACCGGACCCGCACCCATTCAGCTACCACCAAAAGGAATCAAAAGGAGAAAACAAAAATGGAAAAAAAAGCTAAACTTCACTACGCATGGGTCATCGTGATCTGCTGCGCATGCATTTCCTTTTTAGGCGTAGGTATCTTCGCAAATTCCCTCAGCACCTGGACCCCCACCGCCTATACCGGTCTGGGCGTTTCTCTGACGCTGTTCTCTGTGTACTACACCTTCCAAAATGGCACGCTGGCCATCTCCCAGGTCTTTGTCGGCCGCCTCATCAATAAGCTCAGTCTCCGCATGCTGGCCATGATCTCTGTGACGCTGTCCTGCGGCGCGCTGGCCCTGATGTCTGTCTGGCCCAACGTATACTGCTGGTGGATCTCCGGCATTTTGAACGGTCTGGGTCTCTCCGTCACCTGCTACATTCTGATCCCTGTCCTCATGAACAACTGGTTCGCTGTGGGTGCCGGCTCCGCCATGGGCATCTGCATGGCGATGACCGGCATCGGCGGCGCCGTGTTCTCCCCCATCGTCGGCAAGCTGATCGCCAACCCCGCTATCGGCTGGCGTCCCTCCTATCTGATCATGGCCGCCATCTCCTGGGTCCCCTGCATCATCGCCGCCTCCATGCTGCGCCTGAAGCCCGCCGACAAGGGTCTGGAGCCCTATGGCATCGAGCGCCTGGAGGAAGAGCGCGCCCGGGCAGCCGAGGCCTCCGCCTCAAAGAAACACGGCGATCCCGCTATGGACCCCCACAAGGGCCTGACCTTCGCGGAGGCACTGCGCTCGCCCGTGTTCTATGTGATCCTGCTGGCCGTTCTGGCGATCCACTTCGTCAGCTCCTTCCAGCCCCATATCACCAATTACGCCGTGTCCGTGGGCTTCCCCGTGGAGCGGGCCGCCACAGTGGGCTCTATCATGATGATCGGTATGTTCTGCGGCAAGTTCGGCCTGGGCGCCGCCATCGACCGCTTTGGCGTCGGCAAGTTCTGGACGCTGGGTGCCAGCATCGGGACCATCGCCTTTATTATGATGCTGACTACTGCCTCTATCCCCGTCTGCACGTTCATCGCCTGTTTCATGTTCGGCTGTGCTTTCGGCATGATCCCCCTGTCCTCGCCCAACCTGACCCGCCGCGCCTGCGGTCCGAAGGATTATGAGAAAATTTTCGGTCTGGTCATCGGCTGCGGCACAGCACTGAACGCCTTTGCGCCCACCATCTATGCCTATCTCTTTGACAGCAACGGCGGCTCCTACCTCTATGGCATCATCGCCGCCATGACCTGCCTGATCCTCAGCACTGTGTTCTGCTGGATCGCCCTTCGGCTCACCAAAGACAAGTGGAATCTGTTCTGATGCGCTCCGAAGCTGTTTCTTCGGAAATGAAAAAGCCCCTGGTCAAGCAGGGGCTGTTTCTTACAAAATGGGAGGATGCCTATGAAAGGCCCGGTTTTTAAGACAACGCACCTCCTCCTGCGCTCCTTCCCTGGGGAGGCGGACGCCGAGACCGGCGCCGCGCTCCCCGGGGAGCTGCGGGGGTTCCTGCCGGAGGCGGACGGCGGCAGCTTCTTCCGCACGGTGTGGCAAGCGGTAAAGCGGGACAGCTCTGCCGTCTTCGCGTGGGCCTGGTTCGACCGTCTCTCCCCGGAGCGTCGGGACGTGATGCTCCATCTCTCCTTCTGCGAGGCGCAGCCGGAGGAGGCCCTGGTCACAGAGCTGTGCAACGAGCTCCGCTTCCGGGCTGTTTCGCAAAAAGGGGTCCTTTACCTCTATACCCCGGCAAAAGAGGGCCTGCTCCCGGCCCTGGAGGCCTGCGGCTTTGAGCCGGCGCGCCTTGAAGGCGGGCAGGTCATCATGGAGTACGCAAAGCGCTCCGGCGGAAGGTTCCTTCTGTACCTGCTGCTGGCGGCGCTCCTGTTTCTCCCCGCTTGGCTCTTCTTTGAAAATCCCCTCTCCGCTGCCTGTGTCAGCCTGTGCCTTTCGCTGGGAGGCGGCTTCGTCTATGACAGCATACAGCGGAACCACTTCGCGGCGCGCCGCGCCGCCTTGATTTGCGCGGAGCGGGATGCTGCACAGCATGCGGAAGGAAAACCGGCAGAATGATAGTTTTTTCCGGCGGCTTACCCTATAATAAGGCATGGGCCCGGAAATACCCTGCGGCCACGACGCCCGGACCGTATCATGTGCCAAATGGCAGAAAGCTGGTGTGGAAGCATGGACACGCCTTTAAATCTGAAGCTCCTTTCAAGGGACCGCGTGAACCGCGCACTGGACGGGATCATGACGCACCCTCTGTCCATGATCGTGGCCCCCATGGGATACGGAAAGACGGCGTCGCTGCAAAGCTATGTCCGGCAGAAAAAGTGCAATTTCTGCTGGATCACCCTCTCCAGCTCCGCGAATATCTCCAGCGCGGATTTCTTCTGGTTTCTCCTCGTTCGGACCGTTTCCAAAAAGGATCCCGGGTTCGGCAGACAGCTGGCGGAGATCGGCTTTCCCAAAAATAACATCGAGATCATACGTATCATCGACATCCTGCTGGAAAAGCAGGCGGACGCCCATTATCTCGTCATCATCGACGATCTGCACCTGGCGGAAGATTCCTCCATCGAGGAACTGATCTACCAGATCGCGCTTGCCGAGATACCCTGGCTCCACATCGTGACCCTGAGCCGCTCGTACCCCCATTACCCCAGGACGGAGCTGCAACTGAAGGGGATCCTTTTCACCCTGGACCATCAGGCGCTGGCCTTCACCTGGGAGGAAACGGAGGAGTACTTCTCGCTCATCAAGTTCCATGCCCCGGCGGACATTCGTTCTCACATTTTTGAGCTTTCCCAGGGGTGGATCTCCTCCATCTTCCTGCTGGCAAACGCCTATATCACCACCGGGCGTCTGGACGACAGCGCCTCGGTCTTCGACATGTTCGACTCCTCCCTTTTCAGCCAATGCACGGACCGGGAGAAAAATATCCTGATGAAGCTGGCTCTGCTGGACTCCTTCACCCTGAGCATGGCCGAGTATGCGTTCGACGATCCCGCAGCCCCTGCCACCATCCTTTCACTGTACCGCAAAAACGCCTTCATTTTTCACGACCACACCGGAGAGTACTATTTTCACCAAATGTTCAAGGACTTCCTGCTGAAAAGCCCCGGCTTTCCGCGGACGGACAACCGGGCGTTCCTGCAGCGTGTGGCGCAGTGGTATGCGGACCGCGGCGTGCTGGCACAGGCTCTGAACTACTGGCTCATGGTCAACGACCGGACAAAGGTCCTGGAGACCCTGGAGGCTATCTCCCCGCTGAGCCTGGCGGCTCTGAACCTGGATCCCCTGGTCAGCATCTTCAGCGGACCGGACGAAGCCCAAAAGTTTCGATACCCCTACGCGGTGCTGAAGTATGCCTTCTATGTCATACTCAACGTGGACGAGCAGCAGGGCGTGAGTTATCTGGATGAGTTTGACCGGTACTTCTCCTCCCACACCCACGAGCTGTACTCCCGTGAGCAGCTGCTGGGGGAAAGCGCCGTTCTCCGCTCCTCCGTCGCCTTCAACGACTTGGAGAAGATGATGGAATACGTCCGGCAGGCCAAGGCGCTGCTGGGCGACAGGAAATCCCTGTTCCGCACCCGCAGCAGTTCCTTCACCCACACCTCCCCACACCTGACTTACGGCTACTTCAACAAGCTGGGCGAATACCGGAAGGTCGTGGATATCTTTGCCCATGATTTCGAGCCCCACATCCAGGTGACGGGAGGCTGCGGCGCCGGCTGTCCCGCTCTGGCCCAGGCGGAGTACGCTCTGGAGACCGGTGACCTGGCACAGGTGGAGAGTTTTGCCCTCCAGAGCCTTGAGGAGGCTAAGCGGTCTCAGCAGAACTGGGTGACCGTGTGCGCCCTGCTGACGCTGGCGCGGCTCTATGCTCTGCAGGGCCGTAAGGACAGGCTGGTGGAGGCGGAGGAGCACATCCTGCTTTTGAAAAAGTCGGAAACGGATTCCGCTACGCTCTATGAGATCGACAACTGTCTTGGCTATATCTGCGGACTGCTGAAGAATCCTGACGGCATCCCCGCCTGGATCCGTAACCCCGGCTTTCCGCAAAAGCACTCCATGTTCCAGCGGCTCTCCTTCAACGCCATCGTGTCCGGCAAGGCGCTGCTCCTGTCGGGGGAGTATGAGCGGCTGGAGCGGCTGAGCTATCAGTTCGACCAATGCTTCGGCACCTTCTCCTACCAGTTGGGCTTCATCCACAACCGCATCTACCGTGCGGTGGCAAAATATCGCCTCTACGGCGCGGAGATCGGCTGTCTCGAGCTGAGCGCCGCTATTTCCGCCGCCAAAGCGGATCACATCGTAGCGCCCTTTGCGGAAAACCTGGAATGGCTGCTGCCGCTGCTGACGAATGCACACATGACGGAATCCCAGGAATTCGTCCAAGCCATTCTCGCATGCCAGCACACCGGGGAAATCTCCGTAAAACGCGGCGAGGTGCCGCTCACCAAGCGGGAGATCGACATCATGGAGGCGCTGCGCGCCGGCTACAGCCAGGCGGAGATCGCCCGGATGCTGTACATCTCTCCCAACACAGTCAAGCGGCATTTGCAGAATATCTATATGAAATTCGGGACCTCCAACAAAACGCAGGCGATCAACAAGTATATGAGCCTTTACGAAAAGCACGAATAAGTTGCCGCACCCCCGGACTAACACAAAAGAGGCTACGATATGAAAAAAGAATTTGCAGCTGTTCCTTCCGCCGCCTCCACCAAGGCGTCGTTCAGCGTCGCAGCCGTCTGGTTCGGCACGCTCGTCGGGCCGTCCCTGGTGACCGGCGCCTACACCAGAGTGTACTTTGCCCCCTACGGCGCGCTGGGCCTTGTCCTCCCCTTTGTGGCCTTCCTTCCCATCTGTATCCTGGCGGCCATGGGGGCGGAGGTCGTCCGCAGAAACCAGGCGTATGATTACGCCAGCTTCGGGAAAGCCCTTTACGGCAAATACCACCGCTTTCTCATGCCGCTTTTGGACTACTACATCGTTTTGGCCATGATCATCGGCGGAAGCGCGGTGGCCAATGTGGAGGGTCTGCTCCTGTCCGCCGTACTGGGCATCAGCCCCATCGTCGGCGCCAGCATTTTCGGCCTCATCACGGTCATCGTGGCCGTCTTCGGCGCAAGGGTCCTCCGGAAATTTTCCTCAGTGATGACAGTTCTGCTGTTCATCGCTTTCTTTGCGCTGGCGGTCCTGTTCATCCTCCGTTCCCCCACGGGGCTGCAGGAGGTGATCGCCGGCGGGATCCCGGAGGGTGCCAGCGTCCGTAAGGGACTGCTGGGCGCCGTGCTGATGGGCTTCTCCAACATGGGCTGCGTCTGCGGCACGCTCTGCGCCGTCGAGCAGAACATCAAAACCGCGAAGCAGGCCTCTTTCGTAGGCGTTTTCAGCTTCATCCTCAACAGCGCCATCTTCCTGCTCAGCTGCGTCATGATCCTTCCCTACTGCCCGGAGGCGCTCTCCAGCCCCACCCCCACCGTCTACATCATCGACCATTTCATGGGGTCTTCCTTCCCCTGGCTGTACACCGCGTATAATGGGGTCATGTTCTTCGCCCTGCTCTCCAGCGACGCGCCCCAGCTCTTCGCCGTCAGTTCCCGCATCATCGGTCTGCTCGACAGGCACCACAAGTGGGAGCGCGTGGGGGAAAAGAAAAAGATCGCCGTGATCGGCCTAATCTATGAAGGGCTCTGCGTGGCGATCTCCTCCTTCGGCCTGACCGCCATCATCTCCAAAGGCTACTCCTTCAACGGCTGGATGGGCCTGTTCCTGGTAGCCGTGCCCCTCCTGGGCCGTATCGCCGGCTATTGCCGGGAAAAGCGCGGGAGCCGGCCCGAAGGTGCGTGAGGGCCACGCCGTCTTCCCGCGCCGCTCCGCCGGGACCGGCGGAGGCTCCCCCCGTTGGAAAAATTAAAGCCCCGCCCGGACCGCACGGTCCGGGTGGGGCTTTTTTGCGCCGCGGCGTCATACCCGCAGGGCGATCTCCAATGCAAGGTCCAGCTTATGGAGGGAGTGGTTGGCCTCGGGCAGGCCGGCGGGATTGTACTCCGGCTCGTCCAGCACGTCCCCCGTCATGAGGAAATCGTACAGTGAAAAGCCGTGGAAGTCGCAGACCGCCTGCACCCCCGCCAGCTCCATCTCCACCGCGAGGCAGCCCTCCGCGGTGCGTTTTTCCACCTGCCCCCGGGTCTCGCGGTAGACGGCGTCGGTGGTCCAGACCCGGCCCGGCACATAGGGCGCCTGCAGCTCGTCGAAAATGCGGCAAACCGTCTCCGACCCGGGGACCGCGATGTAGTCCGCGGGCGGGGCGTAGTGGTACGACATCCCCTCGTCCCGGTACGCCGCCGTGGGGACCACATACTTCCCCTCCGTCTTTCGTCGGTCCAGCGCTCCCGCGGAGCCGAACATGACGAATTTCGCGGCCCCTGTGAGCCAGTTCGCCTCGATCACATCCGTGGCGGCCGCGGTGGCGCCCACATGGGAGAGGTAGAACGCCAGCCTTTTGCCCCGGTAGACGAAGCCATAGATGGGCGTGGCGCCGTTGCAGGCGCTGATCTCCGCCACCTTTTTGCAGAAAAAGCGGCCCAGCATATGCTCGGAAATGACCTCGGAGAACGTGACGAGGCAGGTCTCGCAGAGCTGCCGCCGCTCTCCGTAAAAGGCGCCGGGGGAAAAGACCGGCTCCGTTCTGCTGTCAAAGGACTCCGTGATCATAGCTGCTCCTTTCCCGCGCTCGTCCCCTTCCCGGGGCGCGCTCAGTCAAACCGCACGTTCAGATCCACGCGGCCCTGGATGCCTGGCACCGTGCCGCCGGAGGTATACTGCCAGAGGTCATAGCCGCCGTAGTAAAAGGCGGGGACCGCGTTATAGTCCGCCAGCCACCAGCCCCAGTCCGTGAGCTGCGTCAGATCATAGCGCACATAGCCCAGATACTGGTTAAAGTAGACCGTGGCGTCGTAGCCCGCCTGCTCCACCCGCCGGCAGAAGGCGGTGGCGCAGGCGGTGAGGGCGCTCTTCCCCAGCCCCGCCGTGCGGGCGGAGGAGCTGCTGACGTTCTCCCAGTCGAACACCACCGGCAGCTGCAGCCGGCAGCCCTCCAGCAGGGACAGCACGAACTCCGCCTCCTCCACCGCTTCCGCCTCCGTGATGGCCTGGGAGAAGAAGTACACGCCCACGTCCAGGCCCGCCGCCAGGGCCCCCTCCAGATTCTGCCGGAAGTATGTATCCTCCACGATGGCGCCGGTGGTATACCCCCGGTAGCCCGCCCGGATGACGGCGAACTCGATGCCGGAGGCCGCCACGGCCTCCCAGTCGATGTTCCCCTGGTAGGAGGAAACGTCCACGCCCATGGAGGAACCGCCCGTGTAGTAGCGGTAGCCGCCGGCGTCCGTATAGAAGCTCTCCTGGGTAAAGCTGCCCACGGGCAGTTCCTTCTGGATATCATACCACTTGCCCTGGAAGATGAGCTGGCCGGAGTTCTCCCGGCTGATGCTCCGCCAGTCGGTGTTCTGGATGCGCCAGATCACCGCGGCCATCTCGCCGCGCTTGATGTTCTCCGCAGCGGCGAGGACGCGGACGCCGTCACGGTCCTTGCCCTGCATGATGCCCGTGGTGTAGAGGGCCACGGCGTAGCCGTCCGAAGTGTCGGCGTAGGGCGTCGCCAGGTCGGACTTGGGCAGGCCCAGGGCCCGGGCCGTGAGCCGCGCGATGAGCAGGCGGTCGGCCTCCGCCCCCAGGTCCGTGATCTCTCCTTCGTCGATATAGCCCTTTTTCAGGGCGTAGTCGTAATAGCCGCTGAAGGTGTTCGCCCCCGTGGGAGCCTGCGGGCTGCAGCCCGCCGCCAGCAGCACCAGCTTCAGCGCCGCGCCGCAGGTCACCGGGTTCTCCGGCCGGTAGGTGCCGTCGGCGTATCCGCTGATGACGCCGGCCGCCGCCAGGTCGTAGATCTGCTCGGCGCACCAGTAGCCCGCCTTCACGTCCGAAAAGGACGCCGCCCGCGCCGGCGCGGTAAAGCCCAGCAGCAGAGCCAGCGCCAGCATCGTTCCCACCAGTCGTTTTTTCATCGTATGTCCTCTCTTTCTCATGCAGGGGGCGTCTCCACGCCGCTAAAGTCCCGGGGTAAACGGCAGGCCCGGCGGCAAAAACGCCGCCGGGCCCGCGCCGCAGGGTCAGTATACCATGTTTTTTCAGTTATGTAAACTTTTTATTTGCTGGAAACTGTTTCCTCCGCCGGCTCATAGTGCGCCATGCGCCAGATCACCGCCGCCATCTCGCAGCGGCGGATGCCGGCGTCGGCGTTCAGGACCTGCCGGCCGTCCTTCACCATGCCGACCATGACGCCGGTATCGTAGAGGGCCGCGGCCCAGGGGTCGTCGGTATCGGCGTAGGGCGAGGCCCCCTCCGCGGCAGAGAGGCCCAGGGCCCGGGCCGCCAGGCGGGCCACCAGCAGGCGGCTGGCCGGGGCCTTGAGATCCGCGATCTCGCTCTCCTCCGCCAGGCCCTCCTTCAGCGCCAGCGCCTGATAGCCGCCGAAGGCGCTCCCGCCCGCGGCGGGCTGCTCCGGGTAGCCCGCCGCCAGCAGCACCAGCTTCAGCGCCGCGCCGCAGCTCACCGCGTCGCCGGGGCGGAAATAGCCGTCGGCGTAGCCGCCGATGACGCCGCCGTCATACATCTCCTTCAGCTCGTCGTAGTACCAGTCATAGATGGACACGTCCGAAAAGGGGCTCAGGGACAGGTAGCGGTTGTCCGCCTTCCCCGTGGTCCAGACCGCCTTCACCGCTTTCGCACCGGTGGGGCAGTCCGTGGGCAGCAGGCGCTTGCCGTCCTCCGTCTCCCAGGCCAGCAGCCGGTAGCCGGAGCGCCGCGCGGTGGGGAACTCGCCGTAGGGCTGGCCCTTCACATAGTACAGCAGGGTGGTCTCCGCGGCGCCCTTGCCCGGATCAAAGCGGACGTAGGTGAAATCCACCGCCTTGCCGTCCGGATAGGCGGGGCCGTCCGGCTTCCCGCCGCCCTCGGCCTCGATCTCCTCCTCCAGCGCCTCGATCTCCGCGCTGAGGGCGTCGATGCGCTCCGTCAGCGCCGCCTCGTCGCCCTGGCCGTCCATCCGCTGGGCCTCCAGTTCCTCCATCTCCGTCAGGAGGGCCGTCAGCTGCTCCTCCTTTTCAGCCGTGGCTTCCGACGTATAATAGTAATTGTAATTGAACAGGCCGTAATCCCCGTAGAGGAAGATCTTCGCCTCCTCGATGCGGCGGCGGGCCAGGCCCGGCAGCACCTGTCCCCCGGCGCGGCACCAGGAGCCGAAGGCGTTGACGATCTGCAGGTCGGTGTACTTCTCCGCCCCGTTGATCAGGTATTTGCTCAGGGTATAGCTGGTCTTCATCCAGGTGGTGCCCAGGTTGTGGGTGAAGCTCAGCAGCGCGTCATACTGGTTCTGGGTCACGGCGATGCCGTACTTTGTGAGATAGGCGTTCAGGGAGCGGGCATAGGCGTCGATATCCTCCATCAGGAGCGCCTTCGCCTCCTCCCGGCTGATGCCGCCGGCGTACTGGCCGGCCTTGACCTGGGTGCCGAAGCCCACATACCAATAGCCGCCGGACTGGTGGGGCGTGGCGCGGAAGCCCTCCTGGTTCGCGATGAACTCCACGATGGCGTCGCTGGGCTCCCACGAGGTGCGGCGTCCCTCCGCCGCGTAGGCCGCGGTGGGCAGGAGCATGACCGCCGCCAGCAGCACGCAAAGCCATTTCTTCATTTCATTCGCCTCCTGTAAAGTCAGTCATACAGCCCCCGCGGGGCCGGACAGAGCGGATGCTTTTGGAAACAGAATACTGACATGATACCGAATTTTTACCGTTTTGTAAATATTTTTATTGAAATTCCTCCGTGCCGCCGCCCCTAAAAGCGGTTTTTTCCTCCCCGCCGCCCCCACTCTCCCCACCGGAGGCTCCGAAGGCGGAAACCGCGGCCCGGTTTTTTTCGACGACAATCTATTTTTTCCTTGCATTTTCCCCGTTAAAGTGTTAACGTTATCTTAACAGCTCTCCCACCCCGAGCATGGGAGGGCGGCTTGTCACTAACATAAGAGGAAAGAAGGAGGAAAACTATGTTAGACAATTTTTTCAATAACTGGCTCGGCCGCACTACGCTGATCGCCGCAGACAACACCTGGGGTCTGTTGGGCGTCATGTGCATCGGCGTCGCTCTCTCCATTTGGCTGGAGCAGAAGTACAAGTGGGCATCCAAGGTCTCCGGCGCCATCATCGCCCTGATCCTGGCCATGATCCTCGCGAACTTCAATATCATCCCCACTTCCTGCGTCCTGTACGACGACATCGTCTGGGGCGTCATCGTCCCCATGGGCATCCCCCTGCTGCTTCTCCAGTGCAACCTGAAGAAGATCTGGAGCGAGACCGGACGTATGCTGGTCATCTTCCTGATCGGCGGCGTCGGCACCATCGTGGGCGCGTTCATCGCCTTCTATGCGCTCAAGGGCCCCTATGCCGCTACCGGCGGTAACGTCTCCGAGCTGGCGGCGGTGGCCTCCATGATGACCGGCTCCTACATCGGCGGCGGCGTCAACTTCGCCGCCATGGCCGCCCAGCACGGCATGCAGGGCACCGACGTGGCCGCCGCGGCCACCGTGGCCGATAACCTGCTGATGGCCCTGTACTTCTTCGTGCTGATCGCCTTTGCCGGCATGCGCTTCTTCCGCAAGAACTTCAAGCACCCCCACATCGACGAGATCGAGTCCGGCAGCGTCAACAGAGCCGACGCCGAGACCCAGGCCGCCGCGTTCTGGAGCCGCAAGGACATCTCCCTGAAGGACATCGCCTTCAACATCGCCTACTGCGTGGCCATCGTCTGGATCTCCA
>JBJDYT010000007.1:0-35343 GCA_051867635.1 Oscillospiraceae bacterium
ACTGTAAATCTGCTGGCGATGCCTTCGGTGGTTCGAATCCACCTTCCCCCACCAACGTCCATCCGAAAGGGTGGACGTTTTGTTTTACCGCGGGCGCGTTTTTCCGACAAACGCCGCCCCGCGCCCCAGGATATCATGGATCAGGACTGACGACATCGGCGGGCCGCCCCACGGCTCTGGAACGGAGGAAAGACAGACGAGTATGAAGCAAAAGACCGTATTATTCGACCTGGACGGCACGTTGCTGCCCATGGACCAGGATGTGTTCACCAAGGCCTACTTCGGCCTTCTCGCCAGGAAGCTGGCCCCCCACGGCTACGAGGCGGAGCCGCTGGTGAAGTCCATTTGGGCCGGCACCGCAGCCATGGTGAAGAACGACGGCGGCAGGACCAACGAGGACGCCTTCTGGGAGACCTTCGCCGCCCTGCAGGGGGAGCGGGTGCTGGCGGACAAGCCGCTGTTTGAGGAGTACTACCGGGTGGACTTCCAGCAGGCGGCGGCCAGCTGCGGCTTCAATCCCGCGGCGAAGGAGACGGTGCGCCTGTGCGAAAATCTGGGCGCCCGGGTGGCCCTGGCCACGAACCCCATCTTCCCCGCCACCGCCACGGAGAGCCGCATCCGCTGGGCGGGACTGGAGCCGGCGGACTTCGCCCTCTACACCACCTATGAGAACAGCTGCTACTGCAAGCCCAACCCCGATTACTACCGCGAGGTCCTGCAGAAGCTGGACGCCCGGGCGGAGGACTGCGTCATGGTGGGCAACGACGCCGAGGAGGACCTGGCGGCAGCGGCGCTGGGGATGCCGGTGTTCCTGCTGACGGACTGCCTCATCAACAAGAAGGGCAGGGACCTCTCCGACTGTCCCCACGGGGACTTCCCCGCGCTGCAGGCGTGGCTGCGGGAGAAGCTGTCCTGACGACCATACGGCCGGCGATGCGTCCGGGCGGCTTTGCGCCGCCCGGGCTTTTTTTGCCCCGGGGCCTGTCCCGAAGCGGACCGCTGCCAGTTTTCTTGTGAGCGAAGCCATCATATCACAGTATATTTGTTATGTCAAGAGGCAATTTAACAAGATTCTTGTTAAATTGAATTGACAGGACAAAAAAAGAAGTGTAAGATAAACGCATACCATGTTGCACAAAGGAGGACAACGCCATGAGTTTAGGCGAACGTATCCGGCAGCGCCGGGAGGAACTGGGCATGACCCGGCTGGAGCTGGCCCAGCAGCTGGGGGTGTCCCGCAGCGCGGTGGGCAACTATGAGATCGGCATCAGCTCTCCCAAGGAGGAGGTGCTGCTGAAGCTGTTCCAGGTCCTGCAGACCGAGCCGAACTATCTCTTTCAGGACAGCTTTTTCGCCCCTTCCGCGCCCCTGCCGGAGGAGCGGCGGCTGATGGAGCGCTACCGCAGCCTGTCCCGGGCGGGACGGGAGACGGCCCACACTGTGCTGGGAGCCCTCTGCGCCATGCAGGAGGCCCTGCAGGAGCCCCGGGAGGAACCCACGGAGGAGGCGCGGGTCATCCCGCTGTACACCTCTCCCGCGGCGGCGGGCTACGCCTCCCCGGTGATGGGGGAGGATTTCGAGCCGCTGGCCGTCACACCGGAGGTGCCGGCGGCGGCGGAGTTCGCCGTGCGCATCCGGGGCGACTCCATGGAGCCGCTGATCCCGGACGGCAGCGTGGTCTATGTGAACCACGACCGGGTGAGCAACGGGGACGTGGGCATCTTCTGCGTGGACGGAGAGATGTACTGCAAGCAGTACTACCGTGACCCGCTGGGCATGGTGTATCTTTTTTCGTTAAACCGTAGACGGGCGGACGCGGATGTGGTATTCTATAAGGAAAGCGGCCGCAATCTGTTTTGCTTCGGCCGGGTCATCCTGCCGGCGCGCGTGCCGCTGCCGGGGATGTAACAGAGACAGGAGGAAAAAAACGTGTATCAGGTCAAATACCAGATGGATATGAAGCGGTACCGCCAGTGGACCTGCCCCCCCGTAACCAAGACCAGGGGCTTCTGGTTCTGGCTGGTGCTGCTGGTGGTCTCCACGGCGGCGCTGGTCTACTTCCGCAGCATTGAGTCGGAGATGCGCTTCCAGTCCCTGGCTGCCCTGCTCATTCTGTGCAGCCTGTACCGGGGCTTCTTCTTCCGCCCCATGTACGCCAACAAGCAGTTCCGCCTCATGCGCATGCAGTACGGCAAGGAGGCGTGGGACAGCCAGGTGGACATCGATGACGAGGGCATCCGCACCTACATGGACGGGGAGCAGCAGGCCAGCGTGACCTGGGACCAGGTAGAAAGCTTCACCGTCACCACCAATTATTTCGATTTCGAGGTGGACAAGGACTTCATCCGCCTGCCCCGGGACTGCTTCACCGAGGGCAGCGACACGGCGTTTCTGCAGTGGATGGATGAGCAGCACGCGGCGGTTCCCCGCAAGCAGGAGAGCAAGGAATTCGCCAACTGAAAAGAAAAAACCGGCGTCCGCTTCCCGTGGGAGGCGGACGCCGGCGGCGTTTGGCGGATATTTCGCCGTGGGGAAAAAGAAAAAACCACGACGAACGTCGTGGTTTTTTGGTGCGCGGTATAGGACTCGAACCTATGACCCCGTGTACGTCAAACACGTGCTCTAGCCAGCTGAGCTAACCGCGCGGACCGAACAGTGATATCTTACCCGACAAAGGGCGTTTTGTCAACACCTTTCTTGCAAAAGTTTGCCCCGTTTGCTATACTGCCCGTAGACAAGAGCGGCAAAGGAGGAGCGGGCATGAGAAAGACGGCGCTGGTCACGGGCGCGTCCCGGGGCATCGGCCGGGCGGCGGCGGAGACGTTGGCGCGAAGCGGCTGGGCGGTGGCCATGAACTACCGGGAGAACCGGACGCTTGCGGAGGAGGCCGCGGAACGCCTCCGGCGCGAGGGCTGCGACGCCGCGGCCTTTCAGGCGGACGTGGCGGACCGGGCGGCCGTGGACCGTATGGTGCGGCAGGCGGAGGAGCGCTTCGGCGCGCCGGTGTCGCTGCTGGTCTGCTGCGCCGGCATCGCCAGGCAGGAGCAGTTTCAGGACGTGACGGAGGAGACCTGGCGGCGGCTGTTCGCGGTGAACGTGGACGGCGCGTTCCACTGCGCCCAGGCGGTGCTGCCCGCCATGCTCCACGCCCACGCGGGCAACATGATCTTCCTCTCCTCCATCTGGGGGCAGCGGGGGGCCTCCTGCGAGGTGGCCTACGCCGCCACCAAGGCGGCGGTCATCGGCCTGGCCCGGTCCCTGGCGGCGGAGCTGGCCCCCAGCGGCATAAGGGTGAACTGCGTGGCCCCCGGCGTCATCGAGACGGACATGGTCCGGGTGCTGGGGGAGGAGACGCTCAGAAGCCTCGCGGAGGAGACGCCCATGGGCCGCCTCGGCACGCCGGAGGAGGTGGCGAAGGTGGTGCGCTTTCTCGCCTCGGAGGAGTCCTCCTTCCTGACGGGACAGGTCATCACCGCCGACGGGGGCTTCACGCTGTGAAAAAGCGGGAGCGGACGCCGGGGAAAAACAAGCAAAAGAGGATGCCGTTTGGCATCCTCTTTTTTTACGCTTGCTGTTTCGGCGCCTGTTTCATGGAAAGGGAGATGCGGCGCTTTTTCTCGTCCACCTCCAGCACCACCACCTGCACCACGTCCCCCACGGAGACCACCTCCGAGGGGTGGCGGATGAACTTGTCACAGAGCTGGGAGATGTGTACCAGCCCGTCCTGGTGCACGCCGATATCCACGAACACGCCGAAGTCGATGACGTTGCGCACCGTGCCGGTGAGCACCATGCCGCTTTTCAGGTCCTTGATATCCAGCACGTCCGTGCGGAGGATGGGGGCGGGCAGCTCGCTGCGGGGGTCGCGGCCGGGCTTTACAAGCTCCTTTACGATATCCCGCAGGGTGGGCACGCCCACGCCGCAGTCCCGCGCCGCCTTTTCCTCGCCGCAGGCGGCAAGCCGCGCCGGCAGCTCGGCGAGCTTTCCCTCCGCCACGTCCGTGAGGGTATAACCGCAGAGCCGCAGCAGCTTCTCCGCCGCGTCGTAGCTCTCGGGGTGAACGCCGGTGTTGTCGAGGACCAGAGCGCTCTCCGGCACCCGCAGGAAGCCCGCCGCCTGCTCATAGGCCTTGGGGCCCAGCTTCGGCACCTTCAGAAGCTGCTTGCGGGAGGTGAAGGGGCCCTTTTCCTCCCGCAGGGCCACGATGTTCTTCGCCGTGGCGGCGGTGAGGCCGGAGACGTGGGCCAGCAGGGAGGGCGAGGCGGTGTTCACGTCCACGCCCACGGCGTTGACACAGTCCTCCACCACGGCCCGCAGGGCCTCGTCCAGCCGCTTCTGGGGCATGTCGTGCTGGTACTGTCCCACGCCGATGGCCTTGGGGTCGATCTTCACCAGCTCCGCCAGAGGATCCTGCAGCCGCCGGGCGATGGAGACGGCGCTGCGGAGGTTCACGTCGAACTGGGGGAACTCCTCCGCCGCCAGCTTCGAGGCGGAGTACACCGAGGCTCCCGCCTCGCTGACGATCATGTAGCTCATCCGCTGACCCGTCTCTCCCACCCGGCGGATCAGCTCCACCGCCATCTGCTCGGTCTCCCGGCTGGCGGTGCCGTTGCCGATGGCGATGTGCTCCACGCCGTGCTTCCGCGCCAGGGCGGCGAGCTTCGCGATGGCCTCCTCCTTCTGGCGCTGGCCGTAAGTGGGGTAGACCACGGCGGTGTCCAGCACCTTGCCCGTGCCGTCCACCACCGCCACCTTGCAGCCGTGGGCGTAGCCGGGGTCCAGGCCCATGGTCACATGGCCCTTCACCGGGGGCTGCATCAGCAGCGGCCGCAGGTTCAGGGCGAACTGGCCGATGGCTCCCTCGTTGGCGCTGTCGGTGAGGGCGGCGCGGAGCTCCCGCTCCAGGGAGGGGTAGAGGAGCCGGTCATAGGCGTCCTCCACGGCGGCCTTGATAAACTCCATGGCGGCGGAGCCGGGCTTTACCACCGCCCGGCGCAGCACCGGCAGGGCCAGCTCCCGGTCGGTGACCACCGTGGCCTTCAGGATCTCCTCCCGCTCGCCCCGGTTGATGGCCAGCACCTGGTGGCCCTGCAGGCGGGAAAGGGGTTGGTCAAAGTCATAGTACAGGCGGTAAACGGAGTCCTCCTCCACCGCCGCATGGGACACCAGCCGCCCCTTTTTCCATATCAGCTCCCGCAGCTGCTTGCGCAGCGCCGCGTCGTCGGAGAGCATCTCCGCGACGATGTCGTTTGCGCCCTGGAGGGCGTCCGCCACGGTCTCCACGCCTTTTTCCGCGTCGACGTACTTCGCCGCCTCGCTCAGGGGGTCGGGGCAGTCCTTTTCCTGGGCGAACAGGAGCAGGGCCAGCGGCTCCAGGCCCTTTTCCCGGGCCACCGTGGCCCGGGTACGGCGCTTGGGCTTATAGGGGCGGTAAAGGTCCTCCACCTCCGCGAGGGTGGCCGCGCCGTCGATGGCGGCGGAGAGTTCCTCCGTCAGCTTCCCCTGCTCGTCGATGCTCCGCTTCACCGCCTGGCGGCGGTCCTCCAGGCTCCGCAGGTACTGCAGACGCTCCTCCAGCGTCCGCAGGGCGGTGTCGTCCATGCCGCCGTGCAGCTCCTTGCGGTAGCGGGCGATGAAGGGGATGGTGTTGCCCTGGTCGAGGAGGGCGACGACGTTTTCGATGTGTTCGCGCTTGCGGCCCAGCTCCCGGGCCAGGATTTGGGTGACAGACTCCATGGGATTTCCTTTCCTGTGCGTATAAAATATGAGGAGAGGGGCGGGGATTTCCCCCTCCAAAGGTGAAAGTGTCCGCCCAGCGGGCGGACACTTGGGCAGATCATTTATGGTACAGCTTCTTCATCTCGTACTTGGGCTCGCAGGTCACATGGATGCCCAGCCGCTTATAGAGGTGGATATCCTCCTCCGAGATGATGACGGAGAAGTGGGCGTCGCAGCCCCGGAGCCGGGGCAGCTGCTCCAGCGCCATGGCGGCCAGGGGATTGGTCAGGGCGCTCATACTCAGGGCGATGAGGACCTCGTCGCTGTGGAGCCGGGGGTTGTGGTGGCCCAGGCTCTCGGTCTTCAGCTTGCTGATGGGCTCGATGACCTGGGGGGAGATGAGGTCCAGCTCCCGCCCGATGCCGGCCAGGACCTTCAGCGCGTTCAGCAGCAGCGCGGCGGAGGCCCCGAGCAGGGAGGAGGTGCGGCCCGTGGCCACCGCGCCGCTGGGCAGCACCATGGCCCCCGCGGGGCCGCCGGAGGTCTCCGCGCGCAGCAGCGCCGCGCTGACGGCGGGGCAGATGTCCGGCGTGACGCCCGCCTGCTGCATGACGCTCTCCAGCTTGCGGATCACGGTCTCGTCGCACTCGCCCCGGACGCGGGCCACCTGGCCGGTGTAGTAGCGCCGCAGGATCTCCATGCGGGAGGCCTCCCGGCAGGCCTCGTCGTCCACGATGGCGAAGCCCGCCATGTTCACGCCCATGTCCGTGGGGGAACGGTAGGGAGACTCGCCCTGGATGCGGCGGAAGATGGCGCTGAGGACAGGGAAGATCTCCACATCCCGGTTATAGTTCACCGTGGTCTGGCCATAGGCTTCCAGGTGGAAGGGGTCGATCATGTTCACGTCGTTCAGGTCCGCCGTGGCGGCCTCGTAGGCCAGGTTCACCGGGTGCTTCAGCGGCAGGTTCCAGATGGGGAAGGTCTCATACTTGGCGTAGCCCGCGCTGATGCCCCGCTGGTGGTCGTGGTAGAGCTGGGAAAGGCAGGTGGCCATCTTGCCGCTGCCGGGGCCGGGGGCGGTGACCACCACCAGGGAGTGGCTGGTCTCGATATACTCGTTCTTGCCGTAACCCTCGTCGCTGACGATGCGGCCCACGTCCGTGGGATAGCCGGGGATGGGGTAGTGGCGGTAGCAGCGGATGCCGAGGGCGGTGAGCCGCCGGAGGAAGGCGTCCGCCGCGGGCTGCTGGGCGTACTGGGTCACCACCACGCTCCCCACGTAGAGGTTGAGGCTGTGGAAGATATCGATGAGCCGCAGCACGTCCTCCCCGTAGGGGATGCCCAGGTCGCCCCGGACCTTGTTCTTCTCGATGTCTCCCGCGCAGATGGCGATGACGATCTCCACATCCTCCCGGATGGACTGGAGCATCCGCATCTTGCTGTCCGGCTGGAAGCCCGGCAGCACGCGGGAGGCGTGATAGTCGTCAAACAGCTTGCCGCCGAACTCCAGGTACAGCTTGCCGCCGAACTGGGCGATGCGCTTTTTGATCTGCTCCGACTGCAGGGCCAGGTATTTTTCGTTGTCGAATCCAAGCTTGGCCATGATGCGTTTCCCTCCCGAAACAGCTTTTTTCCATACACAGTTTTTTATTATACGCCTAACGCTTTGCCCGGACAAGAGCGGGAAAAAATTTTTTCGCCTACCGCCGGGGCGGAAGGCGGCGCTTGTACATCGGCGGGGAATGTGGTATGCTATAGAGCAAAGAAACCGCGCCCGGCGCACGGGGGAAAGGAGCCGCCCATGGAACTTCTGAAAAGCGTCATAGCGTCCATCCGCGACTCCGTGGCCCAGCGGCTGGGCGGGATCAGCGACAACTTTTTCGCGGGGCTGGGGGAGTGGTTCGCCGGCGTCATGGCCGGGGCGGAGGACTGGCTGTGCCTGCTGCTGCGCGTCATCATGATCGTCCTCGCCTGGTGCGTGGTGGTCCGCTGCATCCGCTCGCTCTACGCCGACCGCAACGACCGGGAGCTTTGGGGCGCGCTGATCCTGGCCAACGGCGCGCGCTACGACCTGCGCCATTGGGAGAACATCATCGGCCGGGCGGGCTACGCGGACATCCGGCTGAACTTCGCCTGTGTTTCCCGCAGCCACGCCACGCTCCAGCGGGACGACAAGGGGAAGTGGCTGCTCTACCCCGTCTCGGAAAGCAGCCGCACCACCGTCAACGGAGAGCGCATCCATGAGGCCACTCCCGTGGCCCTGGGGGACGTGCTGAGCTTCAACGGCGTGGAGATGTATTTCTTCCCCGCCTCGGAGCAGGATATCCACCAGCAGGCCAAGCGCCGCGCCCGGCCCGGCGGCGGCGTGAGCCAGCGGCGGACCCTGTGGCTGCTGACACTGCTGCAGGCCATGACCCTGGCCCACTTTATGATCAGCGCCGACGCGGAGGCGCTGCTGCGCATCATCCCGGCCTTCGGACTGCTCTGCGCCGCCATGTGGGGGCTGTATTTTATTTACCGGCTGTTCCACCGGGCGGCCTTCGAGCTGGAGACGCTGGCCTTCTTCCTCTGCACGGTGGGCTTCGCCGTCCTCTCCGCCTATTCGCCGGGAGGACTGCTGAAGCAGTTCGCGGCGCTCTGCATCGGCCTGGTGCTGTTTCTGGCCCTCAGCGTGGCCCTGCGCAGCCTGCAGGGAGCGGTGCGGTGGCGCTGGCCCCTGGCGGCGGCGGCCTGCGCGCTGCTGACCTTCAACGTGCTGTTCGGCCAGCGGCTCTTCGGCGCGAAAAACTGGATCTCCATCGGCCCGCTGAGCTTCCAGCCCTCGGAGCTGGTGAAGGTGGCCTTCGTCTTCGCCGGGGCGGCCACGCTGGACCGCCTGTTTTCCAGGCGCAACCTGATCTTCACCGCCGCCTTCTCCTGCTTCTGCGTGGGCTGCCTCGCCCTCATGAGCGACTTCGGCACGGCGCTGATCTTCTTCGTGGCCTTTCTCGCCATCGCCTTCCTCCGCAGCGGCGACCTGCCCTCCGTGGTGCTGGTGACGGCGGCGGCCGCGGCGGGCGGCTGGGTGATTTTACAGTTCAAGCCCTACATCGCCCAGCGCTTCGCCGTCTGGCGGCACGTGTGGGAGTATACGGACGCGGGGGGCTACCAGCAGTCCCGCACCATGGCGGCCATCGCCGACGGCGGCCTTTTCGGCAAGGGGCCCGCGGATGCCTGGCTCAAGCGCATCGGCGCGGCCAACACGGACCTGGTCTTCGGCGTGGTGTCGGAGGAGTTCGGCCTGCTGATGGCTCTCGCCGTGGTGGCGGCCATCGTGGCCATGACCTTTTTCGCGGTGTACGCCATCCGCAACGCCCGCTCCAGCTTCTACGTCATCGCCGCCTGCGCGGCGGCCACCATGCTGGCCTTCCAGTCCTGCCTGAACATCTTCGGGGCCACGGACCTGCTGCCCCTTACCGGCGTGACGCTGCCCTTCGTCTCCGTGGGCGGCAGCAGCATGATGTCCTGCTGGGCGCTGCTGGCCTTTTTGAAGGCGGCGGACACCCGGAAGAATGCCAGCTTCATATTGAAACGGCCCTCGCTGAAGCGCGCCGCGCCCCGGCAGGAGGAAGAGGAGGAGCGCTCCTCCTCTGAGCAGGAGCGCATCGACTCCTTCGACATCGACTGGAGCCGGGCGGGGCTGGACGGGGACGATTTTCCCCGGGATCCCTCGCCCTTCGGCCCGGCGGAGACGCCCGGGCGGGACGGGGACACGGAGGACGATACCGGCGGCAGTGAGAGCTGAGACGCCGGAAGGACAAAGAAAGGAGGGGTCTGATGAAACAGCTGGGCTACCGCGCCGTTATGGTGCTGTGCTTTATCGTGCTGCTGGGGGCGGGGACGCTCTTCTTCTGTGGCCGCTATGTGACCAGCGGGGACGACTGGGCCGCCTCCCGGGTCAACAGCGGCGTGTATGAGAACGGGCGGCTCCGCCGGGGCGCTATCTATGACGCAAACGGCGTTCTGCTGTACGACGCCGCCAGCGGCAGCTACGCGGAGGATAAGACCGTCCGCAAGGCCACGCTCCACCTGGTGGGGGACAAGGCGGGGAACATCGCCTCCTCCGCCACCCGCATCATGGCGGACCGGCTGGTGGGCTTCAACCCCGTCACCGGCACCTCCCTCGGCGGGCACGACCTGTATCTGACGGTGGACGCGGAACTGAACGCCCTGGCCTATCAGGCCCTGGACGGGCAGAAGGGGGCCGTGGCGGTCTACAACTACAAGACGGGGGAGCTGCTCTGCTCCGTCTCCACCCCCACCTTCGACCCGGCGAACCCGCCGGAGATAACGGAGGGGGACAGCAAGTATGAGGGCGTCTATTTAAACCGCGTGTTCTCCGGCCTCTACGCGCCGGGCTCCACCTTCAAGCTGGTGACCACCGCCGCGGCGCTGGAGTGCCTGCCGGACGTGACGGAGCGGCATTTCACCTGCACCGGCAGCGTCACCGTGGGAGAGCAGACCATCACCTGCCCCTACGCCCACGGCGAGATGGATCTGGCGGGGGCCCTGGCGAAGTCCTGCAACGGCGTGTACGCACAGCTGGCGGCGGAGCTGGGGGCGGAGACGCTGCAGCGGTATTTTGAGAGCGCCGGCCTTTCCGAGGGTATGTCCGTCAGCGGCATCACCACCGCCTCCGGCAGCTACGGCGTCCCGGAGACGGAGGGGGACCTGGGCTGGTCGGGCGTTGGCCAGTATCAGGACATGGTGAACCCGGCCACGCTCCTGCGGCTCATGGGCGCCATCGCGAGCGGCGGCGAGGGTGTGACGCCCCGCCTGGTTTTGAAGGAGACGGCGGAGGGCGGCCTCACCGTTTCCACCGGGAAGTCCTCCTCCAAACAGCTCTGGGACGCGGAGACCTGCGCCGCGGTGAAGGCCATGATGCGCAACAACGTCACTTCCGAGTACGGGCAGAGCAAGTTCGGGGAGCTGGCCGTCTGCGCCAAGTCCGGCACCGCCGAGGTGGGAGAGGGGAAGCGCCCCCACGCCTGGTTCGCCGGCTTCGTGGATGAGGAGACGTTGCCGCTGGCCTTCGTGGTGGTGGTGGAAAACGGCGGCAGCGGCACCTCCGTCGCCGGGACCGTCGCCGCGAAGGTGCTCTCCGCCGCGGCGGAGCGCTGGAGGACGGAAGCCGGAACGTAAACAGAAAAGGTATGTACAAAAGGGTGCCCGCTGACGCAGGTCAGCGGGCTTGACTCTCGAAAAAGCGGCTTTGCCGCTTTTTCGAAAAGACTGCGGCCCGCCGCAGCGCACACATCGCCCGCTGTCAGCGGACGATGCGCACGTTTGCGGGCCGAGAAGTGTTTTTTGCCACGTACACGCCGCGGCAAAAAACGATCTTGCTTTTTCGCGGCGTGCGCGCCGCGAACTATGCGAGGTTTTCCGCAAAAAGGAAGCCCGCTGACGCAAGTCAGCGGGCGTTTGCTTTGCATCAGCCGTTCTCCGGCCGGGTGTAGCCCTCCGGCACGAAAACGTGCAGGTCCTCCAGGGTGCGGGGCTCGGTGTAGGGGTTAAAGTAGTCGTTCACCAGGCTCAGCACCTGGTCGTCATAGAGGATATAGTACGAGCCGCCTTTGTAGTAGCCCGTGCCGTCGCCGGGGAGGGTGTAGAAATGGATGTTGTCCATGCCGGCGGCCAGGGCCTGCTGGCCCAGCCAGAGGAGGTTGTTCACCGTCAGGTCCGTCTCCACATACTGCTTGAACAGCTTCGCGTAGGTGCCGAAATCGTCGGGGCTGATGGTGGCGAGCATCTGCTTCGCCACAGCCTTGAGGAAGGCCTGCTGCGTGCCGATGCGGCCGATGTCCTGGGTGCCGTAGCCGCTGCCGTCGTTGTTGTGGCGGAAGCGCACCACGCCCATGGCGGTCTTGCCGTCCAGGTGCTGCATGCCCTTGGAAACATGGATGTGCAGGTCCTGGTAGGGGTCGTCATAGTTCATGTTCAGCGGCACCTCGAAGTCCACGCCGCCGATGGCGTCCACCAGCTCGATGAAGCCCTGCAGGTTCACCTCCACCGTGAAGTCCACCGGCACGCCCATGAGCTCGGAGACCTTCTCCGCCACCAGCTCCACGCCGCCCCGGTTATAGGAGGCGTTGATCTTCTTCACGGTCCAGTCCACGTCGATCAGCGTGTCCCGGGGGATGCTGATGCAGTTGATGGCGGGCTTCTTCGCGTCCACGGAGACCAAAATCATGGTGTCGCTGCCGCCGTTGCCGTCGTCCACGCCGCAGACCAGGATGTTGTAAAAGCTCTCCTTGCGCCCGGCGCCCAGCTGGGCGGGATCCTGGGCCTCGTCGCCGGTCTGCTCCCCGTCCACCGGGTCCGCGGGCGGGAGCTCCGGCTCCCGGAAGAGGAGCTTCACCCCCGCGAAGGCGGCGGCCCCCAGGAACAGCAGCACCAGCAGGACGGTCACGAGCTTCTGAGAACGGGTCTTTCCTTTGTATCGTTTACTCATGGCAGAATATCCTAACAGAAGAAGTCTACATAACGCATGTCATGTGCATCGCCTATTATGACCTATTCCGACAGATTATGCAACTGTAAAAAGATTAATTTTTAGATACAGCTTGTTACCCTTGCGACTCGCCCCGGTACTTCCTGCGGGTGGCGATGCCGCCGCGGATGTGGCGCTCGGCCTTGTTCTGGTCCAGGACGGCCTTGACCTGGAGGTACAGCGGGCGGTTGTACAGGGGCAGCCGCTCGCTGATGTCCTTATGTACCGTGGATTTGGAGATGCCGAACTTCTTGGCGGCGGCCCGGACTGTCGCCCGGTTCTCGATGATGTACAGAGCCAGCTCGCAGGAACGCTCTTCGATATTGCCTTTCACACGCAACACTCCACTTTCTTCAGCCGGGCACCCGGCTGCGGGTTCTTCTGCGGGAGTATATGCGGCGGCGGGCGCAAAAAGACCGGCGCCCCATGGGAGCGCCGGCCCTGCCGGTGAATTTTATGATTCCTGCAGCCGCTCCGCGAAATCGGCCATGACGGCGGAGATGCGGATCTGCTGGGGGCAGACGGACTCGCAGCGGCGGCAGGCGACGCAGCCGCCGGGGCCGCGGTCCTCCGGGACGGCGGCGCGGGCCTCCGCCGAAATGGGCGCGCCGGAGAGGCAGTTCTCATTATAAAGCTTCAGCAGCGCCGGGATCTCCAGGCCGCTGGGGCAGCCCTCCACACAGTAGCGGCAGGCGGTGCAGGGCAGCTCCAGGCTGCGCCCCATCTCCTCCGCGATGGCGAGGAGCGCCTCCGTCTCCGCCCTCTCCAGGGGCGCGAAGGTCTCAAAGGTGCGGATGTTCTCCGCCAGCTGCTCCATATTGGACATGCCGGAGAGCACCATGCCCACGCCCGGCAGGGACTGGAGGAAGCGGAAGCCCCAGGCGGGGACGCTCTCCGCCCGCAGCGCCGCGAGCTTCGCCGTCCGCTCTTCGCTGAGCGACGCCAGCTTGCCGCCCCGCAGCGGCTCCATGACCCAGACGGGCAGGCCCCGCCGGTTCAGCAGCGCCACCTTCTCCCGGGCGTTCTGGAAGGTCCAGTCCAGCCAGTTCAGCTGGATCTGGCAGAACTCCATCTCCCCGCCGCAGTGGTCAAGAAAACGCTCGATAAGGCTGAGGCTGCCGTGGGTGGAGAAGCCGAGGTGGCGGATGCGGCCCTGCCGCTTCTGCTCCAGCAGATAGGGGAGCAGGCCCAGCTGCCCGTCCATGAAATTCTCCGCGCTCTTCTCGCTGACGTTGTGGCAGAGATAGAAGTCGAAATACTCCACGCCGCAGCGCCGCAGCTGCTCCTCGAAGATCTCCTCCTTCTTTTCGAAATTGGCGGGATCGAACCCCGGGAACTTGGTGGCGAGATAAAAGCTCTCCCGCTCGTGGCGGCCCAGCGCCTTGCCGATGGCGGCCTCCGAGTTGCCGCCGTGATACATATACGCGGTGTCAAAGTAGTTCACGCCCTGCGCCAGGGCGTAGTCCACCATCTCCTCCAGCGCCGGCTGGTCGATGGCGGCGTCGTTTCCCTCCAGCGTGGGCAGGCGCATGCAGCCAAGGCCCAGCGCCGACAGCTTTTCCCCATGAAAATCCTGATACAGCATTCGGCTCACCCCTTGCAAGATCGTTGATACGCCTATTGTAAAAGATGCGCCGCCGTATTGCAAGGCCGTCCGCCGCAAAAGCGGGGCAAAAACCGCCCCGTTTCGCCGCCCGCGCCCCGCCGGGCGAACGCCGCAGCCATTGGGGGCCAAGGCTTTGGTGTTATGTTACAGTTGTGTTACAAATTACCTCCCCCTCTTGTAAGCCTCGTCTTCAGTGTGATAAAATCAAAACGCAATATGGGAGCGCCTGACGGGCCGCCCCGGATGCGCGGCCTTCCGCCGCGCCTGCGGGACCGTCCGAACACCGTTCCACATACTGCGCCGCGGGCGGAGTAATGCACCGGCTGCGGTATCTTATAAAGGAGGATGACTACATGAAAAAGTTCCTTGCATTGGTTCTGGCTCTGGTCATGACCATGTCTCTGGTTACGATCGGCGCCAGCGCAAAGACTGACTTCACTGATGATGCTCAGATCACCAACTCTGAAGCGGTCGAAGTCCTCAATGCCATGGGCGTTCTGACTGGTTATGCCGACGGTTCCTTCCGTCCCCAGGCCACTCTGACCCGTGGCGCGGGCGCCAAGATCATCGCTTATCTGGTGCTCGGCCAGACCGCGGCTGACAAGCTGCAGGCCACCTACACCGTCTTTGAGGATGTTACCGACAGCGTCGGCCTCGCTCCCTACATTGAGTGGGCTGCTGCTGCTGGCATCGTCGACGGTTACGGCGACGGCAAGTTCGGCCCCTACAACACCCTGACCGAGTATGCCTTCGGCAAGATGCTGCTGACCGCTCTGGGTTATGACAGCGCCAGAGAGGGCTACACCGGCGCCGGCTGGCAGAAGAACGTCTACGCCAAGGCCACCGCTCTCGGCGTCTTTGATGGCACCGAGTCCTTCGGCGCTTGCGATCGTGAGACCGCTGCCCGCATGGCTCTGGGCGCTGTCCAGGCCAAGGTCGTTGTCTATGGTGACGCCCTTGTCAACGGCAACTACTACTGGAACAACAACAAGGTGACCCTCATCGGCGTTGGCATCGTGAAAGATCAGGCCCTGGAGACCACCCAGACTCTCGGCGACTTCTACGGTGTGTATCGCGACGAGACCAAGGACATCTTCGACCGTCCCGGTCACACCTGGGAGTACGGCAGCTGGAGCAAGTTCTATATGGACACCCCCGTTGCTGAGTACACCACCAAGGTCGGCGGCTGCGACATTCTGGTTGACTGCGGCATCGCCAAGACCAGCACCGCTGGTGTCGATGTGAGCGAGTTCGTCAACAGCATTGATTACGATGGCGGCAGACTCGACCACAAGTATTGCGACAACTGGGCCTTCGGCGGCCAGGGCGTTCTGACCCAGGTCTTCGCGATGGGCGGCAACGACTATCGTATCACCGAGATCGACACCTACCTCGCTGAGGTCGTGGATGTCAAGGCTGCTGAGCACGGCAAGATCGGCAACGAGGCCAAGCTGGCTGTCTATTACAGAGGCTCTGCTTCCGACGAAAGCGCGACTTATGCTACCATCTATGTGGAAGATATCACCGGCCTGACCAAGGGCGACTACATCCTGGTGAACATCGCTCTGGATGTGGATGACTATGGTGAGGTTCAGGACTATATCTCCGCTGAGGATTACAGCATCTACTCCAAGGAGTTCGCCCAGCAGATGGCGCGCTCTTATCAGGAAATCACCGGCAGCTGCTATCTGAACGTTGTTGGCTCCGCCAAGACCTTCGAGGGCAAGCTGACTGCTGTCACCAAGCCCGAGAGCATGGCTCTGACCATCGGCGGCAAGTCCTATCCCGCCGCCCGTCAGTATGAGCTGAGCGAGAGCTTCCTGGAGCTGGGCGCTACCCAGATCTGGTTCGTTGACCAGTACGGCAACGTCATCGGCGATGTCGATACCGCCGCTGCCGCTGTCAAGTACGGCCGCATCGACGCCATCAAGTGGGTCAACGACGGCGTCGTCAACACTCCTGAGTACGCTTCCGCCAACCTCGTGACCGCTGAGGGCAGCACTGTCAACCAGAGCGCCATCGCCGTCAGCAGCTGGGGCAAGACCCTGACTGGCTGCGACAACGGTGTGCCTGTTGTTCATGAAACTGTCTCTGAGGTCCAGGCTAAGAACGGTGCGTACTATGTTCGCGAGAACAACTACGGTGTTGTCGAGTACACTGGCGACGGCAGCGTGGTGAAGACTACTGGCGAACCCCTGTACCAGGATGGTAAGAACTCGAACCTGACTCTGACCAACAAGCAGGTCGAGCTGGGCAAGTTCAGTAGCGGTGCTGCGGTCTATGCTGACAACGACACCCAGTTCCTGGTGTACCTCGGCGACGGCGAGTACAAAGCGTATCTCGGCATCAGCGAGCTGCCCACCATGGAGCTGATTGAGGGCGTTATCGTTGTGGTCGAAGACACTGCTGCTCCCAGAGCTTATGCTGACTTCGTCTTTGTCAACCTGCCCGGCGTCTATGCTGGCGCTACCACCGAGGCGTATGTGTTCTCCGCTAAGCCCGTGGCCGTCGAAGGCACCACCGGCAGCGAGACCTACACCTACAATGTTTGGGTCAACGGCGAGGAGAGCACTATTGTCTCCAAGAACGGCAACCTCTTCGATGAGGCGAACTTCAAGGCCGGCCTGTATGACATCACCTTCAACGCGGACAACGTGGCTCGCAGCGCTACTGCCTGCACGCACTACAGCAAGTCCGTTGTTGCTGACGCTGAGCGCAACGGCGCCATTGACGACTGGTATGTCGTCGGCGCTACCGTGTACAAGGTTGGCGACGGCAAGATCGAAGCCTACACCACCGCTCAGATCGGCGTGGGTGACACCATCCTCGTCAAGGGTACCGGCAAGACTGCCAGCGTCATCTATGTGACCAACGTTGTTGAGCAGCCTTGGTAAGACCCTTATCGTAACGTAACGCCGGGCTGCAAAGCCTGTGCGTGAAAACGATAGAAAAAGAGGCTCCCTTCGGGGAGCCTCTTTTTTGCGCAAAAAAGCCCCGGCCTTGCGGCCGGGGCTTTCCTCCGTTTATGCCAGCATGATCAGGGCCAGGACCTGGGCGGGTTCGTCGGCGAGGTTCGTGATGCTGTGGCCGCCCTCCGGCTCCGTCAGGGCCGCGTCGCCGGGGTGCAGCACCGTTTCCGTGCCGTTGTCGTTCACGGTGGGGGTGCCCTGCAGGACGTAGAAGAACTCCCGCTCGCCGTGGTGCTCGTGGTAGCCGATGCCGCAGCCCTTCTCCAGCGTCAGCACGCTGAACAGCCGCGCGTGGCCCAGCAGCTCCTCCTTGTCCGCGAGGTAGCGGAACGCGGCCTCCCCCGGGCCGCCCAGCATGGCGCTTTTCACGGCGGTCTCCTGCTCGTTTGCTCTTCGGATCATAGCGTTTAGCCTCCTTTGTTTCTCGACGGTTGCCGCAACCGGACGCTTGCGCGCCGGAGGGAACTATGGTACACTCTATAGATAAAGTGTAACAGACCCCGGGGGAAAAGTCCACCGGAAAAGTGGGAGGAACGGCATGAAACGACGGCTCGCGGCCCTGGCCCTGGCGATAGGCATGGTGTGGCTCTCGGCCTGCGCTCCGGCGGAGGAGGAAACGCCCCCGGCGGCGCAGGAGCCTCTTGCCCTCGGCGCGCTGTCGCTGGAGTGCGCGGCCCCGGCGGGCTGCGGCGGGGACTTCCCGGACGCGGCCCGGGCCTTCGGCGCGGCGCTGCTGGAGGCGATGGAGGAGCGGGGCCTGGCGGCGGAGTCGCTGCAGGTGAGCTTCAGCCGCGCGGACGCGGCCACGGCCCAGGCCCTCACGGAGGGCGGCGTGGCGTTGGCGGTGCTGTCCTCTCTCGCCTGCGGGGAGGCGTCGCTGCCGCTGCTGGCCCTGAGCGGGGAAGCCGGGGCGGCGGAAAAGGGCGTGGTCTGCGCCGGGCCGTCGGCGTACGGCAGGCAGCTGGCCGCCCGCTCGCAGGGGGCCTCGCCCCTGACCTGGGAGGAATGGGACCGGGCGGTGTGGGGCGCGGTGGAGGACGCGGCGTTTTTGCAGAAGGCGGCGTCGCTGTGGCTCCTGGACGGCTGCGGCCGTGAAGGGGCGGAGCTGTCGCAGTGGAAGCTCTATGAGAGCGAGGAGGCGCTGTGCGCGGCGGCGGAGGCGGGGGAAGTGGACGTGCTGCTGCTCTCCGGCGCGGCGCGGCTGCCCGCAGGCGGCGCGGTGCTGGGCGAGACCGTGCCGCTGTATGCGCATGTGTTCGCCGTCTCGTGCAAGGCGGAGCCGCTTTTGGCGGAGGACGTCCTTGCGCGCTTGCGCGATGCGCTGAACGCGGCGGCGGAGACCGACGCGGGACAGGCCTTTTTAAAGCAATACGGCTGCGGCGGCTTCACCGCCGTGACGGAGGAAGAGCGGGCGGCGCTGGGCCGGCTCGCAGAACTGGAGGATATCGTATGAGCAAGCTGCAAATTTTCCTGGGTGGCTTTCTGTGGGTGCTGTACATCATCATGTTTTTCTGCGTCATCACCTACGTCCTGTTTTTCCGCCTGGCGTACAAGGCGAAAAAGGCCACGGTGGAGAACACGCTGGCAAAGGCGCCCTGGGCGCCCTACCGCGAGCGCGTGGAGCGGGAGATCGAATGGTTCAGAGCGCAGGAGCCCCAGCAGCTCTATATCCTGACCCGGGACGAGATCCGCCTCAGCGCCCGCTATCTCCCCGCGGAGGGGGAGTGCCGGGGCCGGGTGGTGCTGATGCACGATTACCGCGTGCCGGCGGAGGTGAACTTTGCCGGGGCGGTGCGGGCCTATCACGAGCAGGGCTTCGACGTGCTGCTCTGCGACGAGCGCGCCCACGGCGAGAGCCTGGGCAAGTGGATCTGCTTCGGCGCCCGGGAGCGCTATGACTGCAAGCTCTGGGTGGAGTGCCTGAACAAGCTCTACGGCGACGACAAGCCCGTGTTCCTCCACGGCGTGGGCATGGGCGGCACGGCGGTGCTGATGACCGCGGGGCTGAAGCTGCCCCGGAACGTGACGGCGGTGGTGGCGGAGGGCGCCTACACCTCTCCCTACGCCGTGGTGAAGAAGCTGCTGCGGCAGGTCCATCTGGCGAGCTCCGTGAACCTGCGGCACTTTGACTTCTGGTGCCGGGCCATGGCGGGCTTCAAGTTGAAGGGCGCCTCCACCCAGGCGGCCCTGCGGGCGACAAAGCTGCCCGTGCTGCTGCTCCACGGCAGCGCCGACGAGATGGCGCCCGCCGCCATGGCGGAGGCCAATTATGAGGCCTGCGGCGCGGAGAAGCGGCTGTGCATGATCCCCGGCGCGGGGCACGGCGTCTGCCTTTGGGCGGCGGAGGAGTGCGGCATGGATGTGCTGACCTTCGTGGAGGCCCACGAGGCCCTGCCGGAGGAGACCGCCGAGGCGGCGGAGCCCAAGGCGGTGGGTGAAGGCGAAGCGGCGGAAACGGCGGACGCCCCGGAGGGGGCGGAGACGGAGGAGGAAGCCTCCGGAGAGGCCGTGCCGGCGGAAGAGACAGAAGGATAACGGACAAAGGCCCCGGCGCGAAAGCGCCGGGGCCTTTCCGCGCCGGACCTGTTCAGATGCCGCTAAGGATGGCCCGGAGCGGTTGCGGCAGCGCCTCCTCCCCGGTAAAATGACGGTAAAGTCATGGATTTAGGAGGAAGCGAAATGGAAGTTTCCAGTCTGTTTGTCTGCGTTATGGGCATGGGCGTCACCTTTGTGGGCCTCACCGCGCTGATCTTTCTCATCCAACTCATGGGAAAGCTGCTGGGCCCCGGGAAGAAGGCGGCGGAGCCCGCCCCTGCCGCCGCTGTGGAGGCGGAGGACCGCGGCGCGCTGATCGCCGCCATTTCCGCCGTGCTGGCGGAGGAGATGGGGACCGACGTCTCCGGCCTGCGCATCCTGGAGCTGAAGCGGGTGTCCTGAAAAGGAGCGGCGGAAGCGGACAAAGCGGCTGCATACGGCACAGGAAAAGCGTCCCGCCCATCAGGGCGGGACGCCGGTTTTTCCAAAGCCTTCCGGCCAAAGGGCACGGAGGGAAAGATAGTGTGAAAGAAAACCGTCAGGGTTGTCTTTCGCGTTGGATCAGGCAGCTTTTTGAAGCGGGCCAGAAGCTTCAAAAAGTTGGGTCGCTTGCCGAAAGGCCCATTGGCCGTCTTTCGGCAAGCGGAAGCGTCCCGCCCATCAGGGCGGGACGCCGGTTTTTTACGCTTCCGCAGGGGCCTCCCCGGGCTCTTCCGGAGAGGGAAGGATCAGCTCATAGGCGTGGCGGTGGTTGCGGATACATACCTCGGGCGCGCTGGGGGCGAACTCGCCGTCCAGGGACCAGGGGATATCCTCCTCCGTGCGGAAGGTCACCTGCTTGACATGGCGGATGGTGACGAACTCCGGGTCGAACTCCTGGCGGATCAGGGTCATGAGCAGGCTGGAGAGGTCCTCCAGCGTGCGGACATGGGGGACCAGCACCAGCTCGAACTCCCCGTCGTCCGTGGCCACGATGCTCTGGGAGATCTTCATTTTTCCGGCGATGCTGGTGCTGTTGCTGACGGCGCCGAAGAGGAACTCCCCTTCAAAGCGCTCGTCCTCCGTCTCCACGGTCATCCGGTAGGGACGGAGCGTATCCAGATCCTTCACCCCCTCCAGAATGTAGGCGAAGTAGCCCAGGGCATTTTTCGCCACCTGGGGCGCGGCATAGGAGGCCCGGGTAAAGGCGCCGAAGGAGGCGACATACACAAACAGCCTCTCGTTGAACTGGCCCAGGTCCAGCGCCCGCGGCGTGCCGGTGACGGCGAGGCGGGCCGCCTCCACCGTGTCCAGAGGCAGGCCCAGGCTCAGGGCGAAGTCGTTGGTGCTGCCGTTGGGGAGGTAGCCGATGGGCGGGCGGACGCCGGGCAGGTGCATGACGCCGCTGATGGTGCTGCTGAGGGTGCCGTCGCCGCCGCTGCACACGATCAGGTCGAAGTCGCCGCCGCACTCCTCCGCGATGCGGCTGATGTCGCCGTACTGCTCGGGCTTCCGGACGGAGACCAGATAGCCGGCCTTGGAAAATTCGCAGACCGCCTCGAACAGACCGGCGGCGCTCTTGCCGCGCCCGGCGCGGGGGTTTGCGATGAGCAATAGCTTACGCTCCATGGGAAATGCTCCTTTCAGGGGAAGGGAGAGGGCTGCTCCCGGCGCCTCTCCGTGTCTTGCGTACTGTTCGCGCCGCGGCGCGGTTACTGAATAATGGCATTATACCACACTTGCAATCAGGGGGCAAGTCGGTTAAGATAAACAGGAGAGATACGGCGCGAAAGGCGCCGCGCCCGGCAGCCCCTGGCGGCGGGCGGAAAACACGGGGCGAGGACGGGGGGACAGAGCTGTGAAGAAAACGCTGAAGGGATACGGCCTGCTGGGGCTGACGCTGTTTTGCACGGCGGCGGCGCTGCTGGTGTTCTATGACACGGTGTTTGCGAACAAGACGCTGCTGCTGTTCCTGCAGAAGCTGGGCGGCGCGCTGCAGCCCATTTTTATCGGCTGCTTCATCGCCTATCTGCTGCTTCCCATCACCAACAGCATCGACGGCTCGCTGCGCCTCTACGCCCGGCACATCGGCTGGGAGGGCAAGCGCCCCGGCCTTCTGCGGGCGGTCAGCCTGGCGCTGACCTGGCTGCTGGTGTGCATCGTGGGCTATATCCTGGTGAGCCTGATCCTGCCGCAGGTGGCCGAGAGCGTGCTGCAGCTGGCGGCCAACATGGAGAACTATTACAACAAGGTCTACGGCTGGGTCACCCGCCTGCTGGAGGACAACCCCGAGCTGGCGGCCTGGGTGCAGGAGCTGTTCCAAAACTACTACACCAACCTGCTGGACTGGGTGCGGGAGACGGCCGTCCCCGGCGCGCAGGCTCTGGTGGCGGCGCTGAGCGGCGGCATCTGGAGCTTTGTCAGCTTCGCCACGGACCTGGTGGTGGGCGTCATCGTCTCGGTCTATTTGCTGTATTCCAAGGAGAGCTGGAGCGCGGGACTGCGCCGGGCGCTGCGGGCGCTGTGCAGCGAGGAGTGGGAGGACCGCCTCCTGCGGGCCACCCATCGGGCGGACCGCATCTTCAGCGGTTTCATCCGGGGCAAGATCCTGGACTCCGCCATCATCGGACTGCTGTGCCTGGGAGGCTGTCTGCTGCTGAAGATCCCCTACGCGCCGCTGGTGTCGGTCATCGTGGGCGTCACCAACGTGATCCCCTTCTTCGGTCCCTTCCTGGGGGCTGTCCCCAGCGGGCTGCTGATCCTGCTGGCGGACCCGCTGAAGTGCCTGACCTTCATCGTCATGATCGTGGTGCTGCAGCAGATCGACGGCAATATCCTCGGTCCCAGGATCCTGGGCGGCTCCACAGGCTTGTCCAGCTTCTGGGTCATCGTGGCCATCCTGGTGGGCGGGAAGTTCTTCGGCCTGGCGGGCATGTTCTTCGGCGTGCCGGTCTTCGCCTGCCTCTACAGCCTCTTCGGCACGCTGGTGCGCTACCGGCTGGAGAAGAAGGGCATGTCCACGGAGCTGGAGGATTACGGCGAACGGACGCTGGCCGGCGACGAGCGCTCCGCCGGCGGCGCGGCGGACGCGCCCAAGGAATGATCCACCGGGAAGGACGCGGCGGCGCCCTCCCCTTTTTCTGAAAAGCCATCCACGGGAAAGGAGGGGACGCCGTGCGGCGGTTTTGCAGGGCATACCGCGGAAGGCTCTGCTGCCTGCTGGCGGCGGGGCTGCTCATAGCCGCGTTTGAAGTGAAAAAGGGCGACCGGGCGGCCATGAACGCCGCGGCGGCGGCCGTTGCGGACCCGGCCAGGGCCGCTATCTCGAAGCTGACCTATCTCGTGGACTTCTCCGTGATGGAGCTGGTGCTGGCGTTGGCGCTGGCGGCGGCGCTGGCCTATGTGGGCGTGACCCTCGCGCGGCTCATACGCCGGAAGGGGCGGCGGGGAAGCGTGCTGCTCTCCTTCTTCCTGACGGCGCTTTGCGCCTGCGCCGTCGTTTCAGCGGCGGCGGACTGGCTCTGGGGCGTGTATTACTACGCCGACGGGCTGCAGGAGCAAAGCGGCATCTACGCGGAAGGTGTGTCGGCGGAGGAACTGGAGCTGGTGACGCGGTACGCGGCGGCGCAGCTCTCCGCGGCGTCGGAGGGGGTGCCCCGGGACGAAAACGGCTGCTTCGCCGCCTCCCGGGAGGAGATCTTCGCGGAGGCCGCGCGGGTCTATGATAACATCAGCCGCGAGCTGCCCTGCCTTGCCTACGCCGACCGCACGCCCAAGCCGGTGCGGTTTTCCCGCGTCATGAGCTATCTGCGGCTCACTGGGGTGTACTTCTCCTTCACGGCGGAGGCGAATCTGAACGTGGACAGCCCCGCCTGCATGCTCCCCGCCACCATCGCCCACGAGCTGGCCCACCAGCGGGGCTTCGCCTCGGAGAAGGAGTGCAACTTCGCGGCCGTGCTGGCGGCCACCACGGCGGACAGCCCGGTGTACCGCTATTCCGGCTGGCTCTCGGCCTATGTCTACCTCTCCAACGCCCTCTATTCGGTGGACCGGGAGCTTTGGCAGGCCATCCGGGATACGCTGCCGGAGGAGGTGCGCGCGGACCTGGACGCCAACAACGCCTACTGGGTCCCCTTCCGCGAAAGCCCGGTCTCAGAGGGCTATCAGACGCTCTATGACGGCTATCTCAAGAACTACGGCCAGACCGAGGGCGTGCAGAGCTACGGCATGGTGGTGGAGCTGCTGACGGTCTATTACCGGGACCGGGCGGCCGCCGCCCTGGCGGAGGGATGAGAAAGCGGCGGGAAAGGCCCGCCGTGCCACAAAATCACATTACGCCGGGCCGCGCCCGGAGGAAAGGAAGCAAAGACCATGGAGGACAAAAAAAGACTCTCCTGCATCGACTGCGCCGTCACCGCCTGCAACTGCCCGGAGGACCCCCATTACCCGGATTTCTGCCTCACCACCGGCATGGACGAGGAGGTCCTGGCGGACGCCATGCGCTGCTATGAGCAGGAGGAGAACCGCCGGATCGCCGTCGCCGCCGCGGAGGTGGAGTATGAGTTTTACTGCCAGCACACCCGGGTGGAGGAGATCATGGACTTCGCGCGGAAGATCGGCGCGAAGAAGCTGGGCATCGCCACCTGCGTGGGGCTGATCCGGGAGGCGCAGACTTTGGCCCGGGTGCTGCGCCACCACGGCTTTGAGGTCTACGGCGCCGCCTGCAAGGCGGGCGCGCAGAAAAAGACCTCCGTGGGCATCCCGGAGAAGTGCGAGGCGCTGGGGGCCAATATGTGCAATCCCATCCTGCAGGCGAAGCTGCTGAACGCCGCTAAGACGGACCTGAACATCGTGGTGGGCCTGTGCGTGGGGCATGACAGCCTGTTTTACAAGTACTCCGACGCCCCCGTCACCACCTGCGTCACCAAGGACCGGGTGCTGGGCCATAACCCGGTGGCAGCGCTCTACGGCGCGGAGTTCTATTACAAAAAGAAGCTGTTTGGCGAGACAAAATGACGGACGGCGCGGCGGGACGACCCGCCGCGCTTTTTTCCGCCGCAACTGAAACGTACAGCTTTTGTCAGCCCCGGTTGGTGGTGTGGGCCGCCGGGGGAGGCTATACTGTGGGAAAAGAGGTGAAAAATATGAAAAGTATGATCTCTCAGAATCTGCGCGCGCTCCGCGCCCGGCTGGGCCTGTCTCAGGAGGCCGCGGCGGAGCGGGTGGGCGTATCCCGTCAGGCGCTGGGCAAGTGGGAGACGGGAGAATCGGCCCCGGACCTGCAAAGCTGCCTGGCTCTGGCGGAGCTGTACGGCGTGACGCTGGACGCGCTTGTGCAGTACAGCCAGGAGGAAGGGGGGGTGCCCATCCCGCCGAAGAAGAAGCACGCCTTCGGCCTTGTCACCGTGGGCGAGCGGGGGCAGATCGTCATCCCCCAGAAGGCCCGGAAGATCTTCGACCTCAAGGCAGGCGACCAGCTGCTGGTGCTGGGCGACGAGGAGCAGGGCCTGGCCCTGCTGAAGGCCGAATGGATGGTGGAGATGGCGGAGCAGCTCCGCAACCGGAGAGGGGGCGAGCAGGCATGAACGCCATTGAGATCCGGGACCTGACCAAGCGCTACGGGGACAAGACGGCGGTGGACCGGCTGAGCCTGACGGTGGAGCGGGGCGAGCTGATGGCCCTGCTGGGCGTGAACGGCGCGGGAAAGACCACCACCATCCGTATGCTCTCCTGCCTCACCGCGCCGGAGGAGGGGGACGCCCTCGTGCTTGGGCGGAGCATCCGCAGGGAGCCGCAGGCAGTGAAAGCGCTGCTGGGCGTTTCGCCCCAGGAGACCGCCATAGCCCCCAATCTGACGGTGCGGGAGAATCTGGAGCTGATGGCGGGCGTCCACGGGATGCCGGCGGCGCGCCGCCGGGAGAAGGCGGCGGAGCTGCTGGAGCGTTTTTCCCTCACGCCGGTGGCAAAGCAAAAAAGCAGGACCCTCTCCGGCGGCTGGCAGCGGCGGCTCAGCATTGCCATGGCGCTGGTGGGCGAGCCGGAGGTGCTGTTCCTGGACGAGCCGACGCTGGGGCTGGACGTGCTGGCGCGGCGGGAGCTGTGGGACCTGATCCGGGAGCTGTCGGGCCGGGTCACCATCCTGCTCACCACCCACTACATGGAGGAGGCGGAGGCCCTGTCTGACCGGGTGGCTGTTCTGGGGGAGGGGCGGCTCCGGGCGCTGGGTACGGCGGCAGAGCTGATGCAGCGCGCCGGCGCGGGCAGCATGGAGGACGCTTTTCTCCATTTCGCCCGGGAAAGGGGGGAGCAGGCATGAGGATGCGCGTTTTTGCCCTGCGCACGGCAAAGGAGATCCTGCGGGACCCGCTGAATCTGGCCTTTGGCCTTGGCTTTCCGGCGGTGCTGCTGTTGCTGCTCACCGCTATCGGGCGCAACGTGCCGGTGGAGATGTTTCCCCTCGCGGAGCTGACGCCGGGCGTCTCGGTGTTCAGCCTGTCGTTTTTCACCCTGTTTTCCGCCCAGCTGGTGGCAAAGGATCGCGCCAGCGCCTTTGCCGCGCGGCTCTTTACCACGCCCATGACCGCCTGGGACTTCATCCTGGGCTACACGCTGCCGCTGCTGCCCATGGCTCTGGCCCAGAGCCTGCTTTGCTACGCGCTGGCGGCGGCGCTGGGCCTGCCGCTGACGGGAGGTATTCTCGCCGCGGTGGGAGCGGCCCTCCTCGGGGCGCTGTTCTTCATCGGCCTCGGCCTCGCCTGCGGCAGCGTCATGACCGTGGCGCAGGTGGGCGGCTTCTGCGGCGCGGTGCTGACGAATCTCGCCGGCTGGCTCAGCGGCACCTGGTTCTCTCCGGCGCTGGTGGGCGGCTGGTTCCAGCGTCTGGCGGAGTGCCTGCCCTTCCTGCGGCTCACGGAGCTCTGCCGCGCGGCTCTGGCAAAAGACGCCGCGGCGGCGACGCCTCACCTGCCCTGGGCGCTGGGTTATATCGCGCTGGCGCTGCTCCTTGCCGTGCCGCTGTTTCGCCGTACCATGCGGCGCTGAACGAAAAAAGACCCGCCGGGGAACCCCGGCGGGTCTTGCGGTTTTTACAGAGACAAGGGCACGGGACGTTACAGCTCCCGGCGGCCCTCCAGCGCCCGCAGGAGCGTGGCGTCGTCCGCGAATTCCAGGTGCCCGCCCACGGGGATGCCGTAGGCGAGGCGGGTGACGCGCACGTCAAAGGGCTTTAAGAGCCTCGCGAGGTACATGGCGGTGGCTTCGCCCTCCGTGTCGGGGTTGGTGGCCATGATGACCTCCCGCACGCCGCCGGCGGCCACCCGGTCCACCAGGGACTTGATCTGCAGATCGTCCGGCCCCACATGGTTCATGGGGGAGATGACGCCGTGCAGCACATGGTAGCGGCCCCGGTACTCCCGCGTCCGCTCCATGGCCACCACGTCCCTGGGGTCCGCCACCACGCAGATGAGCCCCGCGTCCCGCTTGTCAGACGCGCAGATGGGGCAAAGCCCCCCGGCGGTCAGGTTCTGGCACACGGGACAGCAGGTGACGTTGTGCTTGGCCTCCATGATGGCGTCGGCAAAGGCCTGGGCCTCCGACTCCGGCAGGCCCAGCACATAGAAGGCCAGACGCTGGGCGGACTTGCCGCCGATGCCCGGCAGCCGCGCGAACTGCTCCACCAGATTTTCCAGCGGTGCGGGGAAATATTCCATAAGCCAGTCTCTCCCTTACAAAAGCGTTTTCAGCCCCGCAGCGCCGCGATGCGGCCGGGGATGTCCGCCGCGCCGTAGACGGCGCTGCCAGCCACCAGCACGTTGGCGCCGGCGTCGATGCAAGTACGGCAGGTGTCGGGACCCACGCCGCCGTCCACCTCCAGCTCGCAGGCGGGATTCTCGGCGTCGATAAAGCCGCGGATGGCCCGGACCTTCGGCATCATGTCCTCCATGAAGCGCTGCCCGCCGAAGCCGGGCTCCACCGTCATGACCAGGATCATCTCCACCTCGTGCAGGAAGGGAAGCACCGCCTCCGCCGGCGTTTTCGGCTTCACCACCACGCCGGCCTTTTTGCCCTTGGCGTGGATAAGGCGCAGGGCCTCATGGATATTCTCCTCCGTGTCCGCCTCCACATGGCAGGTCACGATGTCTGCTCCCGCGTCGCAGAAGCGCTCCACATACCGCACCGGGCGGTCGATCATGAGATGCACGTCCAGCGGCAGGGCCGTCACCGGGCGGATGGACTTCACCACCGGGATGCCGATGGAGATGTTGGGGACGAAGAGGCCGTCCATCACGTCCACATGGACATAGTCGGCGGTGGCGATACGCTGGATGTCCCGCTGGAGGTTCGCAAAGTCGGCGGAGAGGATGGAGGGAGCGATCTTGATCATGTCGGATTCCTTCTCTTTCTGGCGCGCGCCCGTCACGGCCGCGGCGCGGATGACATACACTGGCATGGAGCGGCAGACAGCGCGGACGCGGCGATCTGAGTTTACCGCGCAGCTCCGGCCCCCGGCCGCGGCCGCAGAGCGCCGCTCGTTTTCATAGGGCGCCGGAGGGGCCCTCCGGCGCCCGCCGGGTCGTCGGGCGTTTTTCCACATATACAGGCATTATAGCAAATCCCTCCGCCGATTACAAGGACGAGCCCGGGGGAAGGCCGCGGCCGGAAACGAAAAAGTTTACAATTAACCGCTTTATTCCTGCGCCGCTTTACTGTATGATGCTTTCACAGGCAGTCCGCTCCCCGCCCCCGGCGGCCCGCGGGCGCCCCGAACACAGAAAGAAGGAACGATATGTCTTTTTTCCAGAAGCTTCGCGGCGCGCTGGCGCGCTTCATGTACGGGCGCTACGGCAACGATACGCTGAATCAGTTCCTCTGCGTGCTGATCCTGGTGCTGTATGTGCTGGGGCTGTTTTTGAGCTGGGTGCCGGTACTGGGGACGGTGCTGTTCTACCTGCCCACGGTGCTGTGGCTGGTGGTGCTGTTCCGCATGCTCTCCAGGAACTATGAGAAGCGGCGGCGGGAGAACGCGTGGCTCCTCTCCTGGTGGGGCCCGCTGAAGAACTCGGTCCGGCGGCGCAGGGACCGGATGCGGGACCGGGAGCACAAGTATTTTACCTGCCGCGGCTGCGGTACGGTGTGCCGCGTGCCCAGGGGCCGGGGAAAGATCATCATTACCTGCCCCCGCTGCGGCCGGGAGATACGGGGAAAGAGCTGAGGACGCTTTGACCCTGCCGGGGCTTGCAATCCCGCGCCGGATTTGATATAGTACGGGCGTGGGAAAGAGAAACTGGGAAAGGAGCGAGCCTATGAAAAAGATCATCGCGCTGGCGCTGGCGGCGGTGCTGGTGCTGGCGCTGACCGCCTGCGGCAGCAAGGATTTCGACCGGGGCGACAACGGTTATCTCACCGAGGACGCGGCCAAGGCTGTGGCGGCCCAGAGCGTGGGCTACCAGGCGGACGAGGTGGACTTCACCGAGTCGGCCTTCGAGGGCGACGAGGCCGGCGGCGACGAAGAGGCGTACTACCGCTTCGCCTTTACCGACGGCGTGGCAGAGTACAGCTGCCGGGTCGACGCCACGCAGGGCACGGTGCTGGAATCCGGCGCCAACTAAGGGCGCGGACGCGCGGCAAAGAAGAAAAGGGGCCTCCGCCCATGGCGGAGGCCCCTTTTTAGGCTTTTACAGACCCAGCTGGTCGGCGATGGCGGTCATCTCCTCCAGGGCGACGTCGATGAGCTGTTCCAGCGTCAGTCCCGTGTGGGTGATGGCCATCATGTACTCCCGGTTGGCGCCGGCGGCAAAGCGGGATTCGCCAAAGCGCTTGCGGACGGACTTGGCCTTCACGGAGGCGATCTTCTTGTCGGGGTAGATCTGGGCCACGGCCTTGCAGAAGCCGCTCATGGGGTCGGCGGCCAGGACGGCGTACTGGAGCTTGGTCTTGGCCCTGACGCCGCTTTTGGGGTTGTGGGCGCAGATGGCGTCGAACAGCTCCTGGTCCTCCACGCCCTCCTTTTTCAGCAGCTCCACCGAGGTGGGGCCGTGCACGGACATGTCATGCTCCCAGTCGCACTGCTCCTCGTCCAGGTCGTGGAGCAGTCCCACCACGCCCCAGAACTCCACCCGCTCCGGGTCCAGCTTTTTCGCAAGGCCGCGCATGATGCATTCCACCGCGTAGGAATGCTGGATGTACCGCTCGCCCTGCATGTATTTCATCAGAATCTCGTGCGCTTGTTCTCTTGTGATACTCATCTCCGCCGCCTCCTGCTGTATATGATGTGGGAAACTCTTGCAGACATCATACACCGCCCGCCGCCGCCCGTCAAGCAGGGGCGGCGCTTCTCCCGCGGCGGCGCTCAGCCGGGGCCGTAGGTCAGGGTCACGGGGTCCAGGAACAGGGGCAGCCGGGGCGGATGGAAGGTCCACCAGACGGAGAGCAGCAGCAATCCCCACAGCAGCAGAAAGCCCGCCGCCTGCCACCAGCCGCCCCGGAGGGCGCCGTGCTTCATCACCCGGTGGCTGACGAAGAAGGCCGCGGCCACGGACACGAAGAAAATGGCGATATCCACCCATTCGGGGGGCTCGCCGAAGACGCCCCAGATGGAATAGAACAGAACCGGGATGGCCAGCAGCCCGGCCACAGCCCCCGCCGCCTTGGCGGCGAGGAAATTGTCCATCTCCCGGGCCAGGGAGCAGCACTCCGCCAGAGTGTAGAGAAAGTACGGGGTGTAGAGCAGCTTCATGTGCTCCCAGGTGGACTCGTTCACCGCGAAGAAAGCGGCGACCACCCGGTTCCCCCCGGTCCAGTCGTAGAGGAAGTGGCCCAGCGTCCCCAGCAGGCATACCACGCCGAAGCCCACCGCTTCCCAGTAAAACAGCCGTTTTCTCATGCGTTCTGTCCGCTCCTTTCCCCGCCTTGCTGCACGTTGGTAGTATATGACATACCCGGAAGATTATGCGGCGGCGGTCTTTTTCGGAGGAAAAGGGGCGGGTGCAACCGGCGGTTGCCGGGGATGACCAGCCGGCTTGGTCGACATTTGCCCCGGAGTGTGGTACCATCGAGGCAGAAAACAGGAACAGGGGGAAACGGTATGACGCTGGGAGAGAACATCGCTCATCTCCGCACGGAGCGGGGCATGAGCCAAGGGGAGCTGGCGGAGGCGCTGGAGGTATCCCGCCAGTCCGTCTCCAAGTGGGAGACGGACGGCTCCGTGCCGGAGCTGGAAAAGCTCATCCGGATGAGCGCTTTGTTCGGCGTGACGCTGGACGAGCTGGTGAAGGGACCGCAGGAGGGGACGGAAACGGGCCGGAACGAAGCCCCGGCGGACGGCCCCATCCCGGCGGAGCCGGAGAAAGAAGCAGCCCACAGCACAGAAGACGCGCCGAAGACGGGCACTCCAAGCGGCTTTTCCTGGCGGAAGCTCACGGGGGTGCTGCTGCTCTGCTTCGGCTTTCTCACCTTTTTGCTGGTGGGACTGCTGGGGGACCTGCTCGCGGGGCTGATGCTGGCCTCGCCGCTGCTGCTCTGCGGGCTGATCTGCCTGTTAGCGCGGCGGCATGCGGGGCTTTGCTGCGGCTGGGTGCTGTATGTGCTGGCTGCGGTCTATGTCCGCCACGCCATAGGCGCCCGGGTCGGGTGGCCCATTTCTGCCGCGGTGATGCGGCAGGGGACGCCGGCCTGGACGGCGGCGGTCTGGGGCGAGCTGCTGTTTCTGGCGGCGCTGATCTTTGCCACGGCGCGGGCCTTTTGGAAGCGGAAACCATAAAAAAGCGGCGGCCAAACGGCCGCCGCTTTTCGCGCGATTTATTGGGGGATAAATGCAGGCAGCAGCACCTCGCCCGCGCCGCCGCGCTCAGGCGTGAAGGAATTGCCGCCCAGCCGCCGCACCCGGCTCTCCGGGTAGAGGGACAAAAAATCCTCCACCGGCGCGAGAACGTCGAAGCCGAGGCTGCCCCGGCGGTAGTGCATGGGCACGGTGACGCCCGCGCCGATGGCGTCCGCCGTCCGCTTCGCCTCGGCGGGGCCGATGGTGTAGAAGCCGCCCACGGGGAGCAGCAGCACATCCACGCCCCGGAGGGGGGCCAGCTGCGCCTGGGAAAGGGGGTGCCCCAGGTCCCCCAGGTGGGCCACCCGCAGCCCCTCGGCTTCAAAGACGCGGATGGTGTTCTCCCCGCGCTTCGCCCCCTGCGCCTCGTCGTGGAAGCTCGGGACCTCCGTCACGGCGAAGGGGCAGGGACCGGAGAACGGCAGCAGCGTCACCGCGGCGCGGCAGCCGTGGTCGGAATGCTCGTGGGAGCAGTAAACGGCATGGGCCTCCGCCCGGAGGGCGGGGTAACCCTGCACACTCTCATAGGGGTCGATGATCAGACGGTATCCGCCGCTTTCCAGGGCAAAGCAGGCGTGTCCCAGCCAGGTGACGGTCATGGCGTTCCACTCCTTTTCGTTTTTTTCATTATAAAAAACCACCGGCAAAAGCGCAAGGGGGAGAGGCTTTCCCGCTTGCGTTTTTTCCCTGCCCGCGCTACAATGACGTAAGAAAACAAAAGAGAGAGGATGATCGATCATGACTTATCAGGAAGTTCTGGCCCAGGCACGGGAGTGCAGCGGCCCCTACTGCAAGGCCTGCCCCGTCTGCAACGGCGTGGCCTGCAAGAACACGGTCCCCGGCCCCGGCGCCAAGGGACTCGGCGTGGGCGCCATCCGCAACTACCAGGGCTGGCAGGACATCGCGCTGAACATGGACACCATCTGCGACAACCGCCCCGTGGACCTGCGGGCGGAGCTTTTCGGCCGCAGCTTCGACCTGCCCGTGTTCGCAGGCCCTGTGGGGGCCATGAAGCTCCACTACGGGGAGAAGTACGACGATCTCACCTATAACGACATTCTGGTCTCCGCCGCGGAAAAGGCAGGCATCGCCGCCTTCACCGGCGACGGCACCAATCCGGCGGTCTTTGCCGGCGCGGTGGAAGCCATCCGCTGCAGCGGCGGCGCGGGCATCCCCACGGTGAAGCCCTGGGACATGAAGACCACCTTTGAAAAGCTGGAGGCCGCCAAGGCCGCGGACCCCATCGCCATCGCCATGGACATCGATGCGGCGGGCCTGCCCTTCCTGCAGGGCCTGACGCCCCCCGCCGGCAGCAAGACGGTGGAGGAGCTGCGTGAGATCGCCCGGTGCGCGGAGCGGCCCTTCATTCTCAAGGGCATCATGACGGTGAAGGGCGCGGAGAAGGCCCTGGCCGCCGGCGCGTCCGCTATCGTGGTCTCCAACCACGGCGGCCGTGTGCTGGATCAGTGCCCTGCCACGGCGGAGGTGCTGGAGGAGATCGTGGCGGCCGTGGGCGACAAGCTGACCGTCCTGGTGGACGGCGGCATCCGCACGGGCGTGGACGTGTTCAAGGCCCTGGCCCTGGGCGCCAAGGGCGTGCTCATCGCCCGGCCCTACGTCACCATGGTCTACGGCGGCGGCGAGGAGGGCGTGCGCCTCTATACGGAGAAGCTCGCGGCGGAGCTCGCGGACACCATGCGCATGTGCGGCGTCCATACTCTCAGCGAGATCACCCGGGACACGGTGCGCCGGCTGAAATAAGGCCCGCCCGCGCGGCAAAGCGGGCGGCGGGAAAATGGGGACCTGCGACCTCCGCATCGGCCACAACGAAAGCGTCTATTACGGCGGCAATATCGGCTACCGGATAGCCGAGCCGTACCGGGGGCACCATTACGCGGGAAAGGCCTGCCGGCTGCTGCTTGCGCTGGCGAAGCGGCACGGGACGGACTGCCTCATCATCACCTGCAGCCAAGACAACTGGCCCTCCAGAAAAACCTGCGAATACGCCGGCGGCAGGCTGGTGGAGATCGCGGAGCTGCCGGAGGACAACGGCATGCGGGTGGAGGACGGGGAGACCCATAAATGCATCTGCCGCTTCGAGTTGTGACCGGAGAAAAACAAAAAACAAACAGGCAAGGCATACGCTGCCTTGCCTGTTTCGTTATGCGTTTTTCTGTGACTGCGACCGGATCAGGCGTTCAGGATCTTCATGAACTCCTCGCCGGTGATGGTCTCCTTTTCGTAGAGGAACTGGGCCAGCTCGTCCAGCTTTCCCCGGTTCTCGGTCAGGATCCGCGTCGCCTTGCCGTGCTGCTTTTTCACCAGCTCCACCACCGCCCGGTCGATCTGGCTCTGGGTCTCGGCGGAGCAGGCGAGAGAGGTGTCCCCGCCTAAGTACTGGTTCGTCACCGTCTCCATGGCCACCATGTCGAAGTCCTCGCTCATGCCGTAGCGGGTGATCATGGCCCGGGCCAGCTTGGTGGCCTGCTCGATGTCGTTGGACGCGCCGGTGGTGACGGAGCCGAACACCACTTCCTCCGCCGCCCGGCCGCCGGTGTAGGTGGCGATCTTGTTCTCGATCTCCTCCTGGCTCATGAGGTAGTGGTTGCCCTCCTCCACCTGCATGGTGTAGCCGAGGGCCCCGCTGGTGCGGGGAACGATGGTGATCTTCTGCACCGGGGCGGAGTCGGTCTGCTTCGCCGCCACCAGCGCGTGGCCGATCTCATGATAGGCCACGATGCGCTTTTCCCGGTCGGTCATGATGGCGTTTTTCTTCTGGTAGCCCGCGATGACCACCTCGATGGACTCCTCCAGGTCCGCCTGGGTGGCGAACTTCCGGCCGTCCCGCACGGCCCGCAGGGCCGCCTCGTTGACGATGTTCGCCAGCTCCGCGCCGCTGGCGCCGGAGGCCATGCGCGCGATCTTGTTGAAATCCACGTCCTCCGCCACCTTGATCTTCCGGGCGTGGACCTGCAAAATGGCCTCCCGGCCCTTCAGATCCGGCAGCTCCACCGGCACCCGGCGGTCGAAGCGGCCGGGGCGGGTCAGCGCCGGGTCGAGGGACTCGGGCCGGTTGGTGGCGGCGAGAATGATGACGCCGTTGTTGCCCTCAAAGCCGTCCATCTCGGTGAGCAGCTGGTTCAGCGTCTGCTCCCGCTCGTCGTTGCCGCCGATCTGGCCGTCGCGCTTCTTGCCGATGGCGTCGATCTCGTCGATGAACACGATGCAGGGGGCCTTCTCCTTGGCCTGCTTGAACAGGTCGCGGACCTTGCTGGCACCCATGCCCACGAACATCTCCACGAACTCAGAGCCGCTCATGGAGAAGAAGGGCACGTTGGCCTCGCCGGCCACGGCCTTGGCCAGGAGGGTCTTGCCGGTGCCCGGAGGGCCCACCAGCAGCACGCCCTTGGGCATGGAGGCGCCGATGGCCTGGTACTTGCTGGGGTCGTGGAGGTAGTCCACGATCTCCTGCAGGTTCTCCTTGGCCTCGTCCTCGCCGGCCACGTCGGAGAACTTGATGCCCTCGGAGGACTTGACATAGACCTTGGCGTTGGATTTGCCGGCGTTGAACATCATGGAATTGCTGCCGCCCATCTTCTGCATCATCTTCCGGGACATGAATTGGCCCAGGGCGATGAAGATCACCAGCGGAACGATCCACCCCAGCAGGTCCACCAGCAGCGAAGACTGCTCGATCTCCACGCCGGTGGTGGAAACACCGGCGTCCAGCAGCCGCTGCGTCAGGTCCGGGTCGGGCACCATGGCGGTCTTGTAGACGGTCTTTCCGTCCAGGTCGGTGAAGAGGATGCGGTTATCCTGCTCCTGGATCTCCGCCTGGCTGATCTGGCCGCTCTCCGTCATGGACACGAAGGTGTTGTAGTCCACCTCCCGGATGCGGTGCTCGGCCATCCAGGGCATGGCCAGGAAATTGAACAGCATCAGGACCAGCATGACGATCAGATAGTAATAGATCAGGGGTTTCTTGGGGGTCTTTACTTCATTCATTTGCTTTCTCCTCCTCTCACAGCCGCGCGTCGAACAGGCCGCAGAAGCTGTCGATGGGGTCCGTGCCGTGGAAGGCGGAGGGACCCTGCATCAGCTTGTTCACCAGCGCGTCCATGGTCGTCTCTTTCGCGTCGTAGGTGTTGATGTAGGTGCGGGCCTGGGGGATGTCCGCCAGCATGGTGG
>JBJDYT010000008.1:0-34423 GCA_051867635.1 Oscillospiraceae bacterium
CGCCGGCGCCGTCCACGATGATGGTGTTCTCCTTGGTGACCTTCACCTGGCGGGCGCGGCCCAGCATATCCACGGTGGCGCTCTTGAGGTCATAGCCCAGCTCCTCGCTGATGACCTGGCCGCCGGTCAGGATGGCGATATCCTGCAGCATCTCCTTGCGGCGGTCGCCGAAGCCGGGGGCCTTGACGCAGACCACGTTCAGCGTGCCGCGCAGGCGGTTCAGTACCAGGGTGCTGAGGGCCTCGCCCTCCACGTCCTCGGCGATGATGACCAGCTTCTTGCCGGCCTGGACCATGGGCTCCAGAATGGGCAGCAGGTCCGCCACCACGGAGATCTTCTTATCGGTGATGAGCAGATAAGCGTCGTCCACCACGGCTTCCATCTTCTCGGTGTCGGTGACCATATAGGGGGTGATATAGCCCCGGTCGAACATCATGCCTTCCACGATCTCGCTGTAGGTCTCGGCGGTCTTGGACTCCTCCACGGTGATGACGCCGTCGCTGGAGACCTTCTCCATGGCCTCGGCGATGAGCTTGCCGATGGTCTCGTCGCCGGAGGAAACGGTGCCCACGCGGGCGATGTCCTTGGTGCCGTTCACGCTGCGGGCCTGGGCCTTGATCTCGGCCACGGCGGCGTCGCAGGCCTTGGCCATGCCCTTGCGCATGACGATGGGGTTGGCGCCGGCGGCCAGGTTCTTCAGACCCTCGCGGATCAGGGACTGGGCCAGCAGGGTGGCGGTGGTGGTGCCGTCGCCGGCCACGTCGTTGGTCTTGGTGGAGACTTCCTTCACCAGCTGGGCGCCCATGTTCTCAAACGGGTCCTCCAGCTCGATCTCCTTGGCGATGGTCACGCCGTCGTTGGTGATGAGGGGAGAGCCGAACTTCTTGCCCAGCACCACGTTGCGGCCCTTGGGGCCCAGAGTGACCTTAACGGTATCGGCGAGGGTGTTGACGCCGGTCTCCAGCGCCTTGCGGGCCTCGTCCCCGCGCATGATGAGCTTTGCCATAATACTTTCCTCCAATATTTAAACTCAGAATCAACGGTTTTCAGCGCCGGGACCTCTCCCGGCGAAAATAAAATCTGTTTTTCCCGGCGGCGTGTACGTCGGGAAAAACACCTCTCACGCCGCAAACGTGCGGGCGAAGCCCGTGCGCTGCCGCGGCGTGTCAGGGGTTCTTACAAGGGGAGCCTGCTCCCCTTGTATTTATTGTACGATGGCCAGCACGTCCTTCTCCCGGACGATGACGTATTCCTCGCCGTCCACGGTGACGTTGCTGCCGGCATACTTGTCGATGATGATGCGGTCGCCGCACTTCAGGGTCATCTTGACTTCCTTGCCGTCCACGAGTCCGCCGGGGCCAACGGCCACGACCTCCGCGATGGTGGGCTTCTCCTTGGCGCTGGACGCCAGCAGGATACCGCTCTTGGTGGTCTCCTCCGCCTCCATCATCTTGAGAACGACTCTGTCAGCCATAGGAATGAGTTTCATGGGTCTGCCTCCTTATATAAATAAAAAATATAAACTGTTTCATGTGTTGGCACTCATCAAGGCCGAGTGCTAACCGACAATCGTTATATTAGGGCAAGCGCCCGGAAAAAGCAAGGGGTTTTTCCAAATATTTTCCCCGCCGGCATAAAAATTAACACTTTAGTCAAAAACTTGCTTGCGGCGCTGTGATACTTTTTTGAAGGGGGTTCCGGAGGCGGCGGCGCTTTTCTTGACAAACCCGGACTATATGCCTAAAATGGTATGCGGTAAACTATGCCAACCGTTCCTGTGCGCCCCTCCGTCCGGGCGTTTCGGATCATAGAGAAGGAGAACGACTATGGAGCAAAAGAAGCAGGGGAACGTGGAGTTCCTGCCCATCATCCTCGGCGGCGATATCACCACCTACAGTCTCGCCCGCAGCTTCCACGAGGAGTACGGGATCAAGAGCGTGGCGGTGAGCATGCTGAAAAGCATCATGATCTCCCACTCCAGCATCATCGAGAACATCGTGGTGCCGGACATGGATACGGAGGAGCATTTTGTCGAGCGTCTGGTGGACATCGCGAAGCGCTACGGCGGCAGCGGCAAAAAGCTCCTGCTCATGGCCTGCGGCGACTGGTACGTGCGCATGATCGTGGAAAACCGCGAAGAGCTTGAGAAATACTATGTGGTGCCCTACATCCAGGAGGAGCTGCTCAACCGCCTGGTGCTGAAGGATTCCTTCTACAGCATCTGCGACGAGGTGGGCGTGCCCTATCCCCGCACCTTCGTCTACGACTGCCAGGACCCTCAGCCCCTGGACTTTGACTTCCCCTATCCCGTCATCGCCAAGCCCGCTTCCTCCGCCGCGTACCATTACGCCAAGTTCGAGGGGAAGAAGAAGGTCTTCCGCATGAACACGGAGGAGGAGCTGACGGAGATGCTCCGCAAGCTCCGCGCCAGCGGCTACGACTATAAATTCCTCATCCAGGACACCATCCCGGGCCTGGACTACAACATGCGCATCCTCACCTGCTACTGCGACCGCCACGGCAAGGTGCGCTTCATGTCCTCCGGCCATGTGCTGCTGGAGGACAACGCCGCCATGGGCGTGGGCAACCCCGTGGCCATCATCAACGACGTCAACCGCGAGATCATGGAGCACGCCAAACGGCTGCTGGAGCATGTGGGCTACACCGGCTTTGCCAATTTCGACATCAAGTACGACTCCCGGGACGGCTCCTTCCGCTTCTTTGAGATCAACACCCGCCTCGGCCGCAGCAACTTCTACATCACCGGCAGCGGCTTCAACGCCGTGAAGTGGATCGTGGACGACCTGATCTATGAGAAGGACTTCGACGAGGAGCCCGTCATCGCGGACAACGAGGACAGCCTCTACACCGTGGTGCCGAAGGACGTGCTGATGAACTACGTGAAGGACCCCGCCCTGCGTGAGCGGGTGGACGAGCTGTGGCGCAAGGGCTGCGCCCACGACCCGCTCAGCTATAAGGGCGAGCGGAATCTGATCCGGCGGCTGTATCCCATGTACTTTATGTGGAAGCAGCGGCGGAAATTCAGGGCCTGAGAGGCCGGACTCCAAAGAAAGCAGGGTACGCTTCTATGTGCGGATTTGTGGGCTTCCTGGACGAAGCCATTACCTATTCCCCCGAGGAGGTCGTCAGGGCCATGGCGGACAGGATCATCCACCGCGGCCCGGACTCCGACGGCTATTTCTGTGAAAACCAGGTGGGCATGGGCTTCCGCCGCCTGTCCATCATCGACCTCGCCGGCGGCGACCAGCCCATCTTCAACGAGGACAAAAACCTGGTCATCACCTTCAACGGCGAGATCTACAATTTTCAGGAGCTGCGCGAGGAGCTTCTTAAAAAGGGCCACGTCTTCACCACCCGGACGGACACGGAGGTGCTGCTCCACGGCTACGAGGAGTGGGGCGAGGCGCTGCCCGGCAAGCTCCGGGGCATGTTCGCCTTTGTCATCTACGACCGCAAAGAGCAGTCCCTCTTCGGCGCCCGGGACATCTTCGGCATCAAGCCCTTTTACTATTACCGCGACGGCGGCACCTTCCTCTACGGCAGCGAGGTCAAGGGCTTCCTGCCCCACCCGAACTTCAGAAGGACGTTCAATGAGCAGTGGCTGCCGACGTACCTCTGCTTTGAGTACCTCCCCTGCGACGAGACGCTGTTTGAAAACGTCCACAAGCTCCCGGCAGGCTGCTGGTTCAAGCTGAAGAATGGCGAGATGCGCCTGGAGCGGTACTTTGACCTGCGCTACGACATCCGGAGCGGCAAGACCATGGAGCAGTGGATGGACGAGATCGAGGAGACCTTCCGCGCCTCCTGCAAGGCCCACTGCATCAGCGACGTGGAGGTGGGCTGCTTCCTTTCGAGCGGCGTGGACTCCAGCTTCGTCACCCGCCTGCTCAGCGAGGATATGCCCGTGCGGGCCTTCTCCGTGGGCTACGCGGAGAAGAAGTACAGCGAGCTGCCCCACGCGGTGGAGCTGGCGGAGAAGATCGGCGTGGAGTGCATCACCCGGGAGATCACCGCGGAGCAGTTCTTCGACGCGGTGCCCGCCGTGCAGTACCACATGGACGAGCCTTTGCCGAACCCCTCCGCCGTGCCGCTGTACTATCTTACCCAGATGGCGGGGAAGGAGGTCAAGGTGGTCCTCTCCGGTGAAGGGGCGGACGAGCTCTTCGGCGGCTACAATTATTATAAGGAGTGCCTGGACTTCGAGAAGTACATGAAGGTCCCCGCCCCCATCCGCCGCCTCGCCGGCAACGTGGCGGAAAAGCTGCCCGCCTTCCACGGCCGCCGCTTCCTCATGCGGGGCCGCTATCCGCTGGAAAAGCGCTATATCCGCAACAACTACAACTATCACTACACGGAGCTGGGGGAGATCCTGAAGGACACCGCCCACGTGGTGGCCCCCGACACCCTGACCAAGCCCATCTTCGACCGGGTGGCGGGGCAGGACGAGGTGACGCGGATGCAGTACGCCGATATCTGCACGTGGCTGCAGTACGACATCCTGCAGAAGGCGGACAAGATGAGCATGGCCGCGTCGCTGGAGCTGCGGGTCCCCTTCCTGGACCGGGAGGTGCTGAAGCTGGCGGTGCAGATTCCCAGCGAGTACCGCGTGACCAAGGACGTGACGAAGATCGCCCTCCGCCGCACGGCGGAGCGGGTGCTGCCGAAAAAGTCCGCCATGATGCCGAAGATCGGCTTCATCACCCCGCTGAACGACTGGATGCGGCAGGACGAATACTACGGCCGCATCCGTGCGGCCTTTGAGAGCGACACGGCGGACCGCTTCTTCAAGCGCGATGCCCTGCTGGCCATGCTGGAAAAGCACAGGGCGGGCCACAACGGCGACATGAAGAAGATCTGGAGCGTCTACTGCTTCCTTGTGTGGTATGATACTTTTTTCGGCGATATGGCCGCGTAAGCAGTGAAAAGCGCCCGCACAGGGCAGGGAAGGAGGAGACGCATATGGAGACCGGAGGAAAGCTCATCGGCGTGCTGGGCGGTCTCGGCCCCTGGGCCACGGAGGAATTCCTGCGCCTGGTGCTGGAGGAGACGGAGGCCGCCTGCGACCAGGACTATCCGGACCTGCTGATCATGAACCGCTCCTCCACCCCCGACCGCACGGACTTTCTGCTGGGGCGGAGCGAACGCTCCCCCGTTCCCGTCATGGCCGCCGACGCGCGGCGGCTGGAGCACGCGGGCTGCGCCGCTCTCGTCATCCCCTGCAACACCAGCCATGAGTTTTACGGCGAGGTGGCTGCCGCCGTCTCCATCCCCGTGCTGCACCTCATCCGCGAAGTGGCGGCGGAGGGACAGCGCCGGGGCATGCGCACCCTGGGCGTGCTCTGCACCGAGGGGACCCGGCGGACGGACCTGTACGGCCGGGCGGCGAGGGAGCTTGGCATGGACTGCCTGTATCCCTCGGAAAGCGCCCAGGCGCACATCACGCATTTGATCTATGACTGCGTCAAGGCGGGACTCCCGCCCCGGCGGGAGGATCTTGCCGCCGCCTTTGACGAGCTGCTCCAGCGCGGCTGCGACGGGCTGGTGCTGGGCTGCACGGAGCTGCCCATCGCCTACCGGGCGCTGGCGCTGACGGACGAGTACCCCATGGCGCTGGACTCCCTCCGCATTCTGGCCCGGCGCACGGTGGAGGCGGCGGGCAAGCGCCTGCGCCCCGCCCAACTCTGAGAAGAGGAGTCCTTCCATGGCTAAAGAACGTCAAAACAGCTTTTTCGGCGGCGCGGCCATTCTCGCCGCCGGCATCGTGATCGTGAAGGTCATCGGCGCCATTTACAAGATCCCCATCGTCAACGTGCTGGGCTCCAGCTACGCCGATTTCCAGAACGCCTATTACATCTACGCCCTGCTGCTGACCATCTCCACCGCGGGCCTGCCCGTGGCGCTTTCGAAAATGGTGGCCGCGGCCAACGCCGTGGGCCAGCAGCAGCAGGTGCAGAAGATCTTCCGGGTCTCTCTGGCCGTGTTCTTCACTCTGGGCTTCGTGTCCTTCCTGATCATGTTCTTCTGGGCGGAGGAGCTGGCGGAGCTGCTGCACGACCCCCTGGCCGCCAAGAGCATCCGGGCCCTGGCCCCGGCGGTGCTGTGCGTGGGCTGCCTGTCCTCCTTCCGGGGCTACGCCCAGGGCCACTCCAACATGGTCCCCACCGCCGTGTCCCAGATCATCGAGGCGGTGTGCAAGCTGGCCATCGGCCTGTCCCTCGCCATCTGGGCGGTGAACACGGGGAAGAGCGGCGACACCGCCGCCGCCATGGCCATCGTGGGCGTCACGGTGGGCACGGTGATCTCGCTGCTGTACATGGTGCTGCAGTACCTGCGCAGCCGCCGCCGGCCCCGCAGCCGGGAAAAGCCCTCCCCCGCCGGCGAGATCTTAAAGGAGCTGCTGGCGGTGGCGGTGCCCATCACGCTGACCTCCGCGGCGGTCTCCGTCATCAACCTCATCGACACCTCTCTGGTCCAGGGCCGGCTGCAAAGCGCCCTGGGCATGTCCCTGGAGCAGAGCCGCAGCCTCTTTTCCGCCTACTCCGGCGTCATGAACCTGTATAACCTCCCCGCCTCCCTCATCGTGGCCATCACCGCCTCCATCATCCCCGCCGTTTCCGCCCGCCTGGCCCGGAAGGACGCGCCCGGCGCTTCTCAGGTGGTGCGCTCGGCCTTCCGGGTAACGGCGCTGGCCGTGCTGCCCATGGGCGTGGGCATGAGCGTACTGAGCAAGCCCATCGTACAGCTCCTGTTCCACTCCCTGGACCCCGACGTGTCCGGCCCCCTGCTGACGGTGCTGGGCATCGCGTCCATCTTCGTCTGCCTCATGACCGTCTCCAACTCCATCCTGCAGGCCTACGGCCGGGAACGGCTGCCGGTGTACATCATGATCGCCGGGGGGCTGGTGAAGGTGCTGGTGAACTACCAGCTGGTGGCCATCCCGCAGGTGAACATCAACGGCGCGCCGGTGGGCACCCTCTGCTGCTTCTTGCTGGCCGCTGTGGCGGACCTCTGGCTCATCCGCCGCATCGTGCCGGAGCCGCCCCGCTACACGCAGCTCTTCCTGCGTCCCCTGCTGGCCACGGTGCTCATGGCCCTGGCCGCCAAGGGGAGCTATCTCCTCTTCCACAGCTTCCTGGGCAATTCCCTTTCCACCATCCTCGCGGTGGGCGTGGCGGTGGTGGTGTACGCCGCGGCGGCCATCTTCTTCCAGGCCATTTCCCGGGAGGACCTGGCCCTCATGCCCAAGGGCGAGCGCATCGCGGACCTGCTCCGCCTGCCGAAGCCCGGCAAGCGGGAGCGCATCTGATACTAATGATTGATTAAATTCTTTAATCAATCATTCCGCATGCTGCCTTCACCCGGACAACACGGAAGGACCCGCGGACACGCCGCGGGTCCTTTTTGCCGGGGAAATTTTCCCTCCGCCGGCGGGATATGGCTTGACAGTTTCCTGCAAACTGCATATAATATCTCTTGAAGGGTTTTTCAAAAACCGATGTTGAGATTTCACCACGTTTTCTGCGGGCCGCATCCCCGCGCTGCCAGTAAGGAGGCCTTTTCCATGCATACCTGCGCCGCTATCCACACCGCGCCGCCCTCTTCCCGGGACGCCGCGCCCCGGCCCTTCCGCATCAAGGACCCGGGCAGCGCCGCCACCCATTTCGTCGCCTTTCTCGGGGCCATCTTTCTGACGCCGCCCCTGCTGACCCACGCTGCCGCCCAGGGCGCGTCCACGGCGGACATGATGAGCCTCAGCGTTTTCATGCTGAGCATGGTCCTGCTCTACGGCGCCTCCACCGCCTATCACAGCTTCCAGCTCTCGCCGAAGGGCAACCGCCTGCTGCAGAAGCTGGACCACATGATGATCTTCGTCCTCATCGCCGGGTCCTACACGCCGGTCTGCGTGGCGGCGCTGGGGGAGAGCGGTAAGCGGCTGCTCATTCTCGTCTGGGCCATCGCCCTGGCGGGCATGGCGCTGAAATTCTGCTGGATCACCTGCCCGAAGTGGTTTTCCTCCGTGGTCTATATCGGCATGGGCTGGGTCTGCGTGCTGGCCCTGCCGGAGATCTACGCCGCGCTGGGGAAGGCGGGCTTTCTCTGGCTGCTGCTGGGCGGGCTGCTGTACACCGTGGGCGGCGTGGTCTACGCGCTGAAGCTCGCGGCCTTCAACCGCCGCTTCCCCCACTTCGGCAGCCACGAGGTCTTCCACGTCTTCGTCATGCTGGGGAGCCTGTGCCACTATGTGGCCATGTTCCGCTACCTGCCGCTGTAAGGAAAAACGCATACGGAAAGCGCCCGGGAAAACCCCGGGCGTTTTTGCATGGGCGGTGGAAACGCTGTTTTGCAGATAAAAAACTCACAAACGTATTGACAAGTTAACTTGGCAGCTCTATAATCAGGCTGCAAATAAAACTTGGCAATCAATCAGGAGGTCATACCATGGACAAAGAAGAAATTCTCGCAAGGAGCAGACAGGAAAACAAAAACCAGGATATCTATGAAAAAGAGGTCATCATTCAGGGGAATCGGTATGCGTGCATCGCAGCAGCCGTACTTGCAACGGTATTCTTTGTGATCCAGATTTTCACCGGCGGAGGAAACAACTACGGATTATATGCGGTCGTTTTCTCCATGCCCATGGCCGGATTCTGGATGAAGTATCTGAAGCTGCATAAAAAGCACGAATTGTTTGCCGCTGTCTGCTATACCATCGGAGTTCTTCTGTTTTCTGCCGCACATATTTATGAATTGATCTCCGCGTCGCAGATCCTGTAAGGTGGCCTATGGAAAACGAATTGATACTCAAAAACCGGTTGAAGGAAATCAGAACAGAGCAGGGGCTGTCGCAGGCAAAGCTTGCGGAAATCGTGGGCGTGTCAAGAAATACGATCAGCTCCATTGAAACCGGGCAGTTCAGTCCGACGGCAAAGCTTGCACTGATACTGTGTATAGCGCTGGACAAAAAGTTCGAAGACATTTTCTATTTTGACTGAATCCCCTCGCCGCCGACGCAGCAGGCCGCCGTCTGAATCTTCAGACGGCGGCCTTTCTATGGACTTTTCGCGGCTTTCTCAGCCCGCCTTCTCCGCGTAGCTGTTATCCACCAGCTCCTCGAACACCACGCGCCGCTCCAGCTCGCCGGCGGATTCCATGACGGTCTCCAGCCGCTCCAGCGCCTCCTGCTCCATGACGGGCGTTTCGTTCCACGCGCCGATGCTCCGGTGCCGCGCCGTGACCCGGGTCAGGACCTCCACGCTGGTGTCGGGGAAGTAGGGGGCGATGGCCTCCGCCACCTCCTCATCCGTGTGCTCCGCGATCCACTGCTGGCCCCGGGCGATGGCGTTGGTAAAGCCCTGGATCACGTCCGGGTGGGCCTCCATGTAGCTCCCGGAGGCGAAGTAGGCGGTATACGGGATCTCGCCGCTCTCCTCGCCGATGGAGCAGAGGATGTAGCCCTGGCCCGCCAGCTCCACCTCCGTGGCGGTGGGCTCAAAGAGAGCCACATAGTCCCCGTTGCCGCCGGTGAAGGCCCCCGCCATCATGTTGAACTGAATGGAGGTGTCCACCACCGCGTCCACATGAGGCTCCACGCCGTTTTGCTTCATGACGTACTCCAGCGTCATCTCCGGCACGCCGCCCTTGCGGCCGCCGATGATGGTCTTGCCCCGGAGATTTTCCCAGGAAAAATCCTCCTCCGTCCGGCCCACCAGGAACGAGCCGTCCCGCTTCGTCAGCTGGGCGAAGATCTTCGGGCTGTCCTCCCGCCCCTCCAGCAGGACGTAGATGCAGGCCTCCGGCCCCGCGAGGCCGATCTCCACCTCGCCCGTGAGAACCGAGGTCATGACCTTGTCGGCCCCGCCGCCGTTGAGCAGCTCAAGCTCCAGGCCCTCCTCCGCGAAGAAGCCCTGGCTCATGGCCACATACTGCGGCGCGTAGAATACGGAGTGCGTCACCTCGCTGAGCCGCAGCTTTGTGACCTCCTCCTCGCCTTTCGATGAGGCGCAGCCGCCCAGAAGACCCAGGGTCAAAAGCGCGGCAAGCACAAGTGCGATGGTTTTTTTCATGCTGAAACCCCCAAATATTTTTTCAGAGCCTTCTCCAGCAGCAGGACGCATTGGTACATCACCGCCGCGGCCACCGCCAGCAGCAGGACCGTGGCCATGACCAGGTCCATTTTGAAGACCTGGGAGCCGTAGACGATGAGGTACCCCAGCCCCGCCCGGGAGACCAGGAACTCTCCCATGATGACGCCGACCCAGGAAAGGCCCACGTTCACCTTCAGGGCGTTGATGAGCGTGGCGAAATTCGCCGGCAGCACCAGCTTTCGTAGGATCTGTCCCTTGCCCGCCCCCAGGGTCCGCATGAGCCGCAGCTTGCCGGGGTCCGTGGCGAGGAAGCCGTTGTACATCTCAAGAATGGTGACGATGAGGGAGATGGCCAGGGACATGGCGATGATGGAGGACGGTCCCGCCCCGATCCAGACGATGAACACGGGGCCGAGGGCCGTCTTGGGCAGGGAGTTCAGCACCACCAGGTACGGGTCCAATATCCGCGCCAGGGTGGGGCTCCACCAGAGCAGCACCGCCACCGCCGTCCCCACGGCGGTCCCCAGCAGAAAGCCCGCCACCGTCTCCAGGCACGAGGTCCTGAGGTGGAGCAGCAGCTCTCCCGAGGCCCAGAGGCTCCGGAAGGTCTCCCAGATGCGGCTGGGGCAGCTCATGATAAAGGGGTCGATCCAGCCCCGCCGGGCGGCCAGCTCCCAAAGGGCGAAAAAGGCTATGAGCAGTATGATCTGCGCCGCGCGCACCAGCGTGCGCCGGCGAAGGCGGAGACGGAGGTAGTTCTGCCGCTCCGCCGACAGGATGGCTTCAGACACCAAGCTCCAGCTCCTTCCAGATAGCGTTGAAACATGTATGGAATCTCGGGTCGTCCCGCCGCTCCATGGGCGAGAGGCCCTTGAATTCCGCGAGGCTGTGGACGGCCTTCAGCCGCCCCGGCCGGGCCGAGAGCACCGCCACACGGTCGGACATGCTGATGCTCTCGGAGATATCGTGGGTCACGAGGATCGCGGTCTTTTTCTCCCGGCGGATGATGGAATGGATATCCTCCGAAACGGAGAGCCGGGTCTGATAGTCCAGGGCCGAAAAGGGCTCATCCAGCAGCAGCAGCGAGGGGTTTGTTGCCAGGGTGCGGATCAGCGCGCAGCGCTGCCGCATGCCGCCGGAGAGCTGGGAGGGGGAAGCCGAGGCGAAATCCGCGAGGCCGTAGCGCCGCAGCAGCTCCTCCACCGCCTGGCGGCGCTCGCCGCTTTTCTCACCCTGCAGCTCCAGCCCCAGCAGCACGTTCCCCCGGATGGTGCGCCAGGGGAACAGCTCATCTTTCTGGGGCATGTAGCCCACCTTCCGGCTGACGCCCCGCACCTCCGCACCCTCCAGCAGGACGCGCCCGCCGCTGGGCTTCTCCAGCCCCGCCATGATGGCCAGCAGCGTGCTTTTTCCGCAGCCCGACGGCCCCACGATGCTGATGAATTCTCCCTCCTCGATGCCGAGACTCACGTCCCGCAGCGCTTCCACCTCACCCTCGGGAGACTGGTAGGTCTTTCGTATATGTTCCAAGGTAACGATCAATCGGGTCCCTCCCGTAATCACAAGTCCCTGCAAAGGGGAAGCAAGGAGGCGGTTGCTTCACTCCATTGTATGGCGGCGGGGGGATTTGGTTCCTCCCGCCGCCCGCTCAGCCAAGGGCCACGTCCAGCAGCATCATCAGCGCGAAGCCGAGGGAAGCCCCGGCGGCTCCGGCCGCGCCGCCCTCCCCCTCCTCCGGGGCGGGGAGCAGCTCCTCCGTCACCACGAAGAACATGCAGCCCGCCGCCACCGCCAGCACCCAGGGCAGGATGGGGCGCACCAGCGCCGTCAGCAGCAGCGCCAGCAGGGCGAACAGCGGCTCCACCGCCCCGGACAGCACCCCCAGGGAAAAGGCCCTTCCCCGGTCCATGCCGCCCATGGCCAGGGGCAGGGAGATGATGCCCCCCTCCGGTATGTTCTGTATCCCGATGCCGAGAGCCAGGGCGAAGGCCCCCGCCATGGCGCCCTCTCCCGCGCCGAGGGCCGAGGCGAAGGCCACGCCCACCGCCATGCCCTCGGGGATGTTGTGCAGCGTCACGGAGAAGGCCAGGAGAAATTCCCGCTCTCCCTCCCCGGAGCCGCCGCTCCGCCGGCGGGCGGAGGCCATGCGCCGCCTGAGCCACAGCATCCCGCCCGCGCCCAGCAGAAAGCCCAGCGCCGCGGGAGGCCAGGCGGGGAGCCCCAGCCCCTCCCGGTATTCGATGGCGGGCAGCAGCAGCGACCACACCGAGGCCGCCAGCATCACCCCCGCCGCGAAGCCCAGCATCGCCCGTTCAAAGGCGGCCGGGAGCTTTCGCCGCAAAAACAGCGCCCCGGCCGCGCCCAGCGCCGTCCCGATCAGCGGTATGGCGAGGCCCAGGACTGTCCCATAGGTCGTATACAATATTGTGTTCCTCCTGTCGTTCCAGACGGGGCGCGGCGCACCGCGCCCCTGTGCCATACGAAAACCTGATAAAAAGCTCAAAAAGTTTTTTATACAGTCTCGCGCTGCGGCGCGAGCTGCACTTCCGTCACCAGTGTACCACTGGTTCCTCCCTGAGCGCGAAGCGCGTCAGGTTCTTATGAGACGTGGCGGCGCACGGTACGTGCGCCGCCAGCGTGCGAAGCACGCGGGATTTCAAATAAAGCATTTTATTTGAAATCAGTATCAGTATATGGCCCGCCGTGCCGCCGCGTCCTCCGGCGGGGGGAGCCGTGGCTTTGCCCTACGCGAAAAAAACGCCCGAAGCCGTTGGCTTCGGGCGTCCGGTACGCTTTTTCTGTTTTGGCTTTATTTCAGGCCGATGACCAGCTCGGCGATCTGCACGGTGTTGGTGGCCGCGCCCTTGCGCACCTGGTCGCCGCAGCACCAGAGGTTCAAACCCCGCTCGTCGGTGAGGTCGTCCCGGATGCGGCCCACGAACACGATGTCCTGGTCGGAGGTATCCAGCGGCATGGGGTACTGCTTGTTGTTCAGGTCGTCCACCAGGCGGCAGCCGGGGGCGGCGGCGATGAGCTCCCGCGCCCGCTCCACGCTGATCTTCTCCTTCGTCCGCAGCACCACGGAGACGCTGTGGCTCCGCACCACGGGCACGCGCACGCAGGTGCAGCTGACCTTCAGCTCCGGCAGGTGCAGGATCTTCCGGCCCTCGTTCTGCATCTTCATCTCCTCGGAGGTGTAGCCGGCAAAGGCCTCGCCGCCGATCTGGGGGATAACGTTATAGGCGATCTGATACTGGAACACCTTGGGCTCGTAGCTCTGGCCCGCCCGCAGGGCGTCCACTTCCTCCATCAGCTCGATGGGGCCGCCGGCGCCGGCGCCGCTGACCGCCTGGTAGGAGGAGGCCACCATGGTCTCGATGGGGCTTTCCCGGTTCAGCGCCGCCACGGCCACCAGGGTGACGATGGTGGTGCAGTTGGGGTTGGCGATGATGCCCTTGTGCCACTTCACATCCTCAGGGTTGATCTCGGGGATGACCAGAGGCACGTCGGGGTCCAGGCGGAAGGCGCTGGAGTTGTCCACGAACACCGCGCCCGCCTTGACGATGGCGGGGGCGTACTGCTTGGCGATGTCGTTCTCCGCCGCGCCCAGGACGATGTCCAGCCCCTCAAAGGCGCTGTCCGACGCCTCCACGATCTCCACCTCGCCGCCGTTAAAGGGCAGCTTCTTGCCGGCGCTGCGCTCGCTGGCGAAGGGCCGCAGCTCAGACACGGGGAACCTGCGCTCCTCCAGGATCTTCATCATTTCCCGGCCCACGGCGCCCGTGGCGCCCAGAATACCCACACGGTACTGCTTCATTTTATTGCTCCTCCTTCACAAAGCTGTTGTACAGGACGCGGATGGCCTGTTCGAAATCCTTTTCCTCCACGCCCACGATGATGTTCAGTTCCTCCGGTCCCTGGGTGATCATGCGGACGTTCACGCCGCTTTCGCCCAGCTTGGCGAAGATCTTGCCCGAGACGCCCAGCCGGTAGGCCATCTTCCGGCCCACCGCCGCCACGATGGCCATGTGGTCCGACACCTTGATGTTGTCGGGGTGGATGGCCTTTTCCAGCTCGCCCAGCACGGAATAGAGGCAGGGCGCGATCTTGGCGGAGGAGACCACCAGGGACACGATGTCGATGCCGCTGGGGACATACTCCACGTTGATCTCGTGCTTCTCCAGCACCTCCAGGATCTGCCGCAGGCTCCCCGGGGTGGAGGACATGCCGGTCTTGGAGATGGTGATGACGGAAAAGCCCTTCTTGCCCGCGATGCCGGTGATGAAACTCTGGCTCTCGTCCGTGCTGTCGTCGATGTTCTCCAGGATCATGGTGCCGGGATGGGCAGGCTCGTTGGTGTTGCGGATGTTCAGCGGGATGCCCTTCTCCCGCACGGGGAACACGGTGCCCTCATGCAGCACCTGCGCGCCGATGTAGCTCAGCTCCCGCAGCTCGCTGTAGGTCACGCGGCTGATGGGCTGGGGATGCTCCACGATGCGGGGGTCCGCCATGAGGATGCCGGAGACGTCCGTCCAGTTCTCGTACACGTCCGCCTCCAGCGCTGCCGCCGCGAGAGCGCCGGTGATATCGCTGCCGCCCCGGGTGAAGGTGCGGATGCGGCCGTCGGGCATGGCCCCGTAGAAGCCGGGGATGACCACGCTGCGCCCCTCCGCCGCGTGGCGCAGGGCCTCATAGGAGGCCTCCTGGTCCACCTGGCCGTCGAAGCGGAACTTGAGCCACAGCTCCGAATCGAGGAAATCAAAGCCCAGATAGTCCGCCATGAGCCGGGCGGCGAAGTACTCGCCCCGGCTGACCAGCTCGTCCTGGCTGATGCCGGCGCACATCTTCTCCCAGAGCCGGTCGAAGTCGCCGTCCAGCTCCGTCTTGAGGCCGCAGTCGTCCCGGATGCCGAGATAGCGCTCCCGGATGAGCTGGAAGATATGCTCGCAGGACACGCCGTATTTCAAATGGGCATGGCAGAGGTACAGCAGGTCCGTGACCTTGTGGTCCTCCTTATAGCGCTTGCCCGGAGCGCTGACCACCACCACCCGGCGGGAGGGGTCGCTCTCCACGATATGTTTCACCTTTGCAAACTGGGCCGCGTCCGCCATGGACGAGCCGCCGAATTTCAGTACTTTCAGCATAGTTTCTCCTGTTTCTCTGTCTTACCGCAGCGCCGCCATGAAGGCGCCGCCGTCCTTTTCCCGCAGCGCCCGGATCATCTGGTGCGCCTCCGCCGCCGCCATGGGAGCGGTGATGAAGCCGGGGCCCATGGATCTCTCCACCGCCGCCGGCAGCTCCTCTTTGCTTCGGACGTAATAGCGCCGCCGGGCGTCGCCCGCGGCCTTGGCGGGAACGAACTTGTCGGTGTAGAACCGCCGGCAGCCGTCCAGGATCTGCAGGCAGTCTCCCAGCACGTTGCTGCCCGTGGGCCAGCCCCCCGCCCCCGCGCCGGAGAAGCTCTGCTTGCCGATCTTCTCCGCGTAGAGGGACACCAGATTGCCGCTGCCCGCCACCGCCGCCTCCGCCGCGTCGGCGGTAAACAGCGTGGGCTCCACGCAGGCGGTGATGCCGCTTTCGGAGCGCTCCGCCGAGGCGATGAGCTTGCAGACCAGGCCGTTCTCGGTGAAGGCCCGGATATCCGCCGCCGACACCGTGGCGATGCCGAAGCAGGGGATCTCCTCCTCCCGCAGGGAGACGCCGAAGGCGATGTTGGCGGAGAGGACGATCTTCCGCCGGGCGTCCAGACCCTCCACGTCGGCGGTGGGGTCCGCCTCCGCGTAGCCCAAACGCTGGGCCTCCGCCAGGATCTCGCCGTAGTCCGTGCCGTTCTTGGTCATGGCGTCCAGCATGAAGTTGGTGGTGCCGTTCAGGATGCCCTCCACTTTATATACGGTATCCATCGCTGCCGCCCGCTCCAGGGACGTGAGCCAGGGGATGCCGCCGCCCGCCGCCGCGGTGCAGCGCAGGGCCGCGCCCTTGGCCGCGGCGAGAGCCGTCAGCTCCTCATAGTATTCGCACATGAGCTGCTTGTTGGCCGTCACCACATGCTTGCCCTGGGCCAGGGCCGCGCACACATATTCATAAGCCGGGTGCAGGCCGCCCATGACCTCGATCACCAGGTCCGCACCGCTGGCCAATATCTCTCCGATATCCGCCGAGACCAGGCAGCTAAGCTCCGGCCGGGGCCGGCGGGACAGCACCGCCGTCACCTTCAGATCGCTCCGCCCCTGGACCAGCTCGTAAAAACCCTTGCCCACCGTGCCGAAGCCGAGCAGCGCAACATTCATCTTTTTCCTTCCTCGCTTTCCGTGCCTTCCTGGGCAAAAAATGTCTTTTTGTCTTTTTCAGAAAAACACTTGACTTTTTGTTGGGAACACTATAACATAACACTTGTGAAAACGCAAGAAAAAGTTTAAAATAAATTGACGAAATCACGAAACACTGCAGGAGGATTTTTTGACATGAATTACCAAAGCACCCGTTCCGGCGCCTTCACCGCCTCGCCGGCGGAGGCCATTTTGCAGGGGCTTGCCCCGGATGGCGGGCTGTACAGCATGCGGAGCCTCAGGGACATCCCCTTCGACTGGCGCGCCACCTTGAAGAAGGACACCTTCGGCATGGCGGAGGACGTGCTCACCGCCCTGCTGCCGGATTTCAGCCGCGAGGAGATGGCGGCGCTGGTGCGCCGGGCCTATACCGGGAAGTTCTCCTCCGACGTGCTGACGCCCAGCGCGGAGGTGGGGGACGACACGGTGCTGGAGCTGTTCCGCGGCCCCACCAGCGCCTTCAAGGACGTGGCGCTGAGCATGCTGCCCCACCTCATCACGGCGGCGAAGGAGAAGTGCGGCGTCTCGGATGACATCCTCATCCTCACCGCCACCTCCGGCGACACCGGCAAGGCCGCCATGGCGGGCTTTCAGGACGTGCCGGGGACGAAGATCATCGTCTTTTATCCCCACGGCGGCGTCAGCGCCGTGCAGCAGGCCCAGATGACCACCCAGGAGGGCAGCAACGTCTGCGTGGCGGCGGTGCGCGGCAATTTTGACGACGCCCAGACCGGGGTCAAGCAGGTCTTCGCCTCCGTGGGGGAGGGAGACCTTCTCGCGGGCAAGGGCGTGCGCCTCTCCTCCGCCAACTCCATCAACATCGGCCGCCTGGCTCCCCAGGTGGTGTACTATTTCCGGGCCTACGCCGACCTGGTGGCAGCGGGGAAGCTTTCCTGCGGGGAGAAGGCGGACTTCGCCGTGCCCACCGGCAACTTCGGCGACATTCTGGCGGGCTGGTTTGCCAAGGAGCTGGGCCTGCCCGTGGGCCGGCTCATCTGCGCCTCCAACGCCAACGACGTGCTGACGGACTTTCTCCGCACCGGGCGCTATGACCGCCGCCGTCCCTTCCACAAGACCCTGTCTCCCTCCATGGACATCCTGGTCTCCAGCAATCTGGAGCGGCTGCTGTTTCTCATGAGCGGGGACGACGCGCTGGTGAAGAGCCTGATGGAGCAGCTCTCCCGGGAGGGGGCCTACGAGGTCCCGCCGGAGCTGAAGGCGAAGCTGGACCGGGACTTCTGGGCGGGCTGCTGCGACGACGCCGCCACCAAGCGCTCCATCGCCCAAGTGTGGAACGAGTTCCACTACCTCTGCGACACCCACACGGCGGTGGCCTGGCACGTGGCGCAGCAGTATAAGGCCGCCACCGGCTCCCAGAACCCCGTGGTCATCCTCTCCACCGCCTCGCCCTACAAGTTCCCGGCGGCGGTGCTCTCCGCTCTGGGCGGCGACGGGTCGGGAGACGAGTTCGCGGTGATGGAGCGGCTGCAGGCGCTGACCGGCGTGCCGGTGCCCAGGAACCTGCAGGGCCTGCGGGAAAAGCCCGTGCGGCACAAGACCGTCATGGAGAAGGAGGAGATGCTCTCCTTCGTTCTCGGAAAGGCAGGGGAGAGCGTATGGAGTCTGTGACCGTCCGCGTCCCCGCCACCACGGCGAATCTCGCCGCGGGCTTTGACAGCATGGGCTGCGCGCTGGGGCTGTACAATACCCTGACCTTCACGAGGGCGGAGACGCTGTCCTTCTCCGGCTGCGACCCGGCGTATCAGAACGGGGACAACCTGGCCTATCAGGCCTACCGGCGGGTCCTCGCCGCCCTGGGCCTGCCGGCGGAGGGGGTACATATCGATATCCGGGCGGAGATCCCCGTCTCCCGGGGCCTCGGCTCCTCCGCCGCCATGCTGTCGGCGGGGGCCATGGCGGCCAACACCCTCCACGGCTCGCCCTTGAGCCGGCGGGAGCTGCTCACCCTCTGCACGGAGCTGGAGGGCCACCCGGACAATGTGGCCCCGGCCCTGCTGGGCGGGCTCACCGCCTCCCTCATGGCGGAGGGAGAGGTCGTCTCCGTCTCCTATGACGTGCATCCGGCGCTGCGCTTCGTGGCCCTCATCCCGGATTTCCCCCTGAGCACCCACGCGGCCCGCTCCGTGCTGCCCGCCTCCGTGCCTTACGCGGACGCGGTGTTCAACACCGCCCACGCCGCGGTGCTGCCGAGCGCCCTGGCCCTCGGCGACGAGGGGCTCCTGGCCGCCGCGCTGCAGGATAAGCTCCACCAGCCCTACCGCCGCGGCCTCATCCACGAGTACGGCGAGGTGGAGGCCCTGGCGGCGGAAAACGGCTGCCGCGCCTTTTGCATCAGCGGCGCGGGGCCCACGCTGCTGGCCCTGACCCGGGACGCGGGCTTCGCCGCCCGCATGCGGGAGGGCGTGGGGAAGCTCTCCCACGTCTGGACGGTGCGGGAGCTGCCCGTGGACCGGGAAGGCGCGCAGGTCCTTTAAGCGTGTCAAAAAAGTGGCTTTGCCACTTTTTTGAGAAAGCTCCGGCCCGCGGCAGCGCACTGCGACTCGCTAAGAGCCGCCGCAAGCGGCGGTTGCTCGCTTGCATAGCGCCTGCGGACGCTTATCGTTGTCCCCGGACAACTCGCACGTTTGCGGGCCGAGAAGTGTTTTTTGACACGTACACGCCGCGTCAAAAAACAAATTTTACTCTTTTTCGCGTCTGCGGATGCGAACTCTACGGGGTTTTGTGACAGGCTGAGCCCCGGCGGTGCATGCACCGCCGGGGCGTTTTCGCGTATCGCCGCCGCTTTCGCGGCGTCTATTTTTCCCCCTGCACCACCTTGGCGAAGCCCTCCGCGAACAGCCGCGCCGCCAGCAGCGCCTCGTCCAGGGAATTCCCCGCGGCGCCCACTTCGATCAAAAGCGAGCCGGTGGTGGCGTGCTGGTTATAGCGGGAGTTCCGCAGCAAAATGGGCCGCATGAGGGTGGGATAGTCCTCCAGCAGCGCCTGCTGCAGGGCCACCGCCAGCTTCAGGTTCTCCCGCCAGTTCTCGTGAGGGAGCCCGCCGCCGTCGCTGCCCATGACCAGGGTCAGCTGGGCGGCGCTGCCCTCCTCCGTCTCGGAGACGACCTTGTAGATCTGGCCCTGGGCGTCGGTGATGGCGTCCCGGTGGACGTCCAGCACAAAGCGGATGGAGGGGTATTTCGCCAGGTAGCTCTCGATGCCCTCCAGGGAGCGGCCGTAGGCGCCGTTATACTGGGGGTCGTCGTACAGCGTCCGGTCGTGGACGGAGGAGATGCCGTACTCCGCCAGCACCGAGGCGATCTCCTCGCCCACCCGCACTACGTTGTAGTCGGTGTCCGTGCAGCGGTGGTCGCCGCTGGCCTCGTACTCCTGGCCCGCGGGCATGGTGTAGGCCTCGCTGCCGTGGGTGTGCATGATCAGCACCTGGGGCGCCTCCTCCGTCAGCGCGGCGGCGAAGCTGCCGTCAAACAGCTCCGGCGAGAGGGTATAGTCCGTGGTGTTGGAGATATAGGCGCTGCCGATGACCGTGTAGCCCTTCTCCGAGGAGGGCACCAGCGTCCGGGCCGGCACGCCGTTGTCCGCCAGCTCCAGGGGCTGCCGCTCCGTCTGCTCCGGCAGCAGCGCTCCCTCCCGGTCCTCCTCCTCGCCCTCGCTCTCCGTCTCCGCGCCCCGGGACCAGAGCTCCAGCACCTCGTCCCTGGCGCTGAGCAGGGCCGGCATACCGCTGAGGGCCATGGCCGTGGAGAAGGAGAGCTCGTCTTCCCCGCCCAGGTCGCCCAGCTCCCAGCGCAGCAGGGCCAGCACCATCTCGTCCTCTCCCAGCGCCCGCAGCGCCTGCCCCGGCGAGCCGCTGCCCGCCGTGACGGCCACGCCGTACAGCACCAGGCAGGAGAGCGCCAGGGCGCTCAGCCGCCGCAGGACGCGGATGAGCCTTTGTTCCTGTTTCGTCTTCATGTCCCTCACCTCCCTTTCAGCCTATGCGGCTGCGGGGCGGGGTATGTCCAAGCTGTCCGGGAAAGCGGCGCGGCCGCCTTTCCCGGGCAGCATAAACGGCCCGGCGCGTGTTACCGCACCGGGCCGAAGCCTTACTGATCCGATTGCGCGGCGCAGAGCTCCCGCGTCCAGCGCCGCAGCAGCCCCTGCACCTCCTGCGCCGGCAGCTCCCCCAGGGGGCGGACCGGCAGGGGCGGCGTCTGCCCGGAAAGGCGCTTTTCCACCCAGCACACGTCCAGCCAGCGGCCGCACTTATAGCCCGTGCTGTGATAGACGCCCAGCTCCGCAAAGCCCATGCGCCGGTGGAAGCGCAGGCTCCGCTCGTTGTCCTTGGTGATGGCTCCGTATACGTTCCGCACGTTCTGCCGCTGCAGCAGCTCCAGCAGCGCGCCGTACAGCGCCCGGCCCGCCCCGCGGCCCCGGGCCGCCTCGCTGAGATAGATGGACAGGTCCGCGTCCCACTGGTAGGCGGCGCGCTCCTTATGCCGGTGGGCATAAGCGTAGCCGATGGGACAGCCGTCCTCCTCGCAAACGAGATAGGGGTACTCCCGCAGGACCTCCCGGATGCGCCGGGCAAACTCCTCCTCCGACGGCGCCTCATACTCAAAGGTGATGGGCGTCGCGATATAGGGGCGGTACACCTCCAGCAGCGCCGCGGCGTCCTCCTCGGTCGCCATGCGGATGGTGAATACGGACATAGGAAATCACCTCGTCTGTCTTTCTTCTCGGTCAGCCGGCGGCCGCCGCGCCTGGCGCGGGCCGCTTTTTTGTCAGTATAGCACATCCGCCGCCCCCCGGGCAAGCCGGGGATGGAAAAAACCTGGGCAAAACGGCGGATTTTTCCGTGCGTCGCAAGATTTTTTTGCGCTTTTTCAAGAACTGTGTTATACTGGCGAAAATACCCGATCAATAAAGAAAGGGCGTGACAGAGATGGAGGCGCAGACCACTCGTCTGCAGGAACTGCAGAAAAAGCTGGCGCGTAAGCGCAAGATCGACGCCATGCTGGACGATCTCCGGGCGCAGGCCGCCGCATTGGAGGAGGAGACCGCGGCGCTGCAGGAGGCCTGCGCCGCCGAACAGGCGGACGTGGACCGGCTGGCGGAGGGCGGATCGTTTTCGTCCCTGCTGTATTCCCTGCTGGGCAGGCTGGATGAGAAGCTGGAGAAGGAGGAGGCGGAGGCCTACGCCGCTTCCATGAAATACGAGACCGCCCGCCTGCAGCTGGAGGAGGTGCGGCGGCACACGGACGCCCTGCTGCGGGAGCAGGCCTCCTACGCGGAGGTGGAAAAGGAGTTCCACGCCGCCTTCGCCGAGGAGCGGCAGCGCCTCTCCCGGGAGGACCCCGGCCGGGGCGCGGAGCTGCTGGCCGCCGAGAGCCGCCTGGCCGCCATCAGCGTGGAGCTGCGGGAGGTGGACGAGGCGCTGGCCGTGGGCCGGGACGTGCAGCGGGCGCTGGACGGCATCGGCGCCTCCCTGGCCAAGGCCGAGGGCTGGGGCACCTGGGACCTGCTGGGGGGCGGGCTGGTGTCCGACCTGGTGAAGCACTCCCACCTGGACAACGCCCAGAGCGCCATCTATGAGCTGCAGGAGCTGCTGCGCCGCTACCGGACGGAGCTCTCCGACGTGACGCTGAACGCGGACATCCGCCTGGAGGTGGGGGATTTCCTCCGCTTCGCAGACTATTTCTTCGACGATATTTTCTCCGGCCTCGCCGTGCTGGACCGCATCCACAGCTCCCAGCAGCAGATCGCCGCCGCCCACCTGCAGGTGGAGGAGGTGCAGGGCCGGCTGCAGGAGCTGCGCCGGTCCCTGCTGGAGGAGGAAGAGCGCCTTTCCCGCAAGCGGGAGGAGCTGGTGGTGCAGCGCTGAGGCGGCGGCTGACGCGCGGCAAAACGGGTTACACTGTAGACGAACTATCCCCAAAAAGAAGGTGCGTTACCATGGGCAGACTGAAATTCATCCTTGCGTTCCTGGCGGCGAAGCTCTCCGGCCCCGTGCTGAAGCTCACCGGCCACAAGGGCACCAACTTCCCCGGGAAGCTGGCGCTGCGCCTGTGTCCGGACTTTTTGCGCTACGTGCCGCGGCCCCGCCGCATCATCGCCGTCACCGGCACCAACGGCAAGACCACCGTTTCGAATCTCCTGTGCGATATGCTGGAGAAGAGCGGCGAGACCGTGCTGAGCAACCGCTACGGCTCCAACATCAACTCCGGCATCGCCACGGTCCTGCTCTCGGGCTGCTCCGTCTTTGGCCGGCCGAAGTACAAGACGGCGGTGCTGGAGGTGGACGAGCGCTCCACTCCCAGGATCTTCCCCTATGTGCAGCCCCAGTACGTGGTCATCACCAACCTCTTCCGGGACTCCATCATGCGCAACGCCCACCCGGCCTACATCGCGGACATCCTCTCCCGGGAGATCCCGAAGTCCGCGAAGCTCATCGTCAATGCCGACGACCTGATCTCCTGCCGCGTGGCGCCGGAGAACCAGCGGGTCTACTTCGGCATCGGCCCCATGGAGAGCGACGTGACCGAGTGCGTAAACCTGATCAACGACATGCGGGTCTGCCCCGTCTGCCGGGGGGAGCTGCGGTATGAGTACCGCCGCTACCACCACATCGGCAAGGCCGTCTGCGACAGCTGCGGCTTCGCCTCTCCCGCCTACGACTACGCCGCAGGCGACGTGGACTTCCACAACATGACCATGCGGGTGTCCGACCACGGCGAAAGCGCGGAATATCCCCTGCTCAGCGACAGCATCTTCAACGTCTACAATCAGGTGACGGTCATCGCCGTGCTGCGCGAGCTGGGCTTCTCCCACGAGAAAATCGCGGGCTATATGCGCAAGTGCGCCATCGTGGCCTCCCGCCACAACGAGGAGCAGGTGGGCGACGTGACGCTCATCATGCAGATGGCGAAGGAGAAAAACGCCCTCGCCTGCTCCCGGGCCTTCGACTATGTCTCCTCCCGCAGCGGCGAGAAGGAGCTGATGCTCATGATGAACTGCCTGGGAGACGTGAAGCACTGGTCGGAGAACGTGAGCTGGCTGTACGACTGTGACTTCGAATTTTTGAACCGCCCCGACATCCGCTGCATCGTGGCCACCGGGCCCCGGGCGCTGGACTACCGGCTGCGCCTGCTCCTCGCCGGCGTGCCGGAGGAGAAGATCATCTGCGTGGCGGATGAGATGGAGGCGGCGGAACGGCTGCCCTTCGTGGCGGGCGACCAGGTCTACCTCTTCTACGGCACGGACTCCCTGACCTATGCCCAGAAGGTGCGGCAGAAGCTGGTGCGGCTTGCAAAGGAGGCGGCGAAATGAAGATCGAGATCCTGTTCCCGGAGGTGGCGAACCTCTACGGCGATCTGATGAACGTGGAGTATCTCTGCCGCTGCTGCCCCGGCACGGAGGTCATACGCACGAGCCTGAAGTCCGAGCCGACCTTCGCCAAGCAGAAGGTGGACCTCATTTACATGGGCTCCGTCACGGAGGAGGGCCAGGCCCTGGCGGTGGATGCCCTGACGCCCTACCGGGAGAAGCTCTTAGCGCTCATCGACGCGGGACAGCTCTTCCTCATCACCGGCAACGCGCTGGAAATTTTCGGGCAGGAAATCACGGCGGACGACGGCACGGCCCTGCGCTGCCTCGGCCTCTTTCCCACCAGCGCCCAGCACCGCATGATGCAGCGCTACAACGCCCTGTATGTGGGCAAGTTCCAGGAGAAGATGGACATTGTGGGCTTCAAGAGCCAGTTCGGCCACAGCTACGGCGAGGCCGAGCCGCTGTTCACCACCCTCCGGGGCGCGGGGCTGAACCCCGACGTACCGGGGGAGGGGCTGCGCCGCAATAACTTCTTCGCCACCTACCTCATCGGCCCGCTGCTGATCCTGAACCCGCCCTTTACCAAGCACCTGCTCCGCCTCATGGGGGAGGAGGAGCCGGCGCTGGCCTTCGAGTCCGCCGCCATGGAGCTGTACCGCCAGCGGGTGCGGGAGTTCAGCGACCCCAACACCGGGGTCATCTATCACTGAAAGGAGCGCGCCATGCAGGACATCCTCATCGTCGTGGATATGCAGAACGACTTTATCGACGGGGCTCTCGGCACCGCGGAGGCCCGGGCCATCGTGCCGAGGGTCGCGGAAAGGATCCGGGGCTTCGCGGGCCGGGTCCTCTTCACCCGGGACACCCATGACGCGGACTACCTCTCCACCCAGGAGGGGCGGAAACTCCCCGTGCCCCACTGCGTCCGCGGCACGGCGGGCTGGGAGATGGCGCCCGCCCTCACGCCCTTCGTGGGGGAGGCCCCCATCGACAAGCCCACGTTCGGCTCCGCCGCCTTGGGAGCGCTGCTGCAGGCGGCGGACCGGGAGGAGCCCATCCGCCGCGTCACCCTCATCGGCCTTTGCACGGACATCTGCGTCATCTCCAACGCCATGCTTTTGAAGGCGTTTTTGCCGGAGGCGGAGATCGCGGTGGACGCGGCCTGCTGCGCCGGCGTCACGCCGGAGAGCCACCGTACCGCTCTGGCCGCCATGAAGGCCTGCCAGATCACGGTGGAAAACGAATGAACGCTTTCCCTGAAACAGCAAACCGGCCGGAGCCAAAAGGCTCCGGCCGCTTTTTTCATTTTTCGGCTTTCCACTCATAGGTGAGAAATCGCTCGCCGAAGCGCTGGAGGGTCCCGCAGCGGCGGAAGCCCTCCTTTTCCAGCAGGCGGCGCATGATGCGGTTGTCCTCATGGGTGTCCGCCCGGAGGCAGTCCGCCCGCGCCCGGCAAAACGCCATCACCGCGGCAAAAACGCCCTTTACCCGGCCGGTGGAGGCCACGCGGTGCAGCGCGGCGTAAGCGCCCCCGGAGAAGCCCGCCTCAGGCTGCTCATACTCCTCGTCCCGGTCAAAGCCCAGGGCGAACACGCCCGCGAGCTCGCCGCCGCTCTCCAGCACCCAGCATTCGCCCCGGGCGATATCGTCCAGCACGATCTCCTCCGTGGGGTAGTCCTCCCACTGGCGGGGGTTGCCGGTGCCGCGCATAAATTCCCGGGCCCGGGCAAACAGCGCCATGAGCTCCGGCAGCTCCTCCGCCCTGGCCAAACGGACGGTCATAAGCGCTCCCCCTCCCAGGCCACGGCCCGCACCGGCGCGCCGTCGGCCCGGCGGTAGGGCAGCGGCAGCGCGGCGAAGCCCAGGGCCCGCCCTGTCAGGGGCGCAAGGCCCGTCAGGTTCTCCACCAGGAGCTTGCCCATGCCGAGCAGAGTGCGGTGGTTCTCCAGTCCGGACCCCACCGGGTCCACGGACGCCGCGTCCACCCCCACGCCCTTCAGCCGGGGCAGCCTGCCCAGGAGCTGGGCGGCCTCCGCCGTCAGCACCGGGAAGCCGCTGAAATACGCCTCGCCACCCCAGTGTTTGTCCCAGCCGGTGCAGAGCAGCAGATACTCCATCTCCCGCAGCCGCTCCACCTCCTCCAGCAGCTCCGCCGTCAGCAGGCCGTCCGGCCCCGCGCCGGAGCAGTCCAGCACCCAGGCGCGGCCCGCGAAGGCCTCCGCCGGGTAGCTCTCCAGCGTGGGCCCGCCGGCGATGATGTGGGCGGGCGCGTCCATGTGGGTGCCGGTATGGGAGGTCAGGCGCAGCAGCGTCTCCTGATAGCCCTCCCGCTCCACCGAGGCGGCGGGGGAGAGCCGGGGCGGCTCCGTGCCGGGATAGACCGGCGTGTTCTCTGAGAGCACATGGGTCAGATCGTATAGTTTCACTTCAGGTCGCTTCTCCTTTTCGCTTTTCCAGCCATATCATAATGGCCGTGATATCCGCCGGGGAGACCCCGGAGATCCGGGACGCCTGTCCCAGATTCAGCGGGCGGACGGCGCTGAGCTTTTCCCGCGCCTCCAGCCGCACCCCGTCGATGCGGGTGTAGTCCATGTCTTTCGGGAGCCTCCGCCGCTCCAGCTTGTCGAAGTCCGCCACCTGGCGTTTCTGCCGCTGGATGTACCCCTCATATTTCAGCGCCGTCTCCACCGCCTCCGCGATGGGGCGGGGCATGGCGGCGCAGACCGGGTCAAAGCGCCGCAGGTCGTCATAGCAGATCTCCGGCCGGCGCAGCAGCGACGCCAGCGGCACGCCGCTATGGCTCTCCGCGCTGCCCTTTTCCCGGAGAAAGGCATTCAGCTCCTCCGTGGGGGCGAGGCCCGTATGCTCCAGCCGCCGCAGCTCCTCCGCTGCGCGGCGGTATTTCTCCTCCACCTCCGCCGCGCGCTCAGCGCTGATGAGGCCCAGGCGGCGGCCGTAGCCGGTGAGCCGCTCGTCGGCGTTGTCCTGGCGCAGCAGCAGCCGGTACTCGCTGCGGGAGGTCATGATGCGGTAGGGCTCATTGGTGCCCTTGGTCACCAGGTCGTCGATGAGGGTGCCGATATAGCTTTCGCTGCGCTTTAAGATGAAAGGCTCCTCGCCGCGCAGCTTCAGCGCCGCGTTCACGCCCGCCACGAAGCCCTGCACCGCCGCCTCCTCATAGCCGGAGGAACCGTTGAACTGGCCCGCGCCGTAGAGGCCGGGGACTTTCTTGCACTCGAGGGTCGGCAGCAGCTCCAGCGGGTCCACGCAGTCGTACTCGATGGCGTAGGCGGGACGGGTCATCTCCGCCCGCTCCAGCCCCGGCAGGGTGTGGAGGATCTGCAGCTGGATCTCCTCCGGCAGGGCGGAGGAGAAGCCCTGCAGATACAGCTCCTCCGTCTCAAGACCCATGGGCTCCAGAAACAGCTGGTGCCGCTCCTTGTCCCGGAAGGTGCTGACCTTCGTTTCGATGGAGGGGCAGTACCGCGGCCCCACCCCCTGGATGACCCCCGCGTGCATGGGGGAGCGGTCCAGGTTCTCCAGGATGATGCGGTGGGTCTCCGCGTTGGTGTAGGTGAGGTAGCAGCAGGCGGAATTTTCCACCGGCTCCTTGGTCGTGAGGGAGAACGGCTCGGGCCGCTCGTCGCCCTCCTGCCGCTCCATGCGGGAGAAATCCACGCTCCTGGCGTTGATGCGGGGCGGGGTGCCGGTCTTGAAGCGGCGGAAGGACAGGCCCAGTTTTTTCAAACACGCCGTCAGCGCCGTGGCGGCGGCGAGGCCGTCCGGCCCGCTCTCGCGCACGCACTCGCCGATGATGATGCGGCCCCCGAGATACGTCCCGGAGCAGACGATGGCGGCGGAAACGGCGTACACCGCCCCGGTGGCGGTGACCACCGATGTTACGCGCCCGTCCTGCAGGCGGATCTCCGTCACCTCCGCCTGGCGGAGGGAGAGGTTCTCCTGTTTTTCCAGCGTGTGCTTCATGCTGTCCTGGTAGCGGCGGCGGTCCGCCTGGGCCCGGAGAGAGCGTACGGCGGGGCCCTTCCCGGCGTTCAGCATCCGGTACTGGATGCAGGCGCGGTCCGCAGCCCTGCCCATCTCGCCGCCGAGGGCGTCCAGCTCCCGCACGAGATGGCCCTTGCCCGTGCCGCCGATGGCGGGGTTGCAGGGCATGTTGCCCACCGCGTCCAGGTTCATGGTGAAGCAGACGACACGGCAGCCCATGCGGGCGGCGGCGAGAGCCGCCTCGATGCCCGCGTGGCCCGCGCCGATGACGGCGATATCGAATTGTCCCGCGAAATAGGTCTTCATGGGCAGGAACCTCGCAAATCAGAAGAAAATGGCGCGGCCATGGGCCGCGCTCAGCCGCTCTCGCCGCGCGAAAGCGTCAGCACGGCCAGCTCCGGACGGTTGAACAGCCGCCGGGAAATACCGGAATTCCCCAGGCCCCGGGAGACGAACACCGCCGTCCCGTTGTCCTCGTAAAACCCGGCGGTATGGGTGGGAAAGAGGGTGCGGTCCGTGGACAGCAACCCGTCGGTGAAGGGCAGGCGGATGATGCCGCCATGGCCGTGGCCGGAGATGGTCAGGTCCGCCCCGAGCAGGCTGTACTCCTCCGCGAAGCGGTCGTTGCGGTGGGCCAGCAGCAGCCAGAAGGGGTCGCCGAAGGCGGCGTACACCTCCGCTGCCAGCGCCTCCGGCGTCTTCTGGTCGGCGTAGCCGTTGGGGTCGTCGATGCCCGCGAGAACGATGCGGTCGCCCCCGCGCTCCAGCGTCACATATTCGTTGCTCAGCACCGTGACGCCCTGCGCCGCGAGCAGCTCTTTCAGCTCCCGGGTCTCCCCCGTGGCCCACTCGTGGTTCCCCGTGACGAAATAGGTGGGGGCCAGGGCGGTCAGCTGCGCCGCTGTTCTCTCCACATAGGCCCAGTCGATGCCCCGGTATTTGTCCACCAGGTCCCCCGTCAGGAGGATGGCGTCCGGCTCCGCCTCCGCCACGGCCGCCAGCAGCCTTTCGTTGTCCTTGCCGAAGGATGCGCCGTGGAGGTCGCTGAGCTGCACCAGGGTATAGCCCTCAACCCCCGCCGGCAGGCGGGAGGAGGCGAAGACCGCCTCCTCCACCTGAACGGTATAGTTGCTGTACCAGTAAAACGCCGCCAGCAGCGCCAGCGCCAGGCACCATTTCAGCAGGCGGGGCAGGCAGCCCCGCCGCTTTCGCCGCGTCTTTGCCATGGGTCTCCTTTCTTCCGCCGGGGCGCGGCCTTACTCCGCGCTCTTGAGGGATTCCACCATGTCGATCTTCTTCATCTTCCCGTGGGCGATGAGATTCACGGCGGTGGCGAAAAGGGTGGTGAGCAGGGCGGCCCAGAGGTAGCTGGAGGCCCCCAGCTCCCGGCCGAACATCATCAGGTCGATCTCCACCGAGTGCACCAGATAGATGTGCAGGTACTTGCCCATGGCGCAGCCAAAGAGGATGCCTGCCAAAGTCAGCACCACGTTTTCCCTCGTGACGTAGGCCGTCACCTCCGGGTCGAAGAAGCCCAGCACCTTGATGGTGGCCAGCTCTCTCACCCGCTCGGTGATATTGATGTTGGAGAGGTTATACAGCACCACGATGGCCAGGGCCGCGGCGCAGAGGATGATGACCACCACCACGAAATCCACCCGCTCCATGCTGGAGAGGTAGGTCTCCCGGGTCTCCGATGTGCGGGAGGCGGAGGAGACGCCGTGCAGCGCCAGCAGCTCCGTCATCACGTTCTCGTAGTCCTCCTCGCTCCCCTCCGCCAGGTCCAGCAGCAGGGAGTTCTCCTTGGCCGCCGTCCCGAAGACCTTTTCATAGTATGCCGGGGTCATGTAGATAAAATGCGCCACATAGTTCTCATAAATGCCGGCCACGGTGACCTCATGCCGGCCGTCGCCGCTGACGACGAAGCTGTCGCCCACCTCCAGGTCCAGCAGCTCGCTGAGCTTCTGGTCGATGAGAACGCCGTCGTCCGGCAGGGTCAGGGGCTCCTTGCTCTCACAGTCCCGGGTCACCACAAAGGCGCCGATCTCGCCGGCTTCCATGACCTGCAGGTAGGAGTTGGTGGAGTAGGCCTCGCTCTCCGCCGTGACGTTGGCGGCGTAGAGTTCCACATAGTCCTCCACCCAACCGGAGACCTCCAGGTACTCGTAGAGCTCCGTCCGCTCGCTCTCCAGCAGGCCGCTGGCCAGCGTGACCTGGGAATCATAGAGGAGCAGTTCGCCGAACTGCCGCTCCATGGTGACCATCAGCGATCCCCGCAGGCCGAAGCCCGCGATGATCAGCGCCGTGCAGCCGCCGATGCCCACCACGGTCATCCAAAAGCGCTTTTGATAGCGCAGCAGGTTCCGGGTGGTGATCTTCCAGTTGAAGCTCATGCGCCGCCAGACGGGGGTGATGCGCTCCAGCAGCACCCGCTTGCCGGGCTTCGGCGCCCGGGGCCGCATCAGGTTCGCCGGGGAGTCCCCCAGGGTCGCGAGACAGGCCACCAGCGTGGAGAGGGTGGTGCAGGCCACCGCCGCGAGCGTCGCCCAGAGGCTGATGGTGGGGTAGAAGCGCAGCTGCAGGTTGGGCATCTCGTACATGATCTGGTAGGCCACGTAGATCATGGTGGGGAACAGCAGGTGTCCCACCACCAGGCCCAGGACGCTGCCCGCCAGGCTCGGCAGCAGGCCGTAGCTCAGGTATTTCCGGGAAATGGCCCAGCGGCTGTAGCCCAGGGCCTTCATCAGGCCGATCTGGGTGCGCTGCTCCTCCACCATGCGGGTCATGGTGGTCAGGCACACCAGCGCCGCCACCAGGAAGAAGATGATGGGAAAGACCGTGGCCAGGTTGGCCATGCGGTCGGCGTCCTGGCCGAAGCCGGTGTAGCCGGGGTCATAGCTGCGGGAGAGGATGAACCACTCGCCGTTTTCGATGTCCGCCACCTTGCGCCGCGCGTCCGCCAGCTCCTTCTCCGCGTCCGCGATCTTTTCCTCCGCCTCGCGCTTGCCGGCGGCGTAGTCCCGGTAGCCCCGGTTGTATTCCTTTTCGCCGTCCGCCAGCTTCTCATAGGCCTCCGGCAGCTTTGCCATGCCGTCGTTGTATTCCGCCCAGCCGTCGGCCAGCTGCTGCTTGCCGTCGTTATACTCCGCCCAGCCCTCGTCCAGCTCCTGCCGGGCGTCGGAAAGCTCCTGGGCCGCCTCGTCCAGCTGCTTTTTCGCAGCCTGCAGCTCCCGGACGCCCGCGTTATACTCCGCCCAGCCCTGCTGCAGCTCCAGCTTCGCGGCATAGAGGTCCGCCCCGCTGACCCCGGCGAGGGCCTGCTGCTGGGCCTCCAGCCCGGCCTTCCCGGCCTCCGCCTCGGCCTTGCTGGCCGCGGCCTGGTCCCGCTGCTTCTGCGCCTGCTCCCGGGCCAGGGCGGTCACCTTATAGAGCGTGGAATCCGGGTTGGCGCTGGCCAGTATCGCGTCGCAGTTGGAGATAGTCCTGTCGCAGGTCCGGATGACGGCCTCAGCGGCCGCGATGCCCGCGTCGTACGCCGCGATGCCCGCGGCGAGCTGGGCCTTGGCGCCGCTGATGGCGGCCTCCGCCTCCGCCTGGGTAAAGTCCGAGCCGAGGCCCAGGCCCGCAAGGCTCTGATCCAGCTGTGCCTGGCCCTGGCTGAGCTGGTCGTAGGCAGCGCTCAGCTCGGCTTCGCCGTCCTGATACTCCTTCAGGCCCTGCTCGTACTCCGCGAGGCCCTTTTCGTATTCCTCCTCGCCCTCGGTCAGGGTCTTTTCCGCGTCCGCCAGCTCCTCCTCCGCCGCGAGCAGCTCGGGATAGGACTCCTCCAGCTTCTGCTTGCCGTCATAGTATTCCCGCCAGCCGTCGTCCAGCTCCTGCCGGGCGTCGGCCAGCTCCCGCGCCGCGTCGGCCAGCTCCGTCTCGGCCTCGGCCTTGGCGTCCGCCAGCTCCCGCTCCGCGTCCGTGATCTTCTCCTCCGCCTCCGAGATGATCTCGTCGTGGCGCAGCTGGGCCCGCTCCTTGCCCAGGGGCTCCAGCGCATCGATGACGTCCTCGATGTAGTCGTCGTACTCCTCGTAAAAGGCGGTCATCTCCTCCGCCCCCTCCACCAGCAGGTAGGCGGCGGTATAGTAGTCCATGTCAAAGGCGCTCTCCGGCAGGTACACATAGGTCCGGACGCTGCCGGAGCCGATGGAGCCGGAGCCGCGCTCCACGCTGATGTAGTAAGGGCTGCGCACCGTGCCGACGATGGTGAACGCCTCGTACCGGAGGCAGTCCTTATAGTCGTCTCCCGGCACGATGGACAGGCTGTCGCCCAGGGCGAGGCCCGTCTCCTCCAGGAGCCGCTGGTCCACCACGCACTCGTCGGCGCGCTCCGGCAGCCGGCCCTCCAGCACGGTCAGCTCGTTGACGCCCTCGGTGATGGAGTAGACCTTGCTCACCAGGTCGCCGGACCAGGCGTCCAGCACATAGGCGCCCCGAGCCAGGGAGACCTCCTCCCGGGCGGCCAGCGCCCCGACATCCTCCTCCGTCAGGCCCAGGGTGGATATGACCTGGATGTCCAGCAGATGCTGCTCATCCAGATAGGCGTCGCCCGTCCCCTTCATGTCGGGGGCGGTAGCCTTCAATCCCGACAAAAACGCCACCGCCAGGGCCGACAGCACCATGATGGAGAGAAAGCGGTTGCGGCTGTTTTTGATCTCCCGGATAAAATCTTTTCTGATGGCGGAAACCACGGTCCGACTCCTTTCCGAATATCCTTTACCGCCCCGCCGGGGGCGTTGTATCTCTCAGTTTCCCGTTCTGCCCGGAGCCGGCCGGCTCACCACTCGATCTCCTCCACGGGAGTGGGATGGTCGTTGTGCTCCTCCGCCGCCACGGTGCCGTTTTTGATGTGGATCACATGGTCGGCCATGGGGGTCAGGGCGCTGTTGTGGGTGATGACCACCACGGTGACGCCCTTCTGCCGGCAGGTGTCCTGCAGCAGCTTCAAAATGGATTTGCCCGTCACATAGTCCAGCGCGCCCGTGGGCTCGTCGCAGAGCAGGAGCTTCGGGTTCTTCGCCAGCGCCCGGGCGATGGAGACGCGCTGCTGCTCGCCGCCGGAGAGCTGGCTGGGGAAGTTGTTCTTCCGCTCCGTCAGCCCCACCCCCGCGATGGCTTCGTTCGCGTCCATGGGGTCCTTGCAGATCTGGGCCGCCAGCTCCACGTTCTCCAGGGCCGTCAGGTTCTGCACGAGGTTGTAAAACTGGAAGACGAAGCCCACGTCATAGCGGCGGTAGCGGGTCAGCTCCTTGGCGGAAAAATCGCTGATCCGGGTGCCGTCCACGGTGATGGTGCCGTCGGTGCAGCTGTCCATGCCGCCCAGCATGTTCAAGACCGTGGTCTTGCCCGCGCCGGAGGGCCCCACCACGATGCAGAATTCTCCCTTGGCGATGGAAAAGCTGATGCGGTCCACCGCGTGGATGCTCACCTGGCCCATCTGATAGCACTTTGACACGTCCTGAAACACCACAAAGTCCTGCATGTGCAGCCTCCTCCTTTGTATCGCGGTCGACAGACCGGCAGTTTAGCATGTTGGATACTATTATAAAGCTTTCTTCGGAAAAAGTAAATCCTCTCCCGCGCCGCGGCGGCCGCCGGGGGAATCCTTTTTGCCCTATCAGGACAAACTTGACTTTGTCCGAGACTGTACCTATAATATAAACTGACTCAGCGTGGAAATTTTTTGGAAATCACAGGAGGACGTACCCCTTTCCTCCGGTTAATATCATTGAAAGGAACGGTTGCTATGATCTATTCTACCGAAGTGCAGCACATGTGCCCGGTCGCCAAAGGCGCGTATCACGGTCCCGCCCCCATTCCCGAGGAGGGCAAGTGGGTGCAGGTCAAGAAAGTGGAGGACATCTCCGGTTTCACCCACGGCGTGGGCTGGTGCGCTCCCCAGCAGGGCGCCTGCAAGCTGACGCTGAACGTGAAAAACGGCGTCATCGAGGAGGCTCTGGTGGAGACCATCGGCTGCTCCGGCATGACCCACTCCGCCGCCATGGCCAGCGAGATCCTCATCGGCAAGACCATTCTGGAGGCTCTGAACACCGACCTGGTGTGCGACGCCATCAACACCGCCATGCGGGAGCTGTTCCTGCAGATCGTCTACGGCCGCAGCCAGTCCGCGTTCTCCGAGGACGGCCTGGCGGTTGGCGCTTCCCTGGAAGACCTGGGCAAGGGCCTGCGCAGCCAGGTGGGCACCATGTTCGCCACCAAGGCGAAGGGCCCCCGTTACCTGGAGATGGCGGAGGGCTATGTCACCCGCATCGCTCTGGACGAAGAGAACCTGATCATCGGCTACGAGTTCATCAGCCTGGGCAAGATGATGGACTTCATCAAGAAGGGCGACGATGCCAACACCGCTCTGGAGAAGGCCAAGGGTTCCTATGGCCGTTTCGCCGGCGCTGCCAAGTACATCGATCCCCGCCACGAATAAGAGGAGGACGCTAAGATGGCTTTGTTTGAAGGTTACGAAAGAAAAATCGACAAGATCAATGGCGTCCTGGCCCAGTATGGTCTGAACTCCGTGGAGGAGTGCCGCGAAATCTGCCAGGCCAAGGGCTTCGACCCCTATGAGATCGTCAAGGGCATTCAGCCCATCTGCTT